>DASZYU010000071.1:0-25526 GCA_035545215.1 Puia sp.
AGGACGGCCAGGTAGGGGAATGAACCCAGGTTGTCGAGCGCGCTGCTGATGCCCAACTGGCCGTAAGAGCCACGGATCTTGAGGTCGTCGATCCAGGCGACGTTGAAAAACTGCTCCTTGCTGATACGCCATCCCGCGGCCGCGGAGGGAAAATAGCCGGTGCGTTTGTCGGGGCCAAAGCGGCTGTCCTCGTCGATGCGACCTGTCAGGGTCAACAGGTATTTGTCATTATAGGTGTAGTTGATGCGGCCGAGATAGCCGTGCTGACGCCAGTCGACGTTCGTACCTCCGCCGACGCTCGCGGCCCCCTGCGCCGTGGTCAGGGTCGTATAGATCGAGTTGCCGGTGCTGACGAGGCCGGTGGCAGCCGCGGTCGTAAAATCGGTCTTATCGATGGTGCGCGAGAAGCCCACGACAGCGCTGATGCTGTGCAGTCCGAAGCTCCTGTTGAAATTGAGCGTGTGTTCCATCAGGAAATTAGTGTAGGTCTGGCGTGTCTCGGCGACGCTGGTGGCCGGAGGCTGGTTCTCATAGCGCCAGATGCCCGTGTCGCGCACCTCCCGGTTGTAATAGAAACTGACCTCGGCGCCGGCGTTGAAGCGATAGGAGAGCCAGTCGGTGAACTTGAATTCCGCATAGGCGTTGCCGACGATGCGCGAATCGGTTGCGTAGATCTTATCGAGGTTCGCGACGGCGACGTAGTTATTGGCGAATGTAGGGACGTCATTCGTGCCGAAGCCCCAGCCGGCGGGGTCGGAGGGGATGGTCGTATATTGCTGACCTTTGACGGCTATGATGGGCGGCATGGTCGGCGCCTCGTAGAAGGCATTGATGCCACCCCCGGGATAGTTGCTCATGGACGTGCTCAACATGAGGTTTTCACCGAAACTGAATCGTCCCCGATGCGTTTCGGTATTGATGCGGAGGCTGGGCCGCTGGAAGTCGTTGCCGATGAGGACGCCCTGGTTCCGGTAGTAACTTCCGGAGATCAGGTACGAGCTGGTGGTGGAGCCGCCGGATATGCCCAGATTGTAGTCCTGATCGTTGCCGGTGCGGATGATGGCGTCCTGCCAATCCGTATTGATCGTGGGGTTGGCGATCTGTGCGGCTACACCGGCGGGCAGGGCGACCTGCGAATTGCTGTATTCGGTCTGGGTCGTCTTTAGATAACCGGAGGCATCCATCACATTCCATTTTTTCGGAAGCATTTGGCTGCCATACTTGGCGGAAACGCTGAATTTCGCCGGACCGTTCTTGCCGCGTTTGGTGGTAATGATGATCACGCCATTACCTGCGCGCGAGCCGTAGATCGCCGAAGCGGATGCATCTTTGAGTATCTGGATGCTGGCTACGTCATCGGGGTTGATGACGGGGTTCTCGTTGGTGAGCATGCCGTCCACGACATAAAGCGGATCGCTGCTGGAAAAACTGCCCACACCGCGGATCTCGACGATGGGATTGGCTCCGGGGTTGCCGGGGTTGCGGACCGTCACGCCGGGGACCAGGCCTTGCAGCGTTTCGCCGACGGTGCTGGCGGTGATCCTGCCTGCGTCGGTCATGTTCACGACGCCGGTGGCGCCGGTGAGGTCTTTCCTTCTGACAGTTTGGTAACCGATGACGATCGCTTCGTTCAGGTTGGAAGTCTCGGCGGTGAGCGTGATGTTGAGATTGGTCTCGCCCTTTAGCTGCACCTGTTGCTGCTGATAACCCACATAGCTGAAGACCAGCGTGGCGTCGGCACTGGTGACGTTGATGGTGAACGTGCCGTCGTCGCGACTCGTGGTGGCATTGTTCGTACCCTGCTCCTGTACGGTGACACCCGCCAGGGACTCGCCTTTCGCGTTGGTGATCTTCCCGGTGACAGGGGTGGCATAAGCGGATAGGTCGTCCGCGGGCGGGGCGGTATTTTGCGGCCTGGCCTCGGTGTGGTGCTGTCCCCGGTCCTTCGTGATCACGATGAGGTTGTCGCTCAGGCGGCGGTAGCCGAGCGATGTGTTGGCGAGGACCCTACCCAGGACCTCGTCGAGTGAGGCGTCTTTGACGCTGATGCTGACGAGTTGTTCACGGGGCAGGATGTCGTCCTTATAGACGAAGCGGAAATACCCCTGATTCTCGATGGCCTTGAAGACCTTTTTCAACTGAACATTCTCGAGTCGAAGGCTGATGTTCTTCTCCTGGCCATAGGTCCTGGCAAAGGACTGGGTGGAAAAGGCGATGATGAAAAGAATGGAAAGTTTGGTCATCAGCAGGCATTTGGTCAGAGGGCCGCGTGCACAAAAGGGTGCCCGGCGTCCAAATTTTTGCATAATTTAGGCTTGAGTAATGAAGAAATAGTGAGTATGGGCGGAGGGTGCTGCAACACCTTTCGCTCTTTTTTTTGCCCGAGACCGGCCGGGCCCCGCGCGGTCGGCGTAGCCACAGGCGGCGGGATAAGCAGGTTATGTGATGGTCTTCATATTTTGGCGTGTTTGGTTTTTAACAATCGTTATGGTGTAATGAGTATTTTATGGTGTGATGGTCACTTCCTTTTTGCGGATGGTGTAGTGGAAGTTGCCCGTCATCTGCAGGGCTTCCATTACCTGATCGAGACTTTCGTCTTCGAACACGCCGGTGAAGCGCGCGGCTTTCAGCCTGTCGTCCGTAATGATCACCCTGGCGCCATACCAGCGTTCGATCTGGTGGGCGACATCCTCCAGCGTTCGATCGTCGAATGCCAGCTGGTTCTTCGTCCAGAGCGTTTCGATATAACTGCTGTCCTTTCGCTGGTAGTGCACTTTGCCGAGGGTCATGAGCGGCTCGTCCGCGTCGCGGGTTTTGCCGGGAATGTTGGTGATGGCGATATCGTCGTTGTGGACGATGAGCTTTTCGCTCGGCTGGAGGACGATCTTCCTCGCCGGGTTATTCTTCAATGTGATCTCGACGGAGCCCTGGAACAGGCTGGTCTCGGTATGTTTGTCGTTGCCGTAGCACTCCACGTCGAAGGTGGTGCCCAGGACGCGGATGTCGATGGTGTTCGTATGGATGATGAAGGGATGTTCTTTGTCGTGCGCGACGTCGAAATAGGCTTCACCGGTGAGGGTGACTTCGCGGTTTTGATCTCCGCGGTCCATCTTGTAACTGAGCCGGCTGTCGGCGTTGAGCCAAACCAGGGTGCCGTCGGGAAGCTGGAGCCTGGATCGCGAACCTGGACGCGTAGATACGGTATTGAGCCCATCGGGTTGGTTTTGGTCTCTGCTACCGCTGTGGCGGCTTGCCTGGTACAGGCCGATGAGGAGGGCGGCGCCGGTGATCGCCGCGGCCGTGGTCCAGGCTTTTCGAGCGCGGAGGTGTTTGACCGGCGGGGCGGTTTCGGGTTGCGCCGCAGGGGGGGTTGGTTCTTCGTACTCAAGGACTGGGTCGGAGAGGTGGTTGCTGAGGCGCTGGAGGTGGCGATTGAACCGGGTGTCGCCGTTGGATGCGGATTCGGGGGTCTTCGATGATTGCCGCCAGATATTGGAGAACAGTTCCATCCGGAGGCTCCATTCGGGATAGTCGCGCAGGAGTGCTGTCAATTCGGCGAGTTCCTCAGCGGTGGCTTCGCCGGTGAGCTGAAGGCTGACCAGCAGCCAAAATCGCTGTTCGAGGATGCTCTTATGTTTCGTTTTTTCGTCCATTTCGTATGGCGGCGCCGGAATGGTAGCCGTCCGGATGTCGGAATAGACAAGGGCAATGGTGGGAATGTACCAAAGGGGTTCAAAAAAAATCCCATCTTTTTATGGGATGGGACGATTCGACGGAGGTGTTTCCAATTTGAGGTGTTTTTACAGACAAAAACTAATTTGCTGCAAATCAATGAGTTGATTTTTGCTTGTAAAAACGTAGGCGGGGGACGGGCGATCGCGGGAATGAAAAAGCCGGCTTGCGGCCGGCTGTAAGGATGCAGAGGTGGTACCGGATAAGCATGCACTATATCGTGGCTGAACTCGCGGGGCCGCCGGGGCCGTTGGGATTGCCGAAGTGCCTGCCGGGCCGACCGAAACCGCCGGGGCGATGATGGAACATTTTTTCGAACTGAGAATATTGATCGGGCGTAAGCACAGACTTAAAGTTGTCGTTGCGTTTGGCCATAAGCGCTTTCAGCTCTTGTCTTTTTTCCTGCGGCAGGAGGTTGTCGTTTTCGCGGATGGATCTTGCCTGGCTGCGAAGGTCTTCCTGGCCGGTCTTCAGCTTTGCCACCTGGTCATCGGAGAGATCGAGCCGGAGTTTGAGCCTTTCGAGATGAGCGGCTTCCCGGACCTGGACGTTCTCAGACATTCGTTTGCGCCGAGCGGCCAGCCGCTCTTTTTGTTCGGGGGTCAGCAAGGCCTCGGTCTTTTGTTTTCTTTCCTTTTGCAGGGCGAGCAGGCCGGCCTTGTATTGTTTCAGGGTGATGTTGTCCTGTTTGAAGAGGTCGGCAGCTTTCTGGCGATATGCTCTATTGATGGCTGCTATTTGCCGGCGTTGTTCCGGTGTGTATTGAGTGCCTTGGGGACCGTGACCCCAGGGACGGTTGGCATATCCGCCGCCGTGGAAACCATGCCCGCCCGGACGGCCGTACGCGTAGGGACGGCGAAAGCGAGGGGTCGAGGTATCGTTGCCTGAACCGTCGGTCCAGGACCGTTGGGACCATCCGCGGTGCATGCGGTAATGGGGCACAGTGTCCGCGGGATTCCGGGCGTTGTCTGCCGCGCTCCCGCCGACGGTTTGGGCATGCGAGCGGGCTGCGAGACCCAGAAAAAAGGCTCCCACCAGGATGCAGATCTTTATGAGGAGGGAAGACATTTGCTTGGTCATGATTTTTCGATTTATTTTTCTTAGGACGGCCGAAATCCGTCCGTGTTTAACGGGCCCGCGTCTCAATGACCTGTTAAATCGGGGTCTTCACCGAAAAGGGCGCGTGGGTCAGCGGTCGGGGGGGGTGGCTCTGCCATAGTCGCATTGAGGCGGGCTATTGCTTGTTCGCCAATTGGCCGCATGCCGCATCGATGTCCTTGCCCCGGCTGCGGCGGAGACGGGCGTTGACGCGGTTCTTTTCGAGGTGTTGCATGAATTGCTGGATGGTGTCCTCGTCGGGTTTCGCGAAAAGTGCCTGATCGATCGGATTGTATTCGATGATGTTGACGAGATCGGCGGGAACCTGGCGGTAGATCTTGACCAGCTCGTCCGCATCCTGGCGGCTGTCGTTGAAATTCTTAAACAGGATGTATTCGAACGTGATCTCATTCCCCGTTTGCTGGTAGAAATAGTTGAGTGCCTCGACGAGGGCCTTGATATTATTGGTCTGGTTGATGGGCATGATCTCGTTGCGTTTGCGGTCGTTGGCTGCGTGCAGCGAGAGAGCCAGCTTGAACTTCACTTTGTCGTCGCCCAGTTGGCGGATCATCTTCGCCACGCCCGCCGTGGACACCGTAATGCGGCGCGGGCTCATGGCCAGTCCGTCTGGCGCGGTAATCCGTTCGATCGCCGCGAGCACGTTCCTGTAATTGAGCAAAGGTTCGCCCATCCCCATGAAAACGATGTTGGACAGCCTTTTGCCATAGACGCGTTCGGATTGTTCGTTGATGAGGACGACTTCGTCATAGATTTCCGCGTAGTCGAGATTTCGCTTGCGTTCCATATAGCCGGTGGCGCAGAACTTACAGCTCAGGCTGCAGCCGATCTGCGAAGAGACGCAGGCGGTCTTGCGTTCGTCGGTGGGGATGAGGACGCCTTCGACAAGGTGGTGGTCAGCGGTCCGGAAGCGGCTTTTGACCGTCCCGTCTGCAGAATATTGGGTAGCGTCGACGGTGAGAGCGGGGAAATCAAAAGTTTCCGCGAGGCGGGCGCGTAGTTCTTTACTCAGATTGGTCATGTCTTCAAAGCTGCGGGCATGTTTTTGCCACAGCCATTCCCACACCTGTTTTACGCGGAACTTTTTCTCTCCGAGCGCGGTGAAGTAATGCTCTAACTCGCTGAGGCTGAGGTGCCTGATATTCTTTTTCTCTGTCGACGCCGTTTTCACGCCGCAAAGGTACGAAATTTTGGGGGGAGGGCGCCCTGGGGAGCGCGGGACGAGGTGGGGCGAGATAGCGAGGGTGGGGCTTTAAAACATGGCTGTGGGGAGGCCGTCGATACTCACCCGATTTTTTTCCTGCTGGTACTGGATGAGACCATCTGGCCCCTTGTTTTCGGCCCATTTGATGGCATGGTCGCGTTCGCCGGTATATTCATATAACGGTACCGCAAAACCGCAGGAGGTCTGGACCCGGTCGATGTCGGCTACGATGATCTGGCGGGTGGCAGGATGCAGGTCTCCGAACAGGGCCGATAGCCGGGGCCATTCCGGGCTGGCCGGCAGTACGGTCACGCCCTTTCCGTAGAGCCGCAGGATGTTGGGCGGGCCGTCAAATGCGCAAAACATAAACGTGATGCGACCATTTTGCAAAAGGTGGGCGGAGGTCTCGTTGCCGCTGCCCGTGTAGTCGAGATAGGCCACCTTATTCGGGGTCAATACGCGGAAACAATCGCCGCCCTTGGGTGAGCAGTTGACATGCCCCTCTGCGCCGACGGGTGCGGAGGCCACGAAAAACATCTTTTGTTTTTCGATGAAAGCGCGGTGCGTGTCCTGGATGATGTCGAATGACCTGGCCATAGGAAAATAGATTAAGCAAGGTAAAGGTACGCGGTTTCGGCGTTTGCCCAAAGCGGCTCGCGGGTTGATGCACGATAGACGAAGAAGGACGGGCGGCGGAATGGAAGCGTGGATGAACGATGGATGAAGAGGGGCCGTCGGTGGGATGGAGGCGTGGATGGGAGCACCGATGAAGCGTGCTACTGCCCGTTCAGGGGAATTCCTGTAAATTGCCGCCGCAAATCAGACAATATGAATACTGCCTATGTTATCGATGCCGTCCGAACGCCGATCGGGAAGTACGGCGGCGCGTTGAGTTCTATCCGTCCCGACGACCTGCTGGCACATGTGATCAAAGCGTTGATCCGGCGCAACCCGGGGGTCGACGTAGCGGCCATCGAGGATGTCATTGCGGGAGATGCCAACCAGGCGGGCGAAGACAACCGGAATGTGGCTCGGATGTCGGCGTTATTGGCCGGGCTGCCGGTGGGGGTGCCGGGCACGACGGTGAACCGGCTTTGCGCCTCGGGTCTGCAGGCGATCATGGATGCTACGCGGGGGATAATGTGCGGGGAAGGTGAATTGTATATCGCGGGTGGTGTGGAGAGCATGACGCGCGCGCCCCTGGTCATGGGTAAGGCGTCGCATGCCTTCAGCCGGAATGCGGAGGTCTTCGACTCGACGATCGGCTGGCGGTTTATCAACCGGCGGATGGCGGAGCTGTATCATCCTTACAGCATGGGTGAGACGGCGGAGAATGTGGCCCGGCAGTGGAAAGTGGGACGGGTCGAGCAGGACGAGTTCGGGCTGGCGTCGCAGCAGAAATATTTTGCGGCGCTGGAGGCGGGCCGGTGGGAGGCAGAGCTGGCGCCGGTGGAGGTACTGGGGGGGAAACAGGAGAAGATTTATTTCGATAAAGACGAACAGCCCCGGCATAGTTCGATGGAGAAGATGGCGGCGTTGCGGCCGGCGTTTATCAAGGATGGCACGGTCACCGCAGGCAATGCTGCCGGGATCAATGATGGAGCTGCTGCGATGTTGCTTGCCAGCGAGTCGGCGGTGAAACGTTTTGGTCTGAAGCCGCGGGCGCGTATCGTGAGTATGGCGGTTGCCGGGGTGGACCCGTCGATCATGGGCATCGGCCCTATCCCGGCTACGCAAAAGGCCTTGCAGCGGGCGGGTCTTAAGGTCGGCGATCTGGGCCTGGTCGAGCTAAACGAGGCGTTTGCCGTCCAGGCGCTGGTCTGCATGCGCGAACTGGGTCTCGATCCCGGCGTCGTGAATGTAAATGGCGGATCGATTGCCATCGGTCACCCGCTGGGATGCAGCGGCGTACGGATCTCGACTACGTTGCTTCACGAGTTGGGCCGGCGAAAGGGCGTACGGCACGGCCTGGCAACGATGTGTGTCGGTGTGGGACAGGGGGCTGCTATCGTCTATGAAAATTTGTAAATTGGCGTATGGAATTTCGCACCCGGATCGTCATTAAGAAACCCAACAAGCGCGCCTATATCGCTTACGCGGGGTTATTGGTCGCGATCTCGTCTTTGGTGTTTGCATTCATCCCCAATATGCTGGATTATATCCCGTATGTCTTTGGCGCGGGCATTGCCATCGTTATCATCGGCGCACTCATCGCGCGCGGCGATGTGCGGAATTACGGATTGTCGGAACAGGAACTGGTGGTGAGTCCGGAGGGAATTACGGTCGGCGCGATGCACTATCCGCTGCGGGTCGTGAGCGATATGGATTTCAATGTCGAGGCCTACAACGGTCTTTATATGAACGATGGTGCGATGGTGGCGGGCGCTAAATCGGACGGCATGACGAACGACGTTCATTTCAAAGCAGGCGGCGCGAAGGTCGCGGTCGGGTTCTATCTCGACAGCAAGGAGCACGTGCAGCAGCTGGGCCTCGTGTTCGACGAGTTTTACCGGCGGCATGTTCCCTTTGTCGAGCGCAACCGGTCGAGAAGGACTTACTTGTTCCAGCATCTCAACGAGCGCGAACTGGAGGAGTTCAAGGCACGGTATGGATACCGGTGAAGCAGCGGCCCGGTCGTTAGCAGGAACGGTGGTCATCCGGTTACTTCACTATCTTTTCCACTTGTATGCAGCGACCGTTTTTTGAAATTGCGACGAAATAGAGGCCGGGTCCGACCATATGCATATCGATATTGTTTACGCCGGGGTAAAGACGGCCTCTGAAGACCTCGGCGCCGCCTTCGTTATAGACGGTGAAGTAAATAATTCCTTCCGTTGTGGCAGCAAGCATGATGCCGAGGCGGTCATGCACGGGATTCGGTGAAAACCGAATGGTGGCCTCGCTTGCGGCGGCGCGGGTTTCTACCGTCAACGTTTTGCTATAGGTGGCACGGTTTCCTTCTGCGATCTGTTCGATGCGATACCAGGTTTTGCCCGTCATTGGATGGGCGTCGGTGTAAGAGTAATTTTGCAATGCCCCGCCCGCTTTGGCAGCAACAGAAGCGATGTTCTGAAAATCCGATCCGTCAGCGCTCCTTTCGATCACATAGCGAGCGTTGTTGGACGCTTCGAACGCTGTCCAGTCGAGGATGATCGCGCCATCTGCGTTCGAAGCCTTAAAGGATTGCCAAACTGTTCCAAGCACGGCGAACGCCGCAAAGGTGCCGCTGGCGGTAAATACGTGATAGGTGTTCCCGCCGCTCTGTATCACCGTGCCGCCCGTTGCCTGGGGGGTACCCGGATAGGAGATGATGACGATCCCGGAGCCGCCGTTCCCGCCGGGAAGATCGTAGCCACTGTGTCCATTTGAATTGGCCCCGCCGCCGCCACCGCCTGTGTTCGCTGTTGCATCCGAATTGCTCAGACCGCCACCCCCCAAACCGGCCTTCGCCACGCCCGATCCAAGCTGGCCACCCCAGTTGCCGCCCGCGCCTCCTCCCCCATAATAGTAGGTACCGCCGGACAGTTGCCCCGTGGTCGTGGCGGCGCCCCATGCTGAAAAGGAAGAAGGGCCATTACCACCATTCGCAGGCCAGCCTGATACGGTATTGCCATTGTTGTATATTCCGCCCCTTCCGCCGGCGCCTGAACCATCCGAATTAACCGATGTGCCACCGGAGCCCGATGAAGAACTGGATGTCGCGTTCGTTCCTGCATTTCCGCCGGCGGCCGACCATGTGCTCGACGAAAAAGTGATGGAGGATGCGCCGCCGTTTGTCTGGGTTACGGCGGGTGAGTACCGATAGCCATTTCCTCCCGCGCCAACCACGATATTCAAGACTGCTCCTGCCGGGACGGTAGTCGTTGCCGAAATCACTTGTCCGCCCCCGCCACCTCCGCCACCGCTGGAGTTGGTCCCATTGTTCCTGCCGCCGCCTCCGCCGCCACCGACAATAAGCATCTGCAGGTTCATCTGTGCATCGGCGTTGGAAACCCCAACTGTAAAGAGTGAGAGAAAAAGAAAGGCCGCGCGCAAGAAGCGCATAGAGTAACGGATAGGAGTCATGTTCAGAGAACGACGGGTTTTCTAAAAAATTATTTGTTTTTCAAGTTCTCTCCGCACACGATACGTGCTGCATGTGCAATGATCCTTGTCAGGTATGAGGTGGCCGCGAGCTTGGATGCGGTGAAGGCTGGGCGCTGCGGAACAGGCCTGGCGTATCGTAAGGCTGGGACGCCCGTGATATTACAATCCACAATAATAATCGTACCCGCGTTCGAACCAATAGTCGCGCGGGCGGTCGTTGCTGAAGTGGAGTTTGCCGATGCGCTTCAGGTTTTTTACGCCGTATTTGATGGGAATGATGAGACGAAGCGGGGCACCGTGTCGCGGCTCGAGGGGTTTGCCGTTCATCTGGTAGCAGAGGAGCGTCTGGGGATGCATGGCGCTGGGCGTGTCGATCCCGACATAGTATCCGTCGTCGGGGGTGCTGAGGCCGACATAGTCGAGTGCAGCCTCTTTTTGGAGACCGTAGTGTTGGACAAAATCGCTGAATTTCACGCCGCCCCACCAGGAGATCTGGCTCCAGCCTTCGATGCATTTGAATTCGAACGCAAATTCGGTCAGGGGAAGCCGCTGAAGATCGTCGATGCTGACGGACAGTTGGCGGTTATCCAATGTCGTTACCTGCAGACGCCAGGCGGCTGCGTCGAAGCCGTTGGAGCCCAGACCGACGCCACCGTTGTAACGCACGTTGCGCGCGCCCGCCGGTCCTGGCCATGTAGGAGCCAAATGGTCAGGGGACAGGGTATGTTTAAAAATCTTTCCGTCGGCGTCCAGGCCTTTGCGAAGCGGCGTCTGAACCCCGTTGCTCGGGGATGAATCTTTGAGCCAGAACCATGATTTCCAGGCAACTGCGCCCAGGGCTAGGAAGACAGAAAAGCTGACGAAAGACCTGCGTGTGATCTGCTGTTCCGGAGAGAGATCGCGGCTGTAGCCCATCGCTTTGCGGAGGGCGCTTCGGATCGCGTTGAAACCGGAGGGGCGGCGGGACGGGGGCGGATTCGAGCCGGAGGGTGGTGTGGGCGGGTTACTCATGTGGTTGGTTTTTGGGGTCGCGCACCACGTCGAAGCCGGTGACCATGGCCTGGAAATTGTTCCAGCCGGCGAGGATGACCTGCAAAACGTGAATAAGGAAGAACAGGCAATACAGCAGTGTTAGAATGAAGTGGATGACCCGGGCGTTGCCGTAACCGCCGAAAAGCCAGGTGAGCCAGGCGAACTGGATGGGTTTGTAGATCGCCAGGCCGGTCAGGACGGAACCGATTCCCATCACGATGATACCGGTGTAGGCGATCTTTTGCGCGCCGTTGTATTTCTTTTGCGGCGGCGCCGTCTTCCGGAGGTGAAGGTCGTGCAGCAACACCAGCCACGCTTCTTTGAAGGAATGCCGGTCGGGAAAAAGATAGCGCCACTCTCCCGACAGCAAGGTGTAGGCGAAATACAGGAGGCCGTTCAGAAAGAAGATCCACATGAAAATAAAGTGAAAGGCCATGCCTTCGGCGAGCCGGTGGGAGATGTTGAGGGCTTTGTAGAACGATTCCGGGAAAAATCCGAAAAGGATACGGTGACCGAGGTGGATCTTGTATACATCGTTGGCCCAATAGATCAGCATGCCGCTCCATATCATCACGAACAGCACCGGAAAGTTGATCCAATGCATCCAGCGGACGGCCAGGGGGTGCTTGGGAACTATCCTTTTCATGTTTGCGGCTTTTGCGGAAAATTACGATTAATGCGGGATATTGCCGCAAGCGTCGAGCCCGGGAATAAGGCCCGTCTATTGCCCGGCATTGCCACCTGGTTTGGCGGATAATTTGCCGACGATGTCCAGAAGCGATGCCAGGCCGTTCTTGTTCTTGTCGGTCATGCGAAGCTGGATGTCAGCCTCCATTGCGCCGTCTTTTGTGCCGCCGGAGGAGACGAGCAGAACGTCCATGGCCCGGAGCGCATCCAGCAACGCCTGGTTCTTTGTCGAGATGGTGTCGCCCTTCATCAGGATGGCCGTAAGGAAATCGGCGGTCGTATGCATGTCGACACCGATGTAGAAGATATCGGTCCGCGACTCCTTCAAGAGCAGGTGTTCCGCGGGGCTAGCGCTACCGGATGGACGATTCAAAAAATTGTCGATGGTCGCCGGATCGCTGCCGACGATGGCGATACCGTTTTGCACGGCATACCAGGACAAGAAGCCATGGTGCGCAGTATCGACGGTCGAGGATTCGGCTCTTGTCTTTACGTCTTTCCATTTGAGGCTGCCGGCAATCCGTGCAAATGCGGACGGGTCGTCTACCGAAACCATGAAACAGAGATCCGGTTTTTTCGCGGTGGAGTCACCGGGGCCCTTGTCGGGGGCATAGGCAAGAAAGAGAATATCGCCTTTCAGCGCGTGGCGGATATCCGGGAGCTGGATACCTTTCTTCGCGAGCATGGCGTTCAGGGTATCCGTCGGTATTTTTCCTGTCACGCTGTCGATCATGGAGCCTATATCGTAGTGCAGGCCGGCAAGACCGATGAGTTTTCCGGGAGGCGCCACGGATGCCAGGTCGTTGCTTAAGCCCCGGCCTCCGATCTGTTGCAGATTGCTCAGCTCTTTTGGTGAAAGTAGGCGAACAGCGTGATAAGATATCTTTCCGGGTTCAAAACGGAGCGTGCCGAAGGTGTGTCCGCTGGTTGTTTTGGCGGCCAGTTGGGCGAGGCCGTTGAGCGAGGCATTGGCACCGCCGGGAGCGCCCTGGACCATTTTGGTCAATGCTCCCATATTGCCGGCGTGGCGGTTCCAGATCTGCATGTCGCCATCGTTGGAAAAAACGGCGTTGAACCGGCTGTCGGTCGTGAAGTAGGAACCGGCGGAGCCGCGGAGTGCGGCGACCGCTTTGCCTGCGAGCCAATGCTCGGAAGGAGCAACGGCGGATGAATTCTTCGGAACGTTGCCGATAGAAATGACCGCGACTTTATCGTTCCAGGCGTAAGCGGTGTGTTTGTCGACTGCCACCCGTTCGTGTCCGGCCTGATGCGGAAAATGCAGGTCGTCGTGAAACTGCGAACGCAGCCAGGCCACGAATTTCCCGGAATCGGTCAAATGGACAAGGATGCTCGTATACTTGATGCTGTCCGGCTGATAGACGTTCGAGCGCGCGATGATGACGTCCTGATGGAAATCGCAACCCGAATTCATCATGCTCATAATGTCCAGGGGCAATTTCCTGCCTTTGCCCACTTCCTTCATCAATGAGGCGATGCCTGACCAGTCGAGTTTCGGAGCCAGCGTTTTCAGATCGACGTGGTAGACCTGGTCAGCGGCGGAAGGGATATGACGAAAAAGAGGATTGACGGTTTGGGCCGATGCACGGGAAAAGGTGATGACAGGCAGCAGCGCCAGCAGCAGGCGGAGAGTATTTTTCATGCAAGTAAGATAGGGCATTTGGGTCGTTATGCAAAGTCGGTTTTGGGGGACAAATGATCGAATGCGGGTCGCTGAGCAAAACCGGTTTTTCGGGATGAACGATCGAATGCGGGTCACCAGGCAAAGTCGGTCTTCTGCGAGAGTTCGTCGAAGGTCAGGCTGGTTTGCGTGCCTGTGCGGATGTCTTTTAATTTGACGGTGCCGGTGTTCAGTTCTTCGCTACCCAGGATAACGACGTAGGGTATCCCATTTTTCTCCGCGTACTTGAATTGCCGGTCGAATTTTGCCTGTTCGTGATAGAGCTCAGCGGGAGTGCCGTTGGCACGCAGTTGTTGCAGGAGACCAAACGCGGCGCGGGATTCGGCTTCGCCGAGGTTGAAGAATAGCAGTTTGGTGCCCGTGTGGATGTCGTCGGGAAACAGACCGAGTTCTTTCATGACGTCGTAAATGCGGTCGACGCCGAAAGAGATGCCTACGCCGGGAATCCCGGGGACGCCGAATGTGCCGGTGAGATCGTCGTAACGGCCCCCGCCGCCGATGCTGCCTATCTCCACGCCTTTCGCCTTAACCTCGAAGATGGCGCCGGTGTAGTAGTTCAGCCCCCGGGCGAGGGTAGGGTCGAGGATAAGCGGCGGTGCGCCGGGGTAATTCAGGATGTGTTCGAGTTCGGCGATGCCCTTGAGGCCCGTGTCGTTGCCCGAGAAGAGGCTGCGAAGCGCGGCGAGCTTTTCGGGGTTGGAACCGGTGATGGCGAGGTATTGTTCGACAATGGCGATTTGTTCGTTGGCGAGGCCCCGTCCGGAGAGTTCGGCCGTCACTTTTTCGAGGCCGATCTTATCGAGCTTGTCGATGGCGATGGTGATGTCGGTCATCTTTTCCGGACCGCCGGAGCGTTCGGCCAGCGCGGCCAGGATTTTGCGGTTGTTGATCCGGATCTCCGCGTCGATGCCGAGCTTTTTGAAGGCCGTGTGATAGATAGACGCCAGTTCGACCTCGTTGAGCAGGGAATAGCTGCCAACCACGTCGGCATCGCATTGATAGAACTCGCGGTAGCGGCCTTTCTGGGGCCGGTCGGCGCGCCAGACGGGTTGCATCTGGTACCGGCGGAAGGGAAAGGTAAGGGAACCGTGGTTCATGGCGACGTAGCGGGCGAAGGGGATAGTGAGGTCATAGCGGAGGGCGCGTTCGGTCAGGTCGGGGTCGTTCTTTCCGCGGAGGACGTTTTCGAAGGCCGTACGCGCCTTATCAATATTCTTCGGATCGCCCAGGCCATTGTTAAGGATCTTGAAGATCAACCGGTCGCCTTCTTCGCCGTATTTTCCCATGAGGGTCTCGAGGAGCTCGACCGCGGGGGTTTCGAGCGGCTGGTACCCGTACAATTCGAAGACATCCCGGACCGTATCGAAGATATGCCGGCGACGGCGGACGGTGGCGGGGTCGAAATCGCGGGTACCCTGGGGTAGAGAGGGTTTATTTTTGCTCATGGTTCTTTGAGAAGGTTGGGGCCGGATGGCCGTATTTGGAAACGATGTGGTCGGCGGCGATCGAGATCAATCGGTAGGCGTCGTGGTAGCCGGGCTCGGTGCCATACCAGGGATCGGGGACGTCCTGGTCTTTGCCCGGATGGACCTCGTTCATCAGCAGTGCGACTTTGGATGCGTCGAATTGCTTGCCCGCAATGCGGCGCATGTCTTCGAGGACATCGCCTGCCAGGGCGTATATTTTGTCAAAATGTTGAAAATCAGCGGCTGTGAATCGACGGGCGCGTTGGCGGCTGATGTCGATCCCATTGAGACGGGCGACTTTTTGTGAAAGGTGGTGCGGGGCTTCGCCGGTGTGGTACCCGTTAGTGCCTGCGCTGTCCACTTCCCAGTCGAGACCCGCCGCAAACGCTTTTTGGCGGAGGATGCCTTCTGCGAGGGGGCTCCGGCAGATGTTACCCAAACAAACGAAGAGGACTCTCATTGGGGGGCAAAGGTAAGGAATGCGGGGCGATGGTGCGGAGCTGGCGGGGAAGGAAAGCGGGGTGATGGCGCGGCTGATGGCGGGGAAGGAATACGGGGTGATGGTGCCGCTGATGGCGGGAAGGAATGCGGGGTGATGGTGCGGCTGATGGCGGGGAAGAAATACGGGGTGATGGTGCCGCTGCCGGCCGGAAGGTGAAGGAAGAAATCGGGGTGGCGGTGCGGCTGAGGGCGGAATGGCGAAGGAGGGAAAGCGGCGCCGGTGGCGTGGAGTTATGGAAATGAGCCGGGTATGCATCTCCAAGGAGTAAATTATGTGGGCGTTTTTGGGGTTTATTCCTTAATTTGCCCACAAGGATATCATCAAATATGGAAAACGAGGCTCCGGAACGACCGGACCGGCGGAAACAGGGCTATTCACTGATGCGGGCCATCATGGATTTCGGAATGGGGGTCATCATCTTTGGGTTTGGCATCTTGTTCCTGCTGGCGCCGAAGTTTAAACTGCAATTGTCGATAGACGATGAGTTCCGGTATTTGTTCGCCGGACTCTGCATCCTATACGGAGGTTTCCGGATCTACAGGGGCGCTAGAAAAAATTATTATAATTAATGACTGGAAAAGGTTTTCTGACTGGAGTAGCGATCTGCTTGCTGTTGGCCGGCTGCAAGAGCAATACAAAAGGGGGCTCGCAGGAGACGCCCACCCATGGGACCATTCATATCAGCGTCGATGAATCCTTCAAACCTGTCATCGATTCCCAGATCAAAGTATTCGAATCTTCCTTTCCCGACGCGCATATCATCGTGAACTATGAGCCGGAGGCGCAATGTCTGCGGGATCTCACGACCGACTCGACCCGCCTGGTCCTCGTCACCCGGGGACTAACGGTGAAGGAGGGTGATTTTTACCAGGATTCGTTCCATATGCGGCCGCGCTGGGGAAAACTCGCGCTGGACGCGGTGGCCGTGATCGTCAACAATACCTCGAAAGACTCGATCTTCAGCATCAAGCAACTGCAGGACATGCTCAGCGGTACGGACAAGGAGCATGAACCGGTGATGGACGGCGCCACGGCGACCAGTACGGTGCGGTTTGCGATGGATTCGATCCTGCATGGGGCGCCGCTCGGAAAGAATGTAATGGCCGCCAAAGGCGGCGAGGCGGTGGTCGACTATGTAGCGGGGAATCCCCGTGCCGTCGGGTTTGTGGGCGCCAGTTGGATCGGAGACCGGACGGACCCGGCCGATACGACGTTCAGCAAGCGGGTGAAAGTAGCTGCGATCCAGTGTGTAAGCTGTCTGGGTGCGACAAATGTCAGACCGTATCAGGCAAATATCGCGCTTGGGCGATACCCTCTGGTGCGAGGTTTGTATTATATATTAAAGGAGAATTTCAGCGGCATCGGAAGCAACTTCGTGAATTTTCTGCAGTACGAGCGCGGCCAGCTGATCTTCAGCAAGAGTTATATGTGGCCGGTGGGCATGAATTTCCAAATCAGGGATGTTCAGATCAGCCAGTAAAAGGCGGGGGACCGGACGACCTCGGGCGGCGGACAGGGAAAGGTGGCCCGAGTGCAGGGCGATCGTATTACGAGAGAAAGCGGGGTTGTGATGCGGCGGGGGTCGAATGGCCGCGGGAATGTGCAGCAGGCAGCGAGGCTCGAAGGGCCGCGGGAATGTGCAGCAGGCGGCGAGGCTCGAAGGGCCGCGGGAATGTGCAGCAGCGGGGCGAGAGAAAGGGTGAATGTGATGCGGCGGCGTGGTGTGGCGGCGTGGTGCAGCCGCTGAATACGCGGGCAACGATGCGATACCGGGAGCCGGGACATCGCGAGATTTTGTCGAAAAATAAACCAGAATATATAAATTTACACACTTCTAAACAGTCTAAAGTAATGAAGAAGACGATCCGAAACAGCCTTTTACTGGTGGCAAGCGTTGCAGGTCTCTGCAATGTGGCTTTTGCTCAATCGGTGGATCAGGGAAGGAAATTCCTGTATTACCAGCGGTATAAGAGCGCTAGCGATGTGTTTGACAAGATACTGGCTTCCAATCCGAACAACATCGAGGCCATTTACTGGAAGGGTCAGACCCTGTTCGCCATGAAAGATTCCGCCGCCGCATGCGATCTTTATTCGAAGGCGCTGCAGTCGAACGGAAGCGCTCCCATGTTGCTGGTCGGCATGGGTGGGTGCGAACTGCGGATGGGCAAATTGCAGGATGCCCGGGCTCGTTTCGAGCAAGCGCTCAGTTTGACGAAGAACAGGGACATACCTGTTTTTAACGCGATCGCGGACAACAATATCGACGCCCCGCAGGGGGATGCGCAATATGCGATCCAGAAGCTGTCCGAGGCTACGCAGGTGAAGCATTTCAACGACGCGGACACGTATCTGCTGATGGGGGATGCCTACCGCAAGCTGATCGATGGCGGTAATGCGGTGACCAATTACCAGAAGGCGCTGGCCATGGATCCCAAACTGGCCGAGGCGAAGTACAAGATCGGAAGGATCTATCTCACGCAGAACAACAAGGAGTTCTTCCTGCCTGCGTTCGAGGATGCCGTGCAGATCGATCCCGCCTATGCGCCGGCCTATTATGAATTGTTCTATTACTGGTATTTCCGGGACGTCAACAAGGCTTCCGGATACCTCGATAAATATCTTGCCAATTCCGACCCCGGCCCGGAGCAGGAATACCTGAAAACAGACTTCCTTTATGCTTCTTCGAAATTTTCGGAAGCCAAGGACAAGGCGCTGGGTTTGATCAAGAGCCTGGGGGATAAGGTAGAGCCGCGGATGTACAAGATGGTGGCATATGCCAGCGACACGTTGAACGATCCCACGACCGCGATGCAATACATGACCACGTACTTCCAAAAGCAGAATCCTGCCAACGTATTGCCGGCCGACTATGAAGAGAAGGGTCACATCGAAAGCAAGCAGCCGGATTCGGCGACGATGAATGCGTCTTTTGCAGACTATGAGAAGGCCATCCAGCTGGATACGCTGCCGGAAGACAAGGCAAAATTCCTCGCGGAAGCGACTGCGTTGGCCAGGAAGCTGAACAACAAGGCGGCGATCGCGGAACTGGCTGCCATTGCATACGCCAGCAAGAAGGACCCCACCAACACGGACCTGTATAACTGGGGTATTGCCAACTACCAGGCCGGCAATTATAAGACTTCAGACAGTATTTTCTGTGGCCTCTACGAGACGAAATACCCGGACGAGGTGTACGGTTATCTCTGGTGTATGCGAAGTAAGGCCGGCGAGGACGATTCGGTCGGTTCGCAGGGTATCGCCGTGGATGCGGAGATGAAACTGGCGGAGTTCGGACGGGCGAAGGACTCGATCGCCAAAGCGGCAGGCAACAAAGATTCCATTTTGTATCTGCGCTATGTGGTCGATATGTATTCGCGCCTGGCGTTCTATTATAACAATACGAAGAATGACCGGGAACAGGCCGTGTACTGGCTGCGGAAGATACTGGAAGTGGAGCCGGAGAATGGGGATGCCAAGAAGTACATCGAGATGCTGACGCGTCCTCCCCGTAAAGCGGCTCCGGCGGCGAAACCCAGGACCGGGACAGGGGCGCGGGAACGACGATAGCGAATTTTTGTATGTATTTGATTCCGAGGGGTCCGACGAACGGGGACCCCTCTCTTATTTTGGAAATTAAGCAGGCTGGCTTACATTTGCTCCATGGACAATGTCAATTCTTCCTTCAGTTATTTCCCTATCGGTGTCCAGTTGTTGTTCGCTCTCGGCTTTGTGGGTCTCGTTCTGGGCGTCACGCATTTGCTGGGGCCGCGGAGGAAGACGGCGGAAAAGCTCCAGAATTTTGAAAGCGGTATCGAGAGTGTCGGGAATGCCCGTCACCCCATGGCCATCAAGTATTTCCTGGTCGCTATCCTGTTTGTCCTGTTCGATGTCGAGGTGATCTTTTTCTATCCCTATGCGGTCAATTTTCGGGGTCTGGGGTGGAATGGATTTTGGGAGGTTTTATTGTTTGTAGGCTTGTTTTTGGTTGGATTCATATATATCATCAAGAAAGGTGCGTTACGTTGGGAAGAATGATTTCGCAGGGTCGGTTTAAAATTTTAGGTTATGGCACGTCCGGTTAGATTTAACATTCATCCTATTAAGGCCGATATCCGAAATAACATCGGTATGGCCGATATGCCCGAGGGCTACCCGGGCGAAGGTTTTTTTGCCACCAGTCTCAGCAGCGTGGTTGGATTAGCCCGCAAGAATTCTTTATGGCCCATGCCCTTTGCCACTTCCTGTTGCGGTATTGAATTCATGGCCACGATGGCCAGCCATTACGATCTGGCCCGGTTTGGCGCGGAGCGTCTCGGTTTTTCGCCGCGTCAGTGCGATCTGCTGATGGTCATCGGCACCATTGCCAAGAAGATGGGTCCCGTCGTCAAGCAGGTGTATCTGCAGATGGCCGAACCGCGGTGGGTGATGGCCGTGGGGGCTTGCGCGAGCAGCGGCGGTATTTTCGATTCGTATTCGGTGTTACAGGGGATCGACCAGGTGGTGCCCGTGGACGTCTATGTTCCGGGTTGTCCGCCCAGACCGGAGGCTATCCTGGACGGATTTATACGCATTCAGGACCTGGTGGGGAAAGAAAGCATCAGACGCCGTAATAGCGAATCCTATAAGGAACTACTTCAGAGCTACGGAATACAATAAAGATTAGAAATGCCCGGAATTACGTTAAGTAATGAAACGATTAAGGAGCGTCTTATAGCGAAATTCGGCGACCAGCTGTCCCATTTTGAAGAGCCGTACGGTTTGCTGACCTTCGAGGCGCCGAAAGAATTGAATTTAAAAGTATTGCAGTTCCTGTTTGACGACGAGGAACTACGTTTCCGGTTCCTGACCGATCTGACGGCAGTGCATTACCCGGGACAGGCCGGCCGCGAGCTGGCGGTCGTCTATCACCTCCATAACCTCGTCGACAATATCCGTCTCCGTTTTAAAGTCTTTGCCTCCATCGAACGGCCGGATATCTTTACCGCCACGCAGCTGTATTCCTCCGCCAATTGGATGGAAAGGGAAACTTACGATTTCTTCGGTGTCAACTTCGTCGGGCATCCGAACCTGAAACGAATCCTGAACGTGGATGAGATGGATTATTTCCCTTTGAGAAAGGAGTATCCGCTGGAAGAACAGACCAGGGTCGATAAGGACGATGCGATGTTCGGAAGAGGGAGCTCGATCGGAGAGAGGGCCGCGAACGGTGTTGCGGGACGAAGCCCTGAGGCGGGTCCTGTCGAGACGCCGAGAGATCCGAATGAGCCGAGGACGCCTGCCAGCGGGACACCGGGCAGCGGGCCGCAAAAGCAGGATTGGAATACAGATACTACAAAGGTGTGATGGGCCGAATAGCGTGATGCGGCAGAAGGGCGTGCACCCGGGCGAAGCGAAGGGTGGGAAGAAGCAGGAGCCCGGCGGAGCGGCTCCGACGAACTTCGGGGCTGGGTGGAGGGCCGGGGCCGGCACCATAAAATTGAATTGACATGAGTCAAGAGCAACATATCAAGCTACCGGAAGGAAGCATCGAGAAAACGACCACCACACTCAACCTGGGGCCCACGCACCCGGCTACGCACGGGGTGTTCCAGAATATCGTGGAGCTGGACGGGGAGCGCATCGTTTCGGCGGAACAAACGGTAGGGTATATCCACCGGGCGTTCGAGAAGATCGCCGAGCGGCGTCCTTTGTACCAGATAACCACCCTGACGGATCGTCTCAACTATTGTTCTTCGCCCATCAACAACATGGGCTGGCACATGACCTGCGAGAAATTGCTGGGCATGAAGCTGCCGAAGCGCGTCGATTACCTGCGGGTCATCATCATGGAACTGGCGCGGATCTCGGATCACCTGATCTGCAACTCGGTCGTGGGCGTGGACAGCGGGGCGTTTACGGGCTTCCTTTACGTGATGCAATACCGGGAACTGATCTATGAAATTTACGAGGAGATCTGCGGCGCGCGGCTGACGACGAATATGGGTCGTATCGGCGGTTTCGAGCGGAATTTCAACAATACCGTGTGGGAGAAACTGGAGAAGTTCCTCGCCGAATACCCCCCCGTGCTGAAGGAATTCGAGAACCTCTTCACCCGCAACCGCATCTTTATGGAGCGGACCATCGGGGCGGGGCCGATCAGCGGGGACCGCGCGTTGAATTATGGGTTTACGGGTCCCAATCTGCGCGCGGCGGGGGTGGATTACGATGTGAGGGTGCATAGTCCCTACAGCAGCTATGACGACTTCGACTTCGAAATACCCGTGGGAACGACGGGCGACTGTTATGACCGATTCCTGGTCCGCGAGGGCGAGATGTGGCAGTCGTTGCGGATCATCGAACAGGCTTATCGCAAGATACAGGATATGAAGGGCGCCGAGGCAGACGTTTATCATGCCGACGCGCCGGAATACTACCTCCCTCCTAAACAGGATGTTTATACGAAGATGGAGGCGTTGATCTGGCATTTCAAGATCGTAATGGGCGAAACGCAGATCCCGCCGGGGGAGGTCTATCATGCCGTGGAAGGCGCGAACGGGGAATTGGGTTTCTACCTGATCAGCGACGGCGGGCGTTCGCCTTACCGCTTGCATTTCAGGAGGCCCTGTTTCATCTATTACCAGGCCTATTCGGAGTTGACGAAAGGGGCGATGCTGAGCGACGCGATCATCGTGATGAGTTCGCTCAACCTGATCGCGGGAGAAATGGACGCTTAAAATTATTGCCGGCCTCCGGCCGGTGTCAATTAGCTGGACTATGGTGAAATTTTCGAATGAAAAGTTGAAAAAGGTCGATGAGATCGTCGCACGGTATCCGGCGGGCAAGCAGAAGAGCGCGGTCATCCCCGTGCTGCACCTGGCGCAGGAAGAGTTCGGCGGGTGGCTGAGCGTCGATGCGATGGATTATGTGGCTGCGCTGCTGAAGCTGGAGCCCATCGAGGTATACGAAGTGGCGACCTTTTATTCGATGCTGAATACGAAGCCGACGGGCCGTTTTGTGTTCGAGGTTTGTCAGACGGGGCCCTGCATGGTGCGGGGTTGCGACGATATCATTGCGCATATCCGGCAGCGGCTGGGGATCGAAGTCGGCGAAACGACGACGGACGGGCTTTTTACATTGAAAACGGTGGAATGTCTGGGCGCCTGCGGTTACGCGCCGATGATGCAGCTGGGCAAATATTTCCGGGAGCACCTGACGCCGGAGAAAGTGGATGCGATCATCAAGGAGTGCAGGGAAAAGGCGGCTATCAACAATTAAGCCGTGAAGAGGAAGAAATTCCGGATCATCGTTTTTAGCCTGCTGGGTGCGGGCCTGGCGGCGATGATCGTGAGCGTGAATGTGACGGAAGAGCGAACGAAGGAACTGCTGTTGGGAGCGACCGGGCTTTTGTACCTGGCCGCTGCCGTTCAGATCGTAATATATAAAAGAAATGGGTAAAAAACTTTTATTGGAGAAGGCGAATGTGGAGGGGATCCGCGGGTATGATGTCTATCGCCGCGAAGGCGGTTATGCCAGCGTCGAGAAAGCACTGAAGAACATGACGCCCGACCAGGTGACGGAAGAAGTGAAGAAGAGCGGTCTGCGGGGTCGCGGCGGCGCCGGTTTTCCGACCGGTATGAAATGGAGTTTCCTGGCCAAGCCGGAAGGCGTACCGCGTTATCTCGTTTGCAACGCTGATGAATCGGAACCCGGCACCTTCAAAGACCGGTATCTGATGGAATTCCTGCCGCATCTGCTGATCGAGGGGCTGATCGTCTCGTCGTATGCGTTGGGCAGCAAGAGCACCTACATTTATATCCGCGGCGAGTATGCCTGGATACCTGAAATACTCGAGCAGGCCATCGCAGAGGCGAAGGCCAACGGTTGGCTGGGCAAGAATATACTGGGCACGGGTTTCGACTGTGAAATCTATGTCCATACGGGCGCGGGCGCTTACATCTGCGGGGAGGAAACTGCGCTGATCGAATCGCTGGAAGGCAAGCGGGGTAACCCGCGTATCAAGCCGCCTTTCCCGGCCGTCAAGGGCGTTTGGGATTGTCCGACGGTGGTAAATAACGTGGAGACCCTGGCGGCGGTGGTGCCCATCATCAATCATGGCGGGGAAGCTTACTCGAAGATCGGCGTCGGCAAATCGACCGGTACGAAGCTGATCTCGGCCTGCGGCAACATCAACAAGCCCGGGGTATACGAGATCGATATGACGATCCCGGTGGAAGAGTTCATTTATTCGGATGAATATTGCGGCGGCATCGCCGGTGGCAAGCGGTTGAAGGCCTGTATCCCGGGCGGCTCGTCGGTGCCCATCCTGCCGGCCAACCTGTTGCTGAATACGGCAAAAGGCGAGAAACGGCTGATGAATTACGAGAGTCTGAGCGACGGCGGTTTTGCCAAGGGTTCGATGATGGGGTCGGGTGGTTTCATCGTGCTGGACGAGGATCAATGCGTCGTCAAACACACGTTGACGCTGGCGAGGTTCTACCGGCATGAGAGCTGCGGACAGTGTTCGCCTTGCCGCGAAGGGACGGGTTGGATGGAGAAGATCCTGAAGAACATCGAGAATGGCAAGGGAAAGAAGAGCGATATCGATCTGTTGTGGGATATTCAGCGAAAGATCGAAGGCAATACGATCTGTCCGCTGGGGGATGCGGCTGCGTGGCCCGTGGCCGCAGCAATACGGCATTTCCGGGACGAGTTCGAATGGCATGTGGAGAATCCGAAGGAATGCCTGGTAAGGAATTACGGGCTCGCACACTATGCCGATCCGCTCGAGGCGGCGACGGCGTAAGCTGCGGATGGAGCTGGACGTTTCGCGGAGCGATGTGAGATGCGCCCGGCCATACGGCGGGGCAAAAAAGAAAAAAAATAATTATGGCTGAAGAAAAAAAGCTGTTCAAGGTAACGATCGACAACATCACCATCGAGGTGGAGCCGGGGACGAGTATCCTGCAGGCGGCACGGAAGATCGGCGGGGATGTGGCGCCTCCGGCGATGTGTTACTACACCAAGCTGAAGGGCAGCGGTGGGAAATGCCGCACCTGCCTGGTGGAAGTAGCCGCGGGAAGCACGGCGGACCCGAGGCCCATGCCGAAACTGGTGGCCAGTTGCCGGACGAATGTGATGGATGGGATGGTGGTCAGGAATATTACGAGCGAGAAGGTCATCGATGCCCGGAACGGGGTAGTCGAGTTCCTGCTGATCAATCACCCGCTGGATTGCCCGATATGCGACCAGGCCGGCGAATGCTCGCTGCAGGACCTGAGCTATGAACACGGGAAAGAAGGAACGAGGTTCGAGTTCCCGAAGCGGACCTTCGAGCGGCGGGACCTGGGTCCTTATATTCAACTGCACATGACGCGGTGTATCCTGTGTTACCGGTGTGTGTATGTGGCGGATCAATTGACCGAACGGCGCGAACACGGCATCCTGGACAGGGGCGATCACTCGGAGATCGCGACCTTCATCCAGAAATCGCTGGACCATGATTTTATCGGAAACGTCATCGACGTGTGCCCGGTGGGCGCGCTGACGGACAGGACGTTCCGGTTCAAGAACAGGGTGTGGTTCCTGAAGCCCGTGGATGCGCATCGCGACTGCAGCAATCCCAAATGCAAGGGCAAGGTCACGTTGTGGTACCGCGGTGAGGAAGTGTTCCGCGTGACGGCGAGAAAGGACCAGTGGGGCGAGGTCGAGGATTGGATCTGTAACGAATGTCATTTCGAGAAAAAGAAGACGTCCGACTGGGTGATCGAGGGGCCGACCAAGGTGAGCCGGCATTCGGTGATCTCGCAGGGACATTATGTGGGCGTGAGCCGGCCGAAGGAAGCGTTGTACGAGGTGATGGACGGCAGGAAGCCGCGGTTGCTGATGCCGATACACACGATCAGCGAAGTGAACCGGCCGGAGATCGATCTGTCGAAGATCGAAGGGCCGGCGCATTCCGGGGATTTCGAGCCGCATGAGCCGCGCGGGATGACCGGCGTCGAGGCGGGCAACCCGTGGGATACG
>DASZYU010000072.1:0-5556 GCA_035545215.1 Puia sp.
TCCGTTTCGGAATACTCCTGGTGCATCAGCACCTCCTTCTCGTTGCCGTCCCAGCGGCGGCTCCAGTTCTCGTTGGCCCAGCAAAGCATGAACGGAAAGTCGGGCGTCCCGGTCCGGAGCATATCGTCCAGCGGGCGTTCGAGCAGCCGGGTGCCGTTGAACCAATAGTGATAATAGCAGAACCCGTAAATGCCATATTGCCGTGCGAGGTCGGCCTGGGCCACCCTCGTCTCCTCCAGCCGCAGGTCATAGAACCCGAGATCGGACGGCAGATGCGGCTGGTAATGCCCGGCGAACAACGGCTGTGCGCGGGCGACGTTCGTCCATTCGGTAAAGCCTTTGCCCCACCACCGGTCGTTCTCCGGAATGGGATGGAATTGGGGCAGGTGTATTGCGATGGGCCGGATCATGAGATCGAGAACGCTTCATTCAGGTCCCGGCCGAAGGTTTCGATATTTTTTTGGTAATCGGTGCGGACGATCACCGGCGGTTGGGCCAGCACGCGTTCCATTTTCGCGGCAAGGTCCGCTGCGTCGGCTGGGTTGAAGAACGCGACATTTTCTTTCATCTGTTCGCGGTGTACCGGTATATCCGATAAGAGGACGAATTTGTTGAGGTATTTCGCGTCCTCCACCGTGGTGCTCCAGCCCTCGAACAGCGAAGGTTGAATATAGCTCAGGGCATGCTGCGCGAGCGACAGCTGCACCTTGCGGTCGATGAACCCGAGAAATTTTACCCGGCATTCGAGCTGGTGTTGTTTTACGAATGCTTCCAGCCGCGGAAAATATTCCGGCGTCCGGTAGTCATAGGTCTTGCCGGTGAAGACCACCTGGAAGGAAAGGTCTTTGCCCTTTAAAAGGCGGATCGCATCGAGGACCACCTGGTGGTTCTTGTGTTGCCAGAATTGATTCGAACAAAGAAAGAACGGCTCGCGGATATCGAATTCGCGCCGGCTGGCCGAATAGTCTATGCCGGAGAGATCCGGCAGCGAGGAAGCGAAACGCAGGACCTTGACGCGGCATTTGTATCCCGGGAAAAATGTATTGAAGTCATTCAGCGCGTCATAGCTGCTCAGGATAAGCGTCGCATCGTCCATTTGCGCCACTTTCCGCGGCAGGGCGGAACGCGCGTCCGCCTCCTCCTGTGAAAAGAATCCGGGCAGCCGGCACTGCTGGAAATCATGGACCCAATAATAATGGTTGGGTATGAATGCGAAATGTTCGCTTCCTTCGAAAAGGTATTGCGTACCGGAAAGGCGGCGTTCCAGCAACAGGTCTCTTTTGAACAGCACGACCGACACCTTGCGGGCGAGCCGGTAGAGAAGGCCCTTGTTGCCGGGGCTGGTATTGACATAGTCGATGTACGGATACCCGATGGCCTTCACTTCGTCGAGTCCCTGCTCCTTTTCATAAAGTATCACGAGTTGTGGCCGCTCGGCGTCGGGAAGGCTCTTGAAAGCTCTTATGACATTTTGTACATAATAACTTCCAGCCACCCAATTCTCCGAATAGTAGTACGTCAGCGCTATTTTTTTTCCCGTAGCCAATGGCAATAGTTGTTTATTCCTTCTGAAAGCGAATACCGGGTCGTGAATCCATAGGATGACAGCAGCGAGATATCGGCACGCCAGTTCAGCGGGTCGCCTATCTTGTTGTTACCGGTGAAGCGGATGCGCACGTTTGACCGCAGCGCGTGCACGAACAGGTCCGTGACCTCCCTGATGCTCGACTCCTTTCCACTGGCGAGGTTGATCGCCGTCCCGTCGAAGGGCGCGTGCGAGACCACGCAGTCGATGGCGTGCATAATGTCCGAAATATATATGAAGTCCCTTGTCTCGTTACCGGTTCCGAACAGCTCGATAGCATCCCTGGCTTCAGAGATCTTGCGGTGCATATCCCAGAACAGTTGCTTCTTCAGGCCCTCGCCATATGCCGAGAAGACGCGCAGATTGATGGTAGCCACTCCGAAAAGCCGGAAGAACTCGCGGCAAACCTGTTCGCTGTATACCTTATGGTAGCCGTAGGGAGACACCGGGTCGAGCGCCGCCGACTCGCTGATGGGAAGCGAAACGGGGTTGCCGTAAACCGCCGCGCTGCTGAAATTGATAAACCGGCAAGCCGGGTTGTATTGCCGTATGCTGTCGAGGATGTTGTAGACATTGGTCACGTTCAGCATATAATCCATCGCCGGGTGGCTGAAGGAAAGCTGGACGTTCGCGGCGCCGGTCGCATTGATGCAAAGATCGTAGACGGCCCCGGTGAAGATGCGGGCGAAATCGGGCAGCTCGGGGTTGATGAGTAAATAGTCCTTCTCCTGCTTGAGGACGATGTCCGCCGCGGTCACCGCATGGCCTGCCGCGCGAAAATGCCGAACGGCATGACTGCCGATAAAACCCTCCGAGCCGAGCACGATTATCTTCATAGTTCAGCGGTTATCCAGCTTTTTGACGACCCTCGCGGGGTTGCCTGCCACGACGGTCCAGGGTTCGACGTCTTTGGTCACCACGCTGCCGGCGCCTACGATCGCGCCTTCGCCCACCGTCACCCCCTTTAAAATGATCGAGTTCATGCCGATCCATGCATTGTCGCCGATCGTTATCGGTGCGGTATTGACCACGCTCCAGTCCTTGTTCTTTATGAAGGTGTCGCCGTTCCGGTGATCGCTCAGTTGCTGAAGGATGTCCTTTTGCCGCAACCGGTAATCCATCGGGTGCGAATCGTGGTCGTAGAAATAGACGCCCCAGGCGACAAAAATATCGTTCCCGAATTCGACCCCCGACCTGCAGATGATCTTGCTGTTCCCGATATAGACCCTGTCACCGATGACCACCTGGCCTTTGCCGGATTCGAACAGGATCTGGCAATCGAGCATATTGTCTTTCCCGGCCTGGACATACACCCTGGGTTCGGGATTGTAGACATCGATCGAGAAATTCGGTTGCAGGACCGAATCGCCTGTTTTCAGGTAACGCCGCCAGGAAGGCCGCGATCCCGCGTTGCGGGAAGCGGCATACCTCGAAACAACATAATAAGGCAATATATTTCTGAGAAGTTTCCTAATGGCCATCTCTATCGGTTGGGGTAAGTTCCACCGGCGTCAGAGTTTCCTGATCTGGCGGATCATCAGGTCTTTCATTTTTGCTTTCATACCGGCAGCCTTCTTTGAGCGTTCTACGCCTGCGAGAAAGTCCTTTTTTCCCGCAACCAGGAAGGCGACATGCTCGGGGTTCGCTGCGAATCCTTCTATCATCGTATCATAAGCGTCCTCGATGTATTTATTGTTCCTCTCCGCGTCCTGCAACATCCATACGCTGGTGCGATGAAGCCTATGCACACCCATCACTTTTGGGATATACCAGAAATCACCGAACTGCGCGTTCAGCAAATGCAATGGCCAGTCTCCCATTTTAAGCGTATGATACCAATCCGGAAATTGTCCAAACAGGCCGTTACGGTAAACGATGGAACAGGTAGGCATCAGGTTACCCGAGCTCAGGTCTTTGAAGCTTACCGACGTTGCCGAAGGAAAATTACAATAAAGGTACGACGCCGCATCCGGGTCATCTTCATACCGCTCTTCAGCATTGTGAAAGCATCCGACAAACCGCGGGTTTTCCTCCAGGAAACGGATCTGCAACTCGAGTTTGTAAGGGTCCGACCAATAATCATCCCCGTCGCAAAGCGCGATGTATTTGGAAGTACATGCCTTCAACAACATCTTGCTATTTTCGACTACCCCGATATTTTTCTGGTGGAAATAAGGTACGATCCTATCGGGATACCGGGCAGCGTAATCCCGAATGATCTCCCTGGACCTATCGGGGGAACAGTCCTCACCGATCAGGAGTCTGTATCTGAAACTGGTTTTCTGGCTAACTACGCCTTCTATTGCCTGTGCGATGTACCGCTCATGTTTATAAACGCACATCGGCAGATCGAGAATAAAGTCCTCGCTGGTCATATTGTCAATTGTCGAGAACCGCCACTCCGAACCCGTTTTGGCCGAAATTGTTCCCGCAGTAAAACAGGTATATTTTGCCGTCGATCTCTATGACATGCGGATAGCATACCATTTCCGAGTCCCAACCCTGATCCGATATGGTCAGGTTGCTCAGTTCGTCTTTTCTGGTCCAATCGGTGAAATTATCCCCATAGGCATATCCGATCCGGTAACCGTTTTCCTTGTTCCTGAAATCCAGTCCATGTCGGTATGAAAAGAAAATATGGTTTTTTCCGCCGAAAGAAATAAAGCTTGCACTCGTCTGGCACTCCTTCGGAACGATCGTCGGAATGACCTGCCGGTTATTCTGAGACCAGTTGACACCGTCCGCCGAGGTGGCAAACCTTGTGATATATACCGATTCATGATGGCCATCCATCAAATTCCATTCGGTCCCGGAATTGTACCACATGATGAACTCCGACTTGTCAAGTCTCATTACTCTTGGGCATGCCTGCAGATAAGGGTCGTTGAAAGTCGCTCCCATGACCGGGCCCTTTGAATATCGCTGAAACGTTCTGCCGTTATCTTTACTGATAGCTAGTCCATTGGACCACTTATAAGGAACCGATTGCATGCGCGTCCAGCCGACATAGTACAGCCATATTTGTCCGGACTCTTCCATTCTGACGAGCGACCCCGGCATGATACCGAATTCATCGAAGTCCCCGGGTCCGCCCAGCTCCATTACGGGTGAATCGGCGACGCCCATCAGTTTGAAAGGGGGCCTTTTTTCAAAGTCGGCATAAGCCGTATTGCTCACGCAATTGCCCGACTGATCCCGCTGCGGCCTACAGGTAAAATAGATCCTGAGCCTGTCTTCCAGTTCGAGCACATTCGGGTTTTGTGCATAGTGATACATCCACGAGGTCCTATGTTCCGTAGGGTCGAATATCCGACCGAGCTTTCTCCAGTTCAACATCGTAACGGTTATTTTTTTCCCAATTGTTCCTGTGCCGCCGACCGTACCACTTCATCCAGCCATTCGGACATCCCTTTGCCGGATTGCTTCCTGGCATCGTAGGCGAGGCGTTTCGTTTCATCGCTTATCCCTTCCAGATTGCCATGGTATCTCGTCCAGTGCGTTCCACCCCGTTCGCTCGGAATGGGGATGTGGTAGTCTCCCACGGGTTCACCGGTCCCGACAGTGAACTCGAGCAAGAAGAAGGCGCCCATCATGATCCACTCTACCCTTACTTCCCTTGCCTCAACCGGTATCGATTCGAATGGCACCTGGTAGCCAATCAACGGGTTGGAGTTGATCATTATTTTGCCGAATTGCGTTTTTCGTAACCAGGGTCCGATCCCTTCGTCGCCCACGACGACCCTGCCGCCCGGTTTTACCACCCTCGCCATCTCTTTGAGACATCGTTCGATCTCGGAGAAAGTATTGATGCCGCCGAAATGAAGCGCCGCATCGAAATAGTTGTTCGGGAACGACAAATAGCTGGCATTCGCTATGGAAAACTCGATCCTGTCCTTGTAAGGAGCCAGTCTTTCAAACGCCTTGGACATAAAACTGGGCGACAGCTCCTGAAAATACAGGTGCCCTTTATC
>DASZYU010000073.1:0-10179 GCA_035545215.1 Puia sp.
GCGGCAATAAAATATAATTCCGAAAACTTGGCGGCAGTATACGGCCGGGTGCTGCCCGCATTCGGGTTACCCAGACCGCCGTTATTGTCGGTGCGATACGGTCCCAGCTTCCAAAGACCCGGATAAACGATACGATTGATAGCGCTCGGTGCGATCACGAAATCAGCCCGTCCCGAAAGGACGCCGGCGCCCACGCTGCTCTTATAGGTGCTGTTGGAATAGTCGATCCCCGTCGTATCGCTGTTCAGGAACGTCAATACCGGGCTTCCCTCACCGATCGGCATATCGTTGGCATTGTACAAGGTATTGTACGGCAGGCCGGCCTCTTTCAGATTGCAGCGGTAGACAGTCGTGAATGTCCCATCATAGCGCGAATCATCAGTCTTATCCGCGAACGTCCTGGTGAACACCTCGATCGGCGGAGCATTCCGCACCCAGGGACGTCCGCCCCACTGTACCGAAGCACGTTGTACCGAATACACCGAACTCCAGTTGCTCGAGGAACTCGAGCTCGTGATCGACGGATACGACCAGGTCTGAAACCAGCCTGACCAGTTGTCCGGTGTGCCGCCGCTGCCGTAGGTGAAGCTGCTGACGTTGTATTGCGAGCTTTGCTGCGTATGATCCGAGTACAGCATACACTCGTTGTTGTAATCGTTCGTGGCCACATTCACGTCATAGAATGTCGGCTGAAGTCCGTATATGCCGGGATTTTGGATTGTCGACAACGCGATATCGTACGCCTTTTGATAGTACCAGGCGGGATTGTGGCCGTCCGGGTCCGTCCGTGGGCTACCGGTTTCCACCGGATAGGAGGGGATATTGTTCGGGTTTTCGAGCCACCAGCCATAGGTCAGATAGGCCTTTGCGAGGAATAATTGCGCCACCTGTTTGGTTACCGCACCGATCGCCCGCCGGGTAACCGGCAACTCGGCGACCGCCGAATCCAGATCGGGAAAGATGCCCTTTGTGTACACGATAGACACCGAGTCGCGTACGGAACCCCGCGCGGTCGAGGTATTGAACTTCAGCCGCCCCGAACCCAGGTCCAGCGGTACGCCGCCAAAGGTTTGCACCAGGAGGAAATAATCCAGTGCCCGGAAAAACCGGGCTTCCGCGATCAGAGAAGGTGATACGCCCGCCGCGGTACCGTATTGAATAACCCCGCTCGCCGTGTTGATGTAAGGAAAGGTATTGCCCCACAGTTGTCCGGCATCGCTCAGCGTCGGCGTCGGGTGCACCCCGGGAACCGAATAGTCTTGAGCCTGGAAGTTACTTCCGCTGCCCCCGCTCTGCCCCCAGGTGGTCTCATCGGTACCGCACTGGCACATATTCCAGTAATAAGCGTTCCCATAGATGTTCCGTAAAGAGGCATACAACGCCGTTATGCCGCCCATGACACCGTTCGGAGTTTGAAAATATACGGGGGTAAAAGAACTTCGCGGCGTCTCTTTCAGGACTTTCGTGCACCCCGACAGCAGTAACAGGGACAATGCGCCCGTCATCGTGAATATATGGATCGATAGTCGTTTCATGTTCTGGCTTTTTAGAAGGTTACGTTTAAACCGAGAATATAGTTTCTCGTGGAAGGCGTATTGGTTCCGATCGTCAGGATACGGTGGAGATTCGATGGCAGGGGAACCGCGGCATTCTGATCACCGTAAGAATTGGTTTCCGGATCCATACCCGACATTTTTTCGTAGGGTGAAAAGAACACAGCCGGATTTTCCAACGTACAATAGACCCTCAAACCCTGGATTCCGTTACGTTTGAGCCAGGGCTGATCGAAGGAATAGCCGAACGAGATCGTGCGGACCTTCAGGAACGATGCGCTGAAATACCCCATCGTACTTCCATACGCCGGGTTGTCCCCACCCACCCCGCCGGGTCTCGGCGCGAAGGTGTTGAAATCGTTGGCATGACTGTTGGTCGGCGTCCAGTAATCCACTTTTACATTATTTCCCGAGCGCGTGTTTAGGTTATTCAGATAACCTGACGAGGAATACAGCGTGCTGACAAGCGTACCGCCACTCTTGAAAACTCCGACAATGCTCAGATCGAATCCTTTATAAGCAACACGGGTATTGAAGCCCCCTTCAAAATTGGGCTGCATATCGTAGATCTGGCGGTCATCGTTATTCAGCGAGGTGCCTGCCTGATTCTTCCGGTTGGGTACCCCGTTAACAAAATGAAGCGACGTATCGTTCTTGTTGTACGCTACCTTGATCATCCCCACGTTGCCACCGGGATAAGCCGCCTGCAGGTAACCGCTGGCACTGTCCGCATAGCTCATCAGACCGATGCGCTTATAGTCATACATGACATCGATCGGATGCCCCGGGAACCACTGGTTTCCCTTGTCATAAGGATCGCCTGAATAGAGGCTCACCAGCTTATTGCGGTTGCTGTATACATTGACGCCTACTTCCCAGGTCCATCCGCGATAGTTGTCCAAAATGGTGCCGTTGAGCGATAACTCCACGCCCTTGTTCTGCGTTGCCCCGATGTTGGCCGTATAGCTGCTTACGCCCGAAGTCGTCGGCAATCCGACGCCCAGCAGAACGTTGCTCGTGTTGATCGTATAATATTCCGCCGTACCGTTGAGACGGTTGTTGAACAGCGAGAAATCGACCCCGTAGTTCCATGTCTTTGAAAATTCCCAGCCCAACGACGGGTTCGGCAGTTGGGTGACATAATAACCCATCGCGTAACCGGTCGGTCCAAAATTGTCGGGACTTGTCTTCAAAGCCCCCAGCGTCTGGTACGGACTGATCGCCTGGTTGGACGTTTCTCCGTATCCTACCCGCAGCTTCAACGCATCCACAAACGACACATCATTCAGGAATCGCTCGTTTTTCATATTCCATCCCACGGAGATCGCGGGATAGGAATGGTATTGATGACCGGGTGCCAGCACGGAGGATGCGTCAGAGCGGAATGCCGCACTCAAAATATAACGGTCGTTATACGTATAGATCAAACGCCCCATGTACGACAACAGGCCATATTGAGCATAACTGCCGCCCCCGACGGTAGAAGTTCCCCCCTGGTCCGCCAGCACATACGATAAATTGTAGAACTGGAAAGCGTCTGCGGGTATGTCGGTCGCGGAGGCCGACGAAGCCCATCTCGTATTTTGCTCGACCGAATACAGTCCGACCGCACTGATATTGTGTTTTCCAAACGTCCGGTCATACGTCAACAGGTTTTCCAGTGTATAGTCGATCTGCTTCGTGTTGGAAATATTCGCACCGGAAGCGCTCGTCGCGACACCGCTGAATACGCCGGTTCCGGTATAACTGCCGTAGTCGTCCTGGTGAAGATACAACCCGACATTAATGCGATATTTCAGCCCCTGCACCCCCGGGATGTTCACCTCGCCGAATACCGAGTTATTAGTCGTGAAACCGCGGTCCAGGTCGATGTACTGATCGCCCAGGGCATTCAAAGCGTGCGCCGTATAGGCCCACTGTGGCCCGGAAGTATTGATGGAGACTCTCGGTTTCCAGGAGCCGTCGGGATTGCGGGGATTGATGATAGGAGTAAGATTCAGCGTAGAATAGGGCGACAGGTTCATGTCGTGTGCTTTCGTATAGAAATTGTTCGTCGTCAGCCCGACCCGGAACAATTTGCCGATCCGCTGTTCCAGCGACGTCCTTATGCTGTAACGCTCGTAGTACTGCAGCGGAATTACGGCCTGATCCTTGAAATAGTTGAAACCGATGCTGTAATTGCCATGCTCCGAGCCGCCGGTGACACTGAGGTCCTGGTTCGTGACATATCCGGGCTGGAACAGCAGCTTTTGCCAGTCGGTATTTACGCTGTCGTTCTCGTCCAGCGTATTCGTGTGGATCGAAGCCCCGGGAGTCGCGTTGTTTGCCTTTCGCAGCGCAACGTATTCAGGTCCATTCATCATCGGATATTCTCCCCAGATCTTCTTGATCCCGGCATACCCGTTGTAGGTCAGATGGGCTTTTTGCCCAAGGGTGCCTTTGTTCGTCGTTATCAGGATGACGCCGTTGGCGCCGCGCGAACCATAAATAGCGGTCGATGAGGCGTCCTTGAGCACATCGACACTTTTGATCTCGCTGGGACTGATATCGCTGAGGTTGCCGATATAAGGTATCCCGTCCAATACGATTAATGGATCATTCGTGGCGTTCAGCGACCGCGCACCGCGGATACGGATCTGCATTCCGGCACCCGGTTTCGACGAAGTCTGCGCCATTTCGACGCCGGGCATGCGGCCCTGCAACGCCCGCGAGATATCTCCGGCAGGAACCTGGTTCATTTTATCTCCGCTGATCGTCGCAACGGAACCCGTGACGTCCTTTCGGCGTTGGGTGCCATAGCCGATGACGACCACCTCATCCAACTTATTGTTTCCGGGCTGCAGGACGACATCCATCTTGCCGGCCCTGGCCCTGATCTCGCGCTGGGCAAAGCCGACATGAGAGATCACCAGCATCGATCCGGTCCGCACAGAGATCGAAAAATTTCCTTCCGCATCCGTCATGACTCCGCCGGTCGCATTTTTTACGGCAACCGAGGCGCCCGCGACAGGAGCGTCCTTTTCGTCAAGCACACGGCCTTTCACGGTTACCGTGTTTTGAGCCATCGAAAGACTGGGGCAAAATAACATCAGCGGTATCCATAAGACGGCCGCCCCTGCCCATCGGAGAACTTTGTTCATGCTGCTTGCAATCGTCATAAGCGTTAGTTTTTAATTGGCTTTTTTGGAAAAAATGACCCCGACAAAACTAATTGCAATCGGTTGCCGGACATTGCCGCAATTCGCCAAATCCTAGCACAAATTCGTCAGAGGTCCTCGTTACCCTGACGCATGGTATATTAATAATCAATCCATTACCGTTGACTTCCGGATGATGAGGTTGCTGCGCAATACAATGGTCTCGACGGACTTCCGCGGATGCGAGCCGTGCATTCGATGCATCAACTGGTCGACGGCCGCCTCGCCCATCGTCTCCCCTGGATACCCGACCGTCGTCAGTTCAGGGTCCGATGCCGATGAAACCGGGTCGTTCCCAAAACCTGCGATGGCGATCTCGGCAGGAATGCGGACCCCTTTCTTCTTCAACGCCAGGATGCAGCCCACCGCGCAACGGTCGTTGGCGGCGAACAGCGCATCGGGTTTTTCCTTCCACTGCCACACCGCCTCCGCCGCTATCATGCCGTCTTGCCGGCTGAGACCGCACCTTATAATATACCGCTCCTTTACCGGTAGGCCGGCCTCCGCCATCGCCTGTCTGTAACCTTCGCAACGCTCCAGGTGGCCTTTGAACGAACCGTCAGAAGTAAGGTGCACGATCCGTTTTCGCCCCAGCGCAAGCAAATGCCGCGTCATCTCGTAGCCGGCCCGCCGGTTATCCGTCAGGATCTTGACGAACCCCTGTTCACTGGCGGCGTTCTCCAGCACTACTACAGGTATATTTTTCTGGATATAGGGCCGAAGACGGCACAGATCGTTCTGGCCGTCCGGAGTGGAAATGACAAGCCCGTCCACCCGTTTGCCAAGCAAGATATCTGCGCAATAGGCCTCTGTCTCCTTACAACCGCAGGACTGCATCACCATCAGGCTGTATTCGAGCAGACGCGCCGATTTCTCGATACCGGAGACGACCCTGGACATCACATGGTCGTCGAGACTCGGCACGATACAACCGATCGTCTGGCTCCGCCCATTCCTTAATACCCTGGCATGATCGTTCGTTCGATAGCCAAGGGCTTCGGCCATATCCAGCACCCGCTTTTTGGTACGCGGCCGGACACTGCTGTCATGATTGAGGGCGCGGCTAACGGTAGCCACGGACAGTGCCAGCCTGGCGGCCAGACCGCGGATCGTTATTTCCTTCTGATTCTCCGGCATGTAGCAAATCGTTTATGAGCCCGCGAACGACGGGAATGTGTTACGCTGATAAAAATGCGCCGGAAGATAGTTTTGGAGTGGTATCTTTTGGTAATTTCCTGTCACAAATCTGTCAGAATGGTTGCGACAGACCGGTTCAGGCTCGGTTAGCCGACCGTCTTTCGTTTGAAAGCGATGTATTCGGAGGGCGAAACATGGAATTTTGCCCTAAATGCGCGCGTGAAGTAATTGGGCGTCGTAAACCCGACAGCATATCCTATTTCCGAGATTTTCATATCGCTCCTTTCCAGCAGTTCGGCTGCCTTGTTCAATTTCAGCGAACGAATATACTCCACCGGGGTCTCGCCGGTAAGCTCGACGATCTTCCGGTACAGCGATGCATGGCTCATATACACCTGACGGCTTAATTCCTCTACGGACAGGTTGGCGCTGTCCAGGTTCGATTCAATGTACTGCGCTATCTGCAGCATTAATTTTTCATCGTCGGACTGTACCGCGGCCACCGGCGTCGCCACGTTCAACCGGCGCGAGTAGGTCTCCCGAAGCCGCTGGTTCAGCTGTACCAGGTTTCTGATCTTTAAATTGAGGAATTCAAAGGGAAATGGCTTGGTCAGGTAGTCGCTTGCGCCCGTCTCCAGGCCTTTGAGTTGGTAGGCATCCTCTGTGAGCGCCGTGAGCAGGATGATGGGGATATGACTGACCCGCTTGTCGGCCCTTATCTTCCGGCTGAGTTCGATCCCATCCATATTTGGCATGCTGATATCGCTGACGATGACATCCGGATGACCCGAAAGCGCTTTGTGCCACCCATCTTTCCCGTCAACCGCCTCTATGATCCGATAAAAAGATCTCAAATTGTCCTTCAGATAACTCCTGAAATCCTCGTTGTCTTCGACAAGGAGTACGGTCAGTTGATCCAAAACCGGTATTGCGTAGGGTTCGGCTGCCTCACCCGGCAAATCGTGCCCGACCAACTTTCCATCCTCTACTACCGCCAACGCCTGTTTATGTACGCGTTCCAGCGGCAGGCGGACCGTAAAGACACTTCCTTTGCCCGGCTCACTTTCCACCGTTATCGCGCCTCCGTGCAAACGCACAAACTCTTTGGTGATGGACAACCCGATACCGCTACCCTGGTTCATGACACTGATATTGGTGTTCCCCTGAAAAAAGCGGTCAAAGATCCGGTCCCGCTCTTCCCGCGACAAGCCGATGCCGGTGTCCGAAACCAGGACCTCGATATCGCCGGAGGTCTGCGCCTGCCTTACCGTCAACGATACCTGGCCGTCTTTTCCGGTGAACTTGAACGCGTTCCCCAGCAGGTTGAAGATGACCCGCTCGATCTTGTCGCGGTCGAAAATGGTTGGATAATCCTCCATCTCGCTCTTGAACGAGTACCCTATCTGCTTCCGCTCCGCAATATCCCTGAAGGACTCTGCGGTTTCCTTTACGAAGGCTACGAAATCGGCTTCATTGCAGTTCAACTTCAACTCATGTTCTTCCAGTTTGCGAAAGTCAAGCAGCTGGTTCACCAGGTTGAGCAACCGGCGGGCATTGCGTTTCACCATCGTCAGCTGGCGGCGTTTGTCCGGGTCCGGTTCTTTTTCGCCGAGATTCTCCAAAGGGCCCATGATCAGCGAGACAGGCGTCCTGAACTCGTGACTCAGGTTTGTGAGGAATTTGATCTTCAGTTGGTCGAACTCGTGCAGCCGCTCGGCCTCACGGCGCTCCTGTTCCATCATTTGCTTCATCTGCAGTCGTTCATGCTCCAGCGCAAATTTGTTTTTTAGCTTGCGTATACCCCGGTACCGGATACCCAATAGGATCAATACCAGAACGAGCGCATACAATACATAGGCGTAGGCCGTCAGATAAAACGGGGGCTTTACGACAATCCGTATGGCCGCGGGCCGGGTGGTCCATGCGCCGTTGCAATTTTTTGCTCGCACCTGCAACGTATAGGTACCCGGATAGAGATTGGTAAAGGCCGCTGTTCTGGACTGCCCGAGTTGATTCCAGGATGCATCGAGCCCATCCAGCCGGTACATGTATCGGTTCTCATGCGGAGTCGTATAATCCAATGCAGCAAAATCCACCGAAAAGTTTTGTTTATACTCCACCCTGATCGACTTCGCGACCGAAATGTTCTCTTTTATCGCCGCATCCTGACCAGGCGTCACCGAATGCCCGCCGATCCGCAGATCGGTAAACACAATGGCAGGCACGTGCTTGTTGTCGTGCAATGCAGCCGGCAAAAAATAGTTGAACCCCTCGATGCCCCCGAAAAACATTTCGCCTGACCTTGCCTTCAAACCTGCGCCCAAAATGAACGAGCTTGGCTGCAACCCGTTTTCGGCACTGTAGTTTTTAAAGGTCGAACGCTCCGCATCAAAACAGCTCAGCCCTTTATTGGTGCTGACCCATAGCCTGCCCGCGTCATCGCCGAGGATCTTATAGATCACCGCATTCGCCAGACCCTGCCGTTCCGAATAATTGCTGAACTGCTTTTTCAGGTAATCCAGCCGGCACAAGCCGCCGCTGGGCGTACCGGCCCAAACGATACCATATTTATTAATGTATAGCGAGATGGCTTCGTCCAGCGGAAGACCGGTGGTTGCGCGGTTGAAAATGGAGCAGACATTGCGCGCCGGGTTGAACAGGACGACCCCGCTTCCCACCGTGCCGATGAGCATGTTCCCTACACTATCCTGCTCGATGGCGCGGATAAAGCCCGCCGATAGCAGCCTGCTCGGTTTACCGTCAATACTCACCTGTCCGAAACGATGAAAGATCCCTGTCCCCGGATCGTACATACAAACGCCTTTGCCGTTGGTTCCTAGCCACACGTGCCCTTCCCTGTCTTCCCTGATGCAAAAGATGTCATCGTTCGGCAGATCACGCGGGCCGTTCCCTCTTGTGAAATGCCTTACCGTGTTATCCGGAATATTCAGCACATATACGCCGTGTTGATAAGTGGCAATCCAAAGTTCGTTGCGCGTCCTTTCAAGCGCGAGCACTGCCAGGTCATTGTCTTTAGTGCCGCCTGCGATCCGCAGATGTTCGAAAAGCCCCGTCTTTCGATGCATCAGGTTGACCCCTCCGCCATCCGTACCCACATAAATGTCGCCATTTGCCGCCTCCGCAAACGACGTGATCTTCGAAGAACTGAGACCCAGCGGATCGAAGGGATTGTACTGGACCAGGTTGAAAAACCCAAGGTTCTTGTCATACTTGTTCACTCCTCCCTGTACGGTGCCCACCCAGTAGATGCCCGATTTATCGATAAAAATGCTGCGCACCGACCTGCCCTTTAGACTGTATTTATTCCGGTCGTTGCAGCTTACCCGCCGTACTTTGGCCGTATAGGGGTCGAAAATATTCAACCCCTCCTCGGTGCCGATCCACAGGTCGCCGTTGGCGTCCGGATTAATGCTATACACCCGGTTGCTGATCAGCGACTGCGGGTCGTTCCTGCGGTTCTTATACCTCCTGAAACGGATGCCGTCCGCCTCCAGCATATCGATCCCACCATCGTTCGTGCCGAACCACACATGGCCGCTGCCGTCCTCGGCGATGGTTTTAATTACATTATCGCTGATGGAGGCCGGGTCTCCCGGATCGTTCGAAAAGCGCCTGAAATCATCGGTTGCGGGCCGGTAAAGGTACAAACCCGTATTTCCACCCACCCAAAGCCGACCCCTGCTGTCCAGGAACACACTGGTGACCGTATTGGAACGCAAGCGCCCCTGTTTTGCGGAGTCCGCCGTATAATATTTTGCGCTGCACCGAACGGGATCGTAGCAGATCAGCCCCGCATAACTGCCGATCCAGAGATGGCCGGCCTTGTCAGCGCAAATGGCCCTGATCGCCGTCCCGTTCGCAATATTGAAATTGTGAAAACAGTCCCTTTGCCGGTCATACAGCGACAAACCGCGATTGGTGCCCACCCACAGGTTGCCCCGCGGGTCTTCGTAGATCGTCTGAAGCTGATTGGTGGCGAGACTGTTGGTGTCGAGCTCGTTGTGGTTGTATACAGTGAAATTGATGCCGTCGAACCTGTTCAATCCGTCCTCTGTGGCGAACCACATATAACCGAACCTGTCCTTTATGATCGAATTGACATTGTTGGAAGAAAGACCGCTGTTGCTGCTGAAGTTGACGAAATTGAATTCGTTTTGTTGCGCCCGCGTTCCCGTACACGACGCGCACAGCCAGCAAAGCAAGATGATCTTTCGCACACTCGTTAGTTTAAGTTTCGGCCCGCAATGGCGCAGCCCCCGGGCCGCGGAGGC
>DASZYU010000074.1:0-19028 GCA_035545215.1 Puia sp.
GCGGGGTCGTTCATCTGCCACCAGACGGCGGAGCACGCGGCGATGAGCAGCACAATGACCGTAAACCATCTGCTGATCGCGTGGACAAACGAGAACGACGCTCCCGGTGCGTCCCGCCGCGCGGAAGGTTGCCGGTTCCACAACTGTGTCAGATAAGATTGGGCCACCTCCTTGACGACCAACACCTCGATCGATGCGCCGGTCTGACGGCCGCCCGCATAGACCAGCTCGCCGATCTGCCTGGCGACCGGGAGCGATTCTCCCGTGACGAAACTGTAGTCGATGAGCGCGTCTCCCCGGGTGAGGACGCCGTCGGCGGGAATCAGCTCGTCGTGATGGATCATCATGACGTCGCCACGGCGGATGTCCGGCAATGCCTTCACCGCAGACGCGGACTCGCTCCCCGATGGCGGGACAACGGTGACCGACAGCGGGAACCACGAGGTATAGTCGCGGTCGAAAGACAGCTGCCGGTAGGTCCTGTCCTGCAACACGCGACCCGCCAATAGCAGGAACACGATGCCGCTCATCGAATCGAAATAACCCGGGCCCGCGCCCGATGCGAATTCCCACACGCTGCGCGCAAAGGTGACCGCAATCGCCAGGGCGATGGGAGCGTCGATGTTCAGGAAACGGGCCCGGATGCCTTTCCAGGCAGAGAGATAGAAGGGTTGCGCAGAATACAACAATACGGGCAACGCGAACAGGAAAGCCAAAGACCGGAAAACATGCTGCAAAAGGCGGTCCGACGCATTGAGCCCCAGGTATTCGGGAAACGCAAACAACATGATATTGCCGAAACAGAAACCGGCCACCCCCAGCCGGTAAAGCAGTCCCCGGTCCGTGCCCGGGCGGGCGCCGCCGAGATCGTGCAGGCTGATATAGGGTTCATAGCCGATGGAAGCGAGCAGCTCGGCGGTTTGCCGGATCGAGATACGGCGCTGATCGAAAGCAAGCGCGATCTCCCTGGCAGGGAAATCGATCCGCGCGGACAGGATGCCCTCATGGAGACGCGGAAGATTTTCCAGCAGGTAGAGACACGAGCTGCAATGGATGGCAGGCAGGTAGAACGTGAGATGAGTGACCGTTTCATCGCGGAAGGTGATCAGGCCGGCAGCCATTTTTTCATCGTCGAGAAACGCGAATTTGTCCTCCCGGACGGGCGTCCGTCGGGTGACCCCGGGCCGCTCGTTCAACTGGTAATACCGGCACAATCCCTTGCTGTCGAGCAACGAATAGACCATCCGGCAGCCTTCGCAACAGAAGACCTTATCTTCCAATGACAACCCACCGGAACAGGGCTCGCCGCAGTGGCTGCAAATCAGGGTATTGTCCGTGCGGGTTTTCGGTGTCATCGGGTTAAGCCGGCAAAGTACCGCCACCCGGCCGCGGCCCATATGATCCTCGTCATAAAAAATACTGATCCCCATCAGTTGCCGGGTTGTGCTCAATTACGTACTATTGTACGGTTAAAACAACCTCCATGCGCAGACTCCTCGTAATTGACGATCATGACGATATCCGTGAAAACATTGCAGAAATACTGAGCCTTGCGGGTTATGAGGTCTTCACGGCCGACAACGGCAAACGCGGGGTCGAGATGGCCCTGAAGGAGAATCCGGAGTTGGTCATCTGCGACATCATGATGCCCGAGCTGGACGGCTACGGGGTATTGCACCTCCTGCGCAAGAACGAATCGACGGTCAATACGCCCTTTATCTTCCTCACCGCCCGGACCGAACGCGGCGATTTCCGCAAGGGAATGGAAATGGGGGCGGACGATTATATCACCAAACCTTTCGACGATATCGAGCTGCTGAATGCCATCGAGATCCGGCTGAAAAAATACGATATCCTTCAAAACAGCTATGCCGCGGGTGAAAAAGGCGCCGCCGAACTGATCACGGATCTGAACGCCAGCGGCATGATCAGCCTGGATCCGGCAAATTACGAGACGATCGAACTCTCCAGGAAACAGAACCTCTACCAGGAGGGCCGGCGGCCTAAATACGCATACTACCTGGTCAGGGGAAAAGTGAAGGCATACCGCATCCATGAGGATGGGAAAGAATACATCACCAATTTATACGGACCCGGCGACTACATCGGCTACCTGCCCTTGCTCGAGAATAGCGCCTACGAAGATACCGCGGTCGTCCTCGAGGATGCCGAACTTGCGCAGATTCCCAAGGATGAATTCGTCAATGCCTTGTACCAGGACATCCGTATTGCAGCCAAGTTCATCCGGCTCATCGCACAGAACGTACAGGAGAAGGAAGAACGGCTGCTGCAACTGGCTTACGGATCGCTTCGCAAACGCGTTGCCAAAGCGCTGATCGATATCCACACGAAATACGATGCGGGCAAGACCGCTTCGGCGGCGCCACTGGACATCTCACGCGAGGACATCGCACAATACGTGGGTACGGCCACGGAATCGTTGATCCGCACGCTCTCCGATTTCAAAGCGGAAAAACTGATCGAGATCCGCGACGGCAAAATCCGGATCAGCGATCTGGCCAAACTGCAAAACCTCCTCTATTGACAGCGCGGGCGGCGGACACCGGGACCGCGGCGGCCCTTGCAGACACCATGACCACGGTGCCCACGCCGACAGCCGGCATCAGAGAATATACTCCGGTGCACGCACCGTCAACCTGTTGTCGACCCCTTCGACGCCGGACACGTAAGCAGCGGCCATCGCGATCTCATTCTTTTTTGCCAGCGAACGGACGACGCCGCCGAGAGTGGCAATATTTCCCACCAACCCGACACTGACGACATCCGGATAGGCGATGCCGTTCACCCTGTCGGTCAATTCCTTCAGGATCTCATTATCGTTAGCCATAGTTGTAGATTTTATAAGTGAATGATTGCATGGTTCCTTTACAGCCCGGCCGCCGGCTCCGGACGGGGTTCAGGGTGCGGCGGCACGTTCACGACGGTACGGCGGTACCGCTGATGGAACATTTTCTCGAGCCATTCGCGGTGTTCCGGATGCGCGATCCCGATCAGCGCCTCGGCGCGCTGCCGGAAATTCTTCCCGAACAGGTTGACGGCGCCATACTCCGTCGCGACCCAATGCACATGCCCGCGGGTCGTGACAACACCGGCCCCTTCCTTCAAAAAAGGCACGATGCGGGACACACCCGTCGTGGTAACCGAAGGCATGGCGATGATCGGCAGGCCGCCCTCCGAAAGCGAAGCTCCATGGATAAAGTCCATCTGACCGCCGATGCCGGAATATTGCAGGGTACCGATGCTATCGGCACAGACCTGACCGGTCAGGTCGATCTCGATCGCGCTGTTGATCGCCGCGACTTTCGGGTTCTGACGGATAACCGCCGTGTCGTTCACATACCCAATGTCCATCACCCGGATCTCCGGGTTATCGTCGATGAAGTCGAACAACCGCCTGGTCCCGTTGACAAAAGAAGTCACCGAACGGCCGATATTGAGCTTTTTGCTGCGGTTGTTGATCACGCCGGACTCGATCAGCGGAATGACGCCGTCGGACAACATTTCGGTATGTAGCCCAAGGTCCTTATGACCGGCGAGGTTCTTCAAGACCTGGTCGGGGATATGACCGATGCCCAGCTGGAGCGTGGCGCCGTTGGGTATCAGGGACGCCACATGACGACCGATCTTCTCGACGGCGGCATCGGCCTCTCCGCCATAGTTCACTTCCGGAAGCGGCATTTCATGCCAGACCAGCGCGTCGATATCGTCCACATGGATGAAGCCGTCGCCGTGCGTACGCGGCATGTTTGGGTTCACCTGCGCTATGGTATGACGCGCCGTATCGACCGCGGACCTGGCTATGTCCACGCTGGTTCCCAGTGTGCAATAACCGTGTTTATCGGGCGGAGACACCTGTATGAGCGCCACATCGAGCGGCAGGATGCTTCGTTTGAATAATTGGGGTATCTGGCTGAGGAAGATGGGCACATAATCGCCGTTGAGGCTATTGACTACCTTACGCGTGCCGGCCGACACGAACAGCGAATTGACGAAAAAGCTGTCGCGCCACAGCGGGTTGTCGAAATCTAGATCGCCCATTGTCGTAATGCTGACGAGCTCTACACGCCGGAGCGCTTTATGGCGCGCCTGGAGTGCGTTGATCAACGGTACGGGGGTCGCGGCGCTGCCGTGAATGAACACCCGGTCTCCGCTGTTTACTTTGGATACCGCCTCTTCCGCGGTTACATATTTTACGTTGAACATGGAGTGAATTGTAGCGTGAAATTAAGTCCTGCCCATGCCCGGTCCGCTGACAGCTGTCATTCGGAAAGATGATAAACATCATGAAATTCGAGGTCCCTCGAGAGTAGCTTTACTTAAAATTCAACCGTATGCGCTCGATAGTAGTCCCCGTCAATTTCACCGAAACCTCCGCCTGCGCGGCACGTTATGCTGCGGATATAGCCATGACAATCAAAGCGGAGTTACACCTTGTTTATGTATTCCAGCCGCCTGTCTCGGCAGCGGAGATCCCCTTGCCGGAGTCCGTATATGAGGAAATGCGCGACAGCGGGCTCGAGTTGCTGCAGGAACTGTCCGACCAGCTGGCCAGACATACAGGCGGCGCCGTCAAGGTGTTCACCGACCTGGAGATCGGCGGTGTCGGCCCGCGTCTCGAAGCCTTCTGTCAATTCAGGGACCCCTTCCTGGTCGTGATGGGAGCCTCCGGCAACGGGCTCGAAAACATACTGGAAGGAAGCCATACCGTGCAGGCGATGCGCCGGTTGCGCTATCCTGTACTTGTCGTCCCTCCGAAAACACAGTGGCATCCGGTTCACAAGATCGTCGTAGCCTGCGACAAAGAAGATATCGACAGCGGCCTGCCGGGCACCCTGCCTTTCCTCGATGAGATCAGCCAGTTGATGAATGCCCGTCTCGAGGTCGTCCACGTCATCACAGATAGCGAAGGCAGCGCCGCCGAATCGATCGCAGAATACAACGTCTGGAAAAAGGATATCAAAGCGTTTGCACCCGAGTTACATTTTGTCCGCCAGACAAAGGTGCTCAACGGCGTGTCGGATTACCTGGAGACACACAAGGCGGACTGGATGATGGTATTTCCAAAGAGTCATAGTTTCCTGGAGTTTCATAAAAGCCGTGCCAAACAGATCGTGCTTAGCTGTGCGATCCCTGTCATGAGCGTACATGAATAGCCAGGGGCTATGGGTACGTTCAGGAGTGTGGTAACGCCGGCCTTCTGACCGGCGTTTATGTTTTAGCCCCCTTCGGACAGAATTCAGGCCCGCTATTCGGCAGATTTTAGCCCCCTTCGGACAAAATTCAGGCCCGCTATTCGGCAGATTTTAGCCCCCTTCGGACAGATTTTAGCCCCCCATTGGACAGCCAATACAGCAGCCTTATACAGCAGCCTTATACAGCAGCCATATACAGCAAACTCAGATGGCAGAAGAATATCCGCAAAGCGGAAGTCCCGCGCGCAGGCGTTCCTCCCGCAACAGGTGAAGATCGAAAGCCTTGCACACCAACCGCAGGAAAGGCCTCCCTTTCGTGGTCAGCGAGACACCGGCATCATCCACCACTACCAGGCCGTCCTTTTCCAATTCCAGCAACCGCGGCAGCGTCCACTCCTTCAGCAGTGCAGCCACGGCAGGGTCGAATTTCGTGGCGCCCTTACAGGCGATATCGAGGATACACCGGCGGAAGACAAGGTCCTCGCCCGTCAGGAAATATCCCTTCGTCAGCGGCAGGTTGCCCGCGGCGACCGAGCGGCAGTAGCCCGAGAGCCGTTTGTCGTTCTGCGCGAACGCGGTGCCGGTATCGCTGATGGCGCTCATACCCAACCCGAGCAATAACCCGCTGTTCTGCGTGGTGTAGCCCATGAAATTACGGTGCAGTCTTCCATTCAATGATGCCTGGTAAAGCTCGTCGCCGGGCAAGGCAAAATGATCCATGCCGATATGGGCATATCCGCTTTGCACCATCAGGTCCTTGCCGAGACGGTATAATCCGATCTTTTCCGCGGGGGACGGCAACTGCGTCGGATCGATCAACCGCTGATTACAGCTGACCGCCGGCATATGCGCGTAACTGTAATAGGCGATCCGGTCGGGCGCCAGGCTCAGCGACTGTTCGATCGTCCGCCGCAGCCGGTCGGGTGTCTGCAACGGAAGACCGTAGATCAGATCGAAATTGACCGCCGTAAAACCGGCCGCCCGCGCCTCCTCGGTCGCCCGGCGAACGTTCCCAAACGGCTGTATACGGCCAATGGCCTGCTGCACCTCGGGGTTAAGGTCCTGTACGCCGTAACTGATCCGTCGAAAACCCAGTTCGTACAGGGCTTCCAGGTGGCTGCGCGTCGTATTGTTGGGATGGCCTTCGATACTGAATGCATGGTCCGCATGGATCCGGCAGCCGCTGAGGATCAATGTCAACAGGCGGCGCAAATTTGCGGGCGAGAAGAAAGTGGGCGTGCCGCCTCCCAGGTGCAGCTCGCGGATCAGCGGCGCCTTTCCCATCAGCCGCCTGTACAGCTGCCATTCGGCCAGCAACGCTTCGATATAACCGCCCTCTACCGCGTGGTTGGCCGTAATCTTTTTGGTGCATCCGCAATAAAGACAAAGCGATTCGCAAAAGGGAAGATGGATATACAGGCTCATCCCCTCCGTGGCGTTACACCCGTTGAACCGACCGGCAAAATTGTTCCTCCAGGCGGTAACATCGATACGATCTTTCCAGAAAGGGACAGTAGGATAGCTGGTATAGCGCGGCGCCGGTTGGTTATACTTCTCTGACAAGGAGGCTTCCATTTAGCGGATTTTGGCAAATATCCCAAGCGTCGCCCCCGACGGGCATGACCGCTGTTAACCGCAAACCTGATGCTCGTCACACCTGAGAACGATCATCCACCGGCATGACGAGCTTCAATACAAAGGTCACTGCCCCGTGATATTTTAGCAATACAAGTTCCCTTATGCCCATCGCTACCAAATTCCGGCAATTCCTCGGGGAAACGGGTACCATCGCCCGCTTCACGGGACATTATTTCGTGCAAAGCACCAAACCCAGGTTCGAATTCAGCGAGCTGATCCGGCAATGTTACCTCATCGGCTATAATTCCTTCCCACTGGTCGGTCTCACGGGTTTTATCATGGGACTCGTACTGACGATGCAGCTGCGCCCTTCGCTCGTCAATTACGGCGTCGAATCCCAGCTTCCGCTGATGGTGGGTATCGCCATCGTCCGCGAGATCGGTCCCGTCATCACCGCGCTCATCTTCGCCGGTAAGATCGCCAGCAGCATGGGAGCCGAACTGGGATCCATGAAGGTCACCGAACAGATCGACGCGATGGAAGTCAGCGGAACCAACCCATTCAGGTACCTGGTGGTCACGCGCGTCGCCGCTTCCACGCTGATGCTGCCCGTGCTCGTGATCCTTGGAGACGCTATAGCGCTCGCGGGCGCATTCGTCGGAGTGAACATCCGCAGCACGACCAGCGTGCATCTCTTTTTCCGGCAGGTACTCGACAATTTTGCCTTTGGAGACGTCGTCCCCGCTTTCATAAAAACGTTTTTCTTTGGTTTTGCTGTAGGCATCATCGGTTGTTATAAAGGATACACGTCGAGCAAAGGCACCGAGGGCGTGGGAAAGGCGGCCAATTCCGCGGTCGTGCTCTCGTCGGTCCTCATCTTTATCATCGACCTGATCGTCGTACAGGTGACGGACGTATTGGGACTGAACTGAAAAAATGATCACAAAGGAACAATATAGCATTGCCGAACAAAAAAAACCGCCTGCTGAGCCGGTCATCGCGATCGGACACCTCTGCAAGCGGTTCGGCGACAATATCGTCCTCAACGATTTCAGCCTGACGATAGGCAAAGAAGAGAACGTGGTCGTTTTGGGAAAATCGGGGGTGGGAAAGTCGGTATTGATCAAATGCATCATCGGGTTGATGAAACCGGACAGCGGGACCATCCTGGTCTTCGGTCAGAACATCCCCGACCTGCATCATGAAGAGCTGGACCGCGTGCGCGCCAAGGTGGGCTTCCTTTTTCAAAGCAATGCGCTGTACGATTCGATGACGGTACGGAAAAACCTCGAGTTCCCGCTGCGCCGTCACTGGATAAAGATTTCACAGGAAGAAGTCGACGCCATGGTCATGGAAGTCCTCAACAACGTCGGCCTCGCGCATACGGTGGACCTGTTGCCCGAAGAACTGTCCGGCGGCATGCGCAAACGGATCGCGCTCGCAAGGACGCTCATCCTGAAACCGGAGATCATTTTGTACGATGAACCGACCACCGGCCTCGACCCGGTGACCGGCAAGGAGATCTCCCGGCTGATCGTGGAGATGCAAAAGAAGTATCATACGGCCTCCATCATCATCTCGCACGACATGCATTGCGTGAAACTGACCGCGGATAAGATAGCAGTGCTGATAGACGGTAAATGCTATGCGGAAGGGACCTTTGATGAACTGCAACGCTCGACCGACCGGAATATCCGGCAATTCTTCGAATAAATGCACTCTTATGGAAGGAACGATAAATAAGAATATCAGATTGGGTTCGCTGGTGCTCCTGGCGTTGGTGCTTATGATCTCCACGCTGTACATCATCGGCCGCAACGAAAATATTTTCGGTTCGCATTTCGAACTGAGGACCCGGTTCCGGAATGCCAACGGGCTCATTGCAGGCGACAACGTCCGCTTTGCGGGTTTGCAGGCAGGCACGGTGCAGCGCGTCCGGGTCATCGACGATACTACGATCGAAGCCGTGCTGTTGATCGACGAAGCGATGAAACCTTTTATCCACCGGAACGCACTCGCATCCATCGGAACGGAGGGTCTCATCGGTAACAAGGTGATCAATATCACGCCGGCCGACCAAAGAGCGCCCCTCGTACAGGAGGGGGACAGGTTGCCGGCGCAGCAGGCGGTGAGCACCGAGGATATGCTCCGGACCCTCGACCGCGCAGGCAACAATATCGCCGCGATCACCGAAGGGCTGCGGTCCACCGTCGATCGGATCAACAACAGCAGCGGGCTCTGGACAATGCTGGGCGACCGGCGTCTCGCCGTCGACGTCAGGAAGTCGCTGGACAACATCCGGCAAGCCAGCGGCAATGCGAATGCGATGACGGTCCAGCTACGTGAGCTGGCAGCCGACATCAACAGCGGAAAAGGTTCCGTGGGACGCCTGTTGCGGGATACTGCGTTCGCCACCGGATTGGACGCCGCGATCACGAAGATCGGCGCGGCGGGTGATCAGCTGAGCCGGGCAGGCAACCGCATCGGTGACCTCGCCGGAAATGCAAATGCAGTGGTGTCCGACTCGGCCCTGTCCGCAAACCTCGCCGCAAGCATGGAGAACATACGCAAGGGGACGGCGGCCTTCAATGAAGATATGGAAGCGCTGAAACACAACTTCCTGTTCCGGGGTTATTTCAGAAAGCAGGAGAAAGAGGCGCAGAAACGCGCCGCGCAAAAAGTGGCCGGAAACTGATGGGCCGGCGCGCAGAAGCGGCGGCGGTCATTTACGGCACACACGCGATGGATTCCACCCGTGGACAAAGTTCATCCACATCGTCACGCCGGCAAAGCGAAGTTCCAGGGTTCATGACGGCGGCGCTTCCACAAGCCACTCCATAACGGATGGCTTCGACCAGGGTGCCACCGCGCGCAAGGTTGAGCACGATCCCGCCGACCAGGCTGTCCCCCGCGCCCACAGTGCTTACCTTACGGACCTCGGGGGCCCGGAACTCGCTGACACCGTCTTTTGTTACCAACATGGCCCCTTCAGGCCCTGCCGAGATCACCACGACTGCAGCCGATCCGTCTGCAACCAATTGGCTGGCCGTCCGGAAAGGCTCCCCGCCAGGCAAAGCCATCACGCGCGCCAGCGAATCCAGCTCGCGCAGGCTCGGCTTTACCAAATAAACACCGCTACGCAAGGCAGCCTCCAGCGCCTTACCGGACGTATCCACCACCAGGCGCGCAGAGCGATCGTCGGCGATCGCCCTGATCCGACGGAAAATGTCTTCCGGCCAGGGCTCGGGCAGACTGCCGCTGACCACGATATACCCGCCCTTCTCCACCGCCTGCAATCCGGCCAGGCATCGGGCCCACGCCGTTTCATCCAGCGCCGGCCCTTTCACGACAAAGCGGAACTGGCGGCCCGACGACGCCTCGGTCACATTGATGTTCTCACGCGTATCGCCGGCGATCTCTACCGGGAGCACCTGCACCAGCTCCAGTTCCAACAAACGGGTCAACAGTTGCCCCTGTGGTCCCCCCGCGGGATAGATGGCCAGCGCGGAGCCGCCAAGGTTGTTGATCGCCCGCGCCACATTGATGCCCCCACCGCCGGGGTCCAGGCGGGACCGGGAACAGGCCAGTTTCCGGTCGGGGACGAGCGTGTCCGTGGAGAAGCTGTTGTCGATACAGGGATTGAAAGTAATCGTAACGATCTGGCTCATGCCGGAAACCTACGAGCTTTTGCACCAGCCCGCGATGACAACCGTTAACCGGCGTGCTGATCGATATCACCGGGGGTGGTCTTCCCGGCGGTCGGGAGAGGCAATTCCCCGGCCCGTCCCCAATTTCCTGAACCGGGCGGCAACGCGGCCAATCGTAAGGCCCTGTACAAGGATCGAAAACAGCACGATGACATAGGTGACGACAAGGAATAGGTCGCCATGCATGCCGGCGGGCAGCGAGAGCGCCAACGCCAGCGAAAGACCGCCGCGGAGACCGCCCCAGGTGAGGATACCGACAGAATTCTTTTGGAAACCCGACCGCAGACGCAGCAACCGGATCGGCAGCCAAACCGAAAGATGCCGGGCCGCCAGCACGATAACGACGGCGACGGCCCCGAGCAACAGCCACGCCGCGCGAAAGGGAACGATGAGCAGTTCGAAACCGATCAACAGGAACAACACGGCATTGAGCAGGTTGTCGGCGAGCGACCAAAATTTATCCAGGTAGTCTCTCGTAATGGCGCTCATACCATCGAGGCGGCTCTTATTGCCCGTGATGATCCCTGCGACCACCATGGCCAGCGGTCCGCTTACGCCGAGCGTCTCCGCCAGCAATGACCCGCCCATGACGATGCTCACCGTGATCATGACTTCCAGCTGATAGTAGTCGATCGATCGCAACAGCAGAAAGCCGGCGTATCCAAGGGCCAGGCCAAGCACAATGCCACCGCCGGCCTGCTGAAGGAACAGGAGCGCCGCGTCGGATGCGGACAAATTTTCCGTACCGGACACCGCCATTTCATAAAAGCAGATAAACAGTGCGATACCCACGCCATCGTTGAACAGCGATTCGGCCGTGATCTTGACCTCCAGCGACCGCGGGATACCGGCCCTCCTGAGGATACTGAGGACGGCGATCGGGTCGGTCGGAGAGATCAGCGCACCGAAGAGCAGACAGTAGATCAATCCGACCGGTTCGTTAAAAACGCGGCACAATGCATAGAACAAAAGGCCGATAACCGCCGTTGAAAGCGCGACGCTCACCGTAGAGAACGTAAAGATCGGCGCCCGTAGCCGGTGCAGATCGCTGGCATCGATATGGATCGCGCCGGCAAAAAGCAGAAAGCCGAGCATGATCCGGATGAGCACGGTGTAAAAATCGATACCCCGGATGAACCCGGTGATCTCCCGGAAAACCGACGGTTGAAAATGACCGATGACGATGATGGATAACGAAGCCAGCACAGAGATCAGCATCACGCCGATCGTGTCGGGCAACCGGATAAAGCGGTAGTTGATATAGGCAAAAAACGTTGCGATGACCGTGAGTATCGCCAGTGCGTCGTACAAGTGCATGCAATAAAGATAAACAATGCCACTCAAAACCGCGGTAGAACACCCAGGATCATCGGTTACGCTGACGGCGGTCAGTCTTTGCGCGAAATATTGCGGCTAATTTACCGGTATGAAAACGATCCTTATAGCCACCGATTTTTCCGCGGCGTCGAGAAACGCCACCCGGTACGGACTCCAGCTGGCAGAGCTGTTGCAGGCAAAACCCATTCTTTTCAGCGTTTGGCAGCAAGTGCCGGTCCTGATGCCCGACTCGTTGATGACATTCGTGCCGGCAGATAACCAGCGAACGGTGTGGACCCGCCTGCACGGGGACGCCCGGTTGTTTGCGAAGCAAAACGAGCCACCATTGGAGACCTTGACCAAACAGGGACCGATCGTACCGGCAATCCTCGCGGCAGCGAAAGAGACGGCGGCCGGCCTCATCATCGTCGGAATGAAAGCACGGGGTGTGAATAGCCGGAAATTATTCGGCAGCACGGTCACCATGCTGGCTGGAAAAAGTTCGGTTCCCGTCCTGGTGGTGCCGGAAGAGACCACCTTCACGCCCATCCGTACCATCGGCTTGGCCGAAGACGTGCGCTGGGATGATGGCCGGGCCACACCCCAACTGATCCAACGGTTCATGCAGGAATTTCATTGCAGGTTCTTCCTCATCCGGGTATACGGCAAACGATCGGGCGAAGTGATCGAAGTACTTCATTATGCCTCGGACCAGGGCCACATGATCGGTTCCTTCAGCCCCTTGCGCGAGACCCGCGACGACGGTAACATCGTCGGATCGCTGGCCGGCTTCCTCTCGGAGCACCCGTTGGATATCCTGGTCATGCGGCCGCATCCAAGACAGGCGCCCGAAAAATGGTTCTTCCGGAGCCACACGAGGCCCATGTTGTTCGCGGCAAATATTCCGCTGCTCATCCTGCCCAGGGAATCCGAATTTTCGTCTGCACCAAAGCCGGACGCCCGCGTCTGAACGCCGGAGCCGGTTCCGCTTGCTCTACCATCACGGTCTAAACCCGAAAGGGCTCCTGTCGTCTTTTGTCGCCACGATTCAAAAAAATCGAAAGACCTCGCCGCTGCCGCCGCGACTACGGGGATCTAAACGCCAAACGGGTAGGTTTCCGGGATCTCGTGCCCCTTTGGCGCTAAATGCAGGGGATGCAATGCCGTCGTCTCGTCCAGGTAAAGAAAGGCATCATAGCGCATCGGAAGGATGGAGGGAACATAGTTGCCGTATTGCTCGTAAGCGGGGTTGTAAACGACGCCCACCGCCCGGTGACCGATATGATGTTCCATCAGCATGTCATTGTTCATCAGGTCATCCATCACCAACAATTTGTTCTCCGCACCCGCCTGGTGCAACAGGTATTCCCAGCTGCCTTTACGGGCTTCCGGCAATGGAAAGGTTTGCATGGGAGCTCCCCAGGCCCTCCCGGCAATCACCGCCCCCTTGTACGAGCCGAAGCCCACCAACACTACGCCTTTCTCCTGGTGTTCCATCCGGGCGATCTCGCCGATATTGTACATGCCCTCATCCACCATATCCGTCGCTCTTGCATCGCCGATATGCGTATTGTGCGCCCACACGACGGCCCTCGAATCGGGACCATGAAAGCGCAACAGACGGTCGAGCGTGTCGATCATGTGCCTGTCGCGGATGTTCCAGCTGTGCGGTCCGCCTTCGATCATCGCGCGGTAATATTTCTCGGCGCCTACCGCAACGAGCGCATTCTGCTCGGCATTGAACACGTTCTCGTGATCGGTGTTATACAACGGCATTCTTTTCTGTATCTCTTTCAGCAATTCGACCACCTCGCTTCCGCATACGTCGGGAACAAACTGCGCAGCCCTTGCATAAGCCCCTCCGTCACCCGCCCGGTACGGTTCAAAACAACGGTAGGCCCCTTTGGCCACCTGTAGCGCCGCGGGGTCCGTTTTTTCCAGGTACCGCAGGATGCTCTCCATGCTCTCCCAGAGACTGTACACGTCCAATCCATAGAATCCAACCCTGGCCGCGGCGGAATGGCCCATATTTTGTTTGCTCAGCCAATCGCTCAACGCCACGACCTCCCAGTTCGCCCACATCCACGTAGGCCAGCGGTTGAATTCGTGTAAGACCTCAAACGGGGTACGAATATCCGGCTCGTAGCCTTTGATAAAACGGTTCAACCGGTAGCAATCCGGCCAGTCGCCTTCGACTGCAATAAAATTGAATCCCTTCTCCTCGACGAGACGGCGGGTAATAGCCGTCCGCCATTGATAATATTCATGCGTACCATGACTCGCCTCGCCGAGCATGACGATCCGGGCGTCTCCGATCCGGTCGAACAAGGGTTGCAACCCCTCCTTGTTTCGCACGGGATAGGCCCATTGTTTTATCGCACTTACCACTTCCGTCTCCGAAAATGCAGGGGTTTTTGTGAAATAGTGTCGCATGGCTTTCCCTCCAATTTTTTGGCGCAAAAACTGCGCCGCCTCTGTTCATTTGCATCCGCACCAGGTCATTTGTGTTTCACAAACCAGGGTTTTGAGACGCGGTTTTATTGTTCGGTTCCAGCAATTTGAAGAACTGGTCCAACTGCGGCAGGATCACAATGCGCGTGCGCCTGTTGGCGGCCCTGCCTTCGGCGGTGGAATTAGAGGCTACATTGATATACTCGCCCCGGCCCGCAGCGGTCATTCTTTCCGGCGGGATATTGTATTGGGTCTGCAAGATCCTGATGACCGATGTAGCTCTCTTGACGCTCAGGTCCCAGTTATCGGCAAGTACACCCTGCTCGTAAGGAACGCTGTCGGTATGTCCCTCCACCATGAACTCGATGTCCGGCTGGTTGTTCAGCACGGCAGCAACCTTGCCCAACACGACTTTGGCAGGTTCCGTAACGGTATAACTGCCGCTGCGGAACAATAGTTTGTCCGAGATGTCGACATAGATCACGCCCTTCTCTATTTTAATATTCACGTCCTGGTCATCCAGGTTGCCGAGTACGCCCTTCAGGTTCATCACCAGCGCCAGATTGAGCGAGTCGCGGTGGCGAAGCGCTGCCTGAAGGTCCTGGATATAGACGTCTTTCGCTCCGATGTTCTCCAGCGATTTCTTGATGCTTTCGGCCTGCGCGCTGCTGATCACCGACAGGTCCTGCAATTGCTTCAACAATTGGGTGTTGTTTTCCCGGATGGCGGCTATTTGCCGGCTGAGTTCGCCTACCTGGCCATCGAGCAAGGCGTTGCGTTGACCCAGGTCGCCATTGGCGTCGTTGCAGGTCTTCAGTTGCGATTGCGCGGCGGCAAAGAGCGAATCGTACTTTGCCTTGTCGTTTTGTTGCATCGCGTTGAATTTTTTAGTGCTGACGCAGGACAGCAGCGTTACTCCTGCAACCATCGTCCAAAAAAGAAATGACCGTTTCATATCTTTTAGAATTTGATCTCCACAAATTAAACCAGACAGGCCCGATGCGGTCCTGACCAGCGTTACGACGTCGAATGATTGAGGTCACACCCGGGATCAGTTCGCGGATTGAGAGCGGTCACCCCCGGCCGGCCGTCGTTGCGTTAGTTTTGCCGAAATGTTTTTTTATGAAAAGAAATGTCGGATATTATGACAGGGGCCTCCGTCTGGTCCTTTCCATCGGGCTGATCGTCATAGCCGCCGTGCACGTCGTGCCCGGCTATTGGAACCTCATTACCTGGTGCGTGGCAGGTATCCTTTTGCTGACGGGCGTTTTTGGGATCTGCCCGCTTTACGGCGCTTGCGGCATCGATACCCGGAAAGATAAGCAGGCCGCGGATGCCCATAAGTGAGCTACCCTTCACTGCCGCCGTTCCCTATTCGGGCAGGATCAGCAAAGGCACGGTAGCTTCAAAGATCATCTCCCTGGTATGACCCCTCAGGAACCACCGCTCGGGTATGGAATGCGCATGCGGCACCATTACTGCCAGTTGAATATTGTGCTGCCGAACGAATTCGTTGAGCGCCGTCACGACGTCGTCACCCAGTCGGTATTCGTATTTCACCTCCCATATCTTGTTCATTTCGAGCAACGGGTTCCGCGGGTGAATGACTTCGATGAATTCTTTCGCACCCTTTTTCACGACACGCAACGCATAGACCCTGGAAGCGAAGGTCGCCACCAGTTCCATCATCGGGTCCAGCACATGGATATCCGTGTCCGGACGTATATCGTTCCCGAGCAGAATATTGGCCGGGGGGACATAGCTGGCTTCTTCGGGGATCACGAGGAGAGGAACGGGCGTCTTTCTGGCCAGCGCGGTTACGGTGCTCCCGAACAGCTTGCGAAGCCGCTTTCCTTTTCCCTTCATACCCACGACGATCAGGTCGGCGCCCAGCTCCTCCACGGTATCGAGAATAGAGCGCACCACGGGTCCATGTACCGCCATCGTCTCGATGGGCTGCAATCTGTCCTGCTGAAAAAGCGCCTGTTGCCGCTGAAGGCCTTGTTCGACCAGCGCCCGGACGCCGGGCGCATCGACGACGGTCATTGACATCGTATCGGTAACAGGGATCGGGACCTCTTCATAAGCCGCGACCAGGATGACCGTTGCATCCAGCGCCGAAGCCAGCCTGAATCCATATTCGACCGCGCAATCCGACGCGCTCGAAAGATCGGTTGCAATAAGAATGCGTTTCATATGTGTTTTTTAAGTGAACAAAATTATCCGACGCCACGTCTCCGCCGCGTGACCTGCGTCACCGGGAAGCCTAATGTTCCTCATGAAACAACCGCCATGACGACCCCCATCGCCGAAAAGCCAAGCAAGGCCATCGCCGTCGGCCAGAACGAATGCGTCTGCTGACCATGACATCGGTCAACCGACCGGATGATCACGGTCGCCGCCTATTTTCTCCGGCGACCGCCACTTCCCTGATCATCGTACTTCCCCGGCCGGCCTCGCCGCTGAGCGTAACCTTGCCGCTGGGATTCAAAATGAACACCATGCCGGTATAGGAGGGCTGACCGCATCTTCAGCACAAATGTGTCGAATTATCCTGGGCGATATCAGGCGCGGGACTGACACAGGTCATTCGCCCGGATCAATCTTATTGTAACGACAATCAGCGGTTCTGTTGACCAGTGTCATTCTGGCCGGCCAGCCGGCGCCGTAGCTTTATTGAAACATTCATTCAATCTCTTAAAACTTAAATTATGAAAGCAGGCAAATTCATGCTTCTCACCGGGCTTTGTGCAATCGGGTTTGCATCGCCGGTTCTCTGCCAACAAACCCTGCCGGGCGTTACAGTGATCGCGGCAAATTACAAATACCTGAAAACCGTGGGAGGTAAACAGGTAGTCGTGCCGGTGACCAGGCTGCAGCGCACAGCGGCTTCCTACGACGTCAAGAATTCGGAATACTATGAGGAGGACTACGACACGTATTTCATCTCATTCATCCTTCCCGAAGGACAAATTCTGGCGGCGTATGACGCCAACGGAAAACTTCTCCGCACGGCTGAGAAATACAAAGATATCCGGCTGCCGGCAGCGGTCACCAATGCAGTCGTTTCCAGGTTCCCGAATTGGAGCATTGCGAAGGACGTCTACATCGTGAACTATTATGACCAGAACGGAGGGAACGCTCAGAAGAAATACAAACTGCTGTTGCAGAATGGCACCAAACGGATCAGGGTGCAGGTGAATGAAAACGGCGAATTTTGAGCATAGCAGGCGGAGCCTGGGTTCCAGCCGGCACTTGGTGCGGCGACAGGGCCCGGGCTTTTTAATTTAAGGTCTTATGCCGAAACAATAGATCATCGCGATCGGGGATCCGCTGGGCTCTATGCGCCCTTTGCAGGTTTTCTTTGACCACACCCCGCTCGACATGGGTACCGGAATGATTTGACTCAGGGGAAAATGGGATTATACCGTATAGAAACGCGCATATAGGGATAAGTCCTGTCTACCGCGTTGTAATGCGCGTAATTGCCGTGCAGCGTAAAATACCCGATCTCCCAGCCCGCCGAACACCGCGCAGCCAACCGGACGCTCACATCCCCGGTGACCACATGCAGGAAATAATCGGTCCCATTGCCATTGATCGTCTTCATCCAAGCGCCGCGGTAGTTCGCGCTTCCCGAGAACCGGCTGGCGAGCAGCAGGGTCACTCCGCCGTTGAAGGCAACCCCCGGCCCGTAATCATAGTCCCTCGTATGAAACAGGTAGTTGTTCGGAACTGCGGCCAGGATGACCGGCCCCGCTCCCACCGACGTCGAAAGACCATTCTTCCCTCCCAGCGGGAAATGCGAAAGCAGGTTCATGCGGATGCTTTGTGCGCTATAAAGGAAGGCTGAGTTGTGAATATAGTCGTAATTCGCGGACAGTTCCCCCGCCACGCGCCCGGCGCCTGACCTCAATCGCCATCCGGCAAGCGAACCATAAACCGTGACCACGTTGATCGTGGCACTATCGTCCTGGCCGGCCTCGACAAGAACGGAAATATGGCTGAAAGGGATCTTCGGATGAAGACCCGGATCGCCGTAAAGAAGCCGAACCCTCCCGTACAATCCAAACCGCCCGTCACTGAACAGTTTTGAATCATGGCCGTCGTATTGACGCAGGCCCGCATCGAATTCCAGCTTCAGCGGAGTACTGTCTTCCATACCCGGCATCGCCGGCCTTCCCCACTCCCCGTTCAACAGCCGGTTGAACCCATTCATCGGATCGATCAGGAACGCGAGTATCTCAGCGGCTTGCCGCTCTACGCCGCGGCTTCGACTATTCACCAGCTTACCCGCGATCCGGTGCGTCGTTTCACCGAGGATGACGCCGCCAAAACCGGTATTGATGAGATCGTTCGGGGCAGGCGCCTGGTTTTCCGAAAAAGTCTCCCAAAGATAGCTCCCCGCAAATGCCGCCGGCGCTGATTGCCAAAAGCTGTAGCCATTGCTCCGGAAAGCATTGAAGAGTACGCTGCCATGATACGGATGCCCGATCTGGTTGGTCTGAAAACCGTCGTAATCCCACTCCCAGCTGCGAAGACTCAGGTTATGCCCGACCGTCTGCCACGAAATACGCGCATAGTCTTCGTTCGTCACATACCTGTCGAGAAGGAAAGGACCCATTTCGCCCAGCATCAATTCGCCCGAAGACCGCAGGAACCGGTGTTTGATAGTTGCGCTGTCACGCCCCGCCATTGCCTGCGCCTTTGCCCGGAAACCGCCCGCGAGGAGCAGGACAAAAAGGAAATAGCATCGATTTTT
>DASZYU010000075.1:0-5630 GCA_035545215.1 Puia sp.
GTCATGCGCGCAAAGGTACGGCGGCGTGGCCAATTCACCCACGTTGCCGCATCGGCCGAACGGACCGCATACCGGGCCGAACGGACCGCATACCCGGCCGCATACCGGGCCGCACATCACCACACATACGTAGCCACCGCATGCCCGTTGAGCGTCGTCGAAAAATTCTTTCCATTGAATTGGACCGTAAAGGTCTGCGCGCCGGAGTTGTCGTTCAGCACGATCAGCACCTTATTGCCCGCCGGCGTCAGAAAAGCCACGTTCTGCAGGAGACTGGTCACGTTCGAAGCGACCCGAAGCGATCCGGGCCGCACGAATTTGGAGGCGTGCGCAATGATATAGTAGGAGGTATTCCGCGTCACCGCCGAACCCTGTATGGTAAAAGCGCCCTGGCAGACGTTGCAGCCGCCCGGCGTGTGCGGGCCATAGCTCGCATCCGAGGCCATGTTCCACTCCAGGACGTTTCGGCTCCAGTTGCGCGAAGCGCCCACGATCAGGTTGCGCAGCGCCCAGTCCAGGTCGCTTTGGAAATCTCCCGGTCCCGCCACGTATTGCTCCGTGAAATACACATTCTTGTTCGGAAAAGCGTCGTGAACCGTCGACAACGCGGATATGTCGCCCCCGTACAGGTGCCACGCCGATCCGTCGACATATTGCGCGGCAGCCGCATCCCCGAAGATATATTCCGGGTACGACGGCACGTCGCAGTTGTGGTCCCACACGATGATCTTCGTGTTGATCCCCGCCGCATGAAAGGCCGGCCCCAGGTAATCCCGGACGAAAACATCTTCGGCCGTATCCGGGAAGACATTGCTGGGATTGTTATTGGGATTCAACGGCTCGTTTTGCGGGGTGATGGCATCGATCGGGATGCCATTGGCTTTCATCGCCTGTATATACTTTACGAAATATTGCGCGTAAACGGGATAGTATTCAGCCAATATAGAACCCCCCGCCGGACTGTTATTGGTCTTCATCCACGCCGGCGGCGACCACGGACTACCCAGCAGCCGGATCGAAGGGTTGATGGCCAGTATCTCTTTGAGCAACGGCACCAGGCAGGTCTTGTCATCCGACAGATCGAAGTTCGCAAGCGTCGTATCGGGCTGCGAAGGAGACGCATTGTCGTCATATGAGAACACCCGCGCGCTCATATCCGAGGCGCCGATGGTCAGACGCAAATAGCTGACGCCGATATGCGTACTGTCCGTTCCGAAGATCTCCTGCTCGAGGGCCTGCCGCTCTGCGGTCGGGAGATTGTAGATCAGCTGCGCGCTCCCGCCGGTGAGCGCATAACCAAACCCGTCGATCGTCTGGTAGGTCTGTGTCGTGTCGACGGTGATGACAGGCTGCACGGCCGATCCGCTGCGAAAATTCAAAGCGATGTTCTGCCGCTGGAACAGCGCGCTCTTGTCGGTATTCGTCAACCAGACCGCCACCTCTGATTGCACCGGCGTCTTCCCGGTCGTATCCGGAGGCGTCACCGGTGAGGACGGACCGTTCTTCTTGCTGCAGGCCGCCAACCCGGCCGCGAGCATCCCGCATAAAAAAATAGATCTTGCTCTCATATCATTGCCGGAAGACCCGTAGTAATCTGTATAAAAATCTAGTACCCATTTAGTTAGTTCGAATGACCCCCTTGTCGCCCGCCACGGCCGGTCCGCCTCCCAACGGCAAAAATAACTTTTAGGGAGATCATGCCGGCTTTTCAAGACATTTTGTCTCTAAATCAGGCTTGGCAGGAATATTGACAATGTTACCTTTGTGCCAATTTTTATGACTATGAAAGATTTCAATATGGAGGACCAGGGACGCGAAGACCTCGATGACATGAATACGGATGAAAATATTGCAGGAGCGACGCGGCTGGATGACATGGCGGCGCGGGAAGAGGAATTCGAACGCCTGAAGGAGGAATTGCAGGAGCAAAAAGACAAATACCTTCGCCTTTTTGCCGAATTCGATAATTTCAGGAAACGCAGCGCCCGGGAGAACCTCGAATTGCGGCAGACCGCGGGCAAAGAGATCGTCATTTCCCTGCTGGATGTCCTGGACGACTGCGACCGCGCCGAAAAACAGCTCGACCAGGCAGAGGACGACCCGAAAATAAAAGAAGGCATTCGTCTTGTCTTTTCCAAGCTGCGTTCAGTCCTCCAAAGCAAGGGTTTGAAACCCATGCAGAGCATCGGGATGGATTTCGATGTCGAGAAACACGAGGCCATCACCGAGGTCCCCGTTCAGGACCCTGCACAAAAAGGAAAAGTGATCGACGAAGTAACGAAAGGCTACTACCTCAACGACAAGATCATTCGTTTTGCGAAAGTGGTAGTAGGCAAATAAATCCTCAACATCCTATAAGAGGCTATGTCAAAAAGAGATTATTACGAAACTTTAGGGGTGGCGAAAGGCGCTGCCGCGGACGAGATCAAAAAGGCTTACCGCAAGGTGGCCATGCAGTACCACCCCGACCGCAATCCCGGCGATAAGGCTGCCGAGGAAAAATTCAAAGAGGCCGCCGAAGCGTATGAAGTGCTCAGCGATGCCGACAAACGGGCGCAGTATGACCGGTACGGACATGCCGGTCTCGCGGGCAATGGCCGGGGGTTCGGCGGCGGCAGCATGAACATGGATGATATCTTCAGCCAGTTTGGCGACATCTTCGGCGACGATATCTTCGGCAGCTTTTTCGGTGGCCGGAGAGGCGGCGGCGGTTCACGGACCAGGGGCGTCAGGGGCAGCAACCTTCGCGTGAAGATCAAACTCAACTACGAAGAGATCGCCAAAGGCGTTTCCAAAAACATCAAGGTCAAGAAATACGTCTCCTGCAACACTTGCAGCGGCACGGGCGCCAGGGACCGCAACAGCGTACAGACCTGCTCCACCTGCGGCGGCAGCGGTCAGGTCAGGCGCGTCACCAGCACCTTCCTCGGACAGATGCAGACCGTCACCACCTGCCCTACGTGCAACGGCGAAGGTTCCGTCGTGACGGCCAAATGCACCGTCTGCAAAGGGGACGGCCGCATATACGGTGAAGAAACGGTGACCATCGATATCCCCGCCGGCGTACAGGAAGGAATGCAGCTCAGCGTCGGCGGCAGGGGCAATGCCGGCGAAAGAGGCGGAGCGGCCGGCGACCTGATCATCCTCATCGAGGAAGAAGCGCATCCCGAACTCCACCGCGATGGCCTGAACGTCGCCTATGAGCTTTACATCTCCTTCACCGACGCCGTGTTCGGTATACAGGCGGAAGTGCCCACCATCGACGGCAAAGCCAAGATCAAGATACCACCCGGCACGCAAAGCGGCAAGATCTTCCGTTTGAAAGGGAAGGGGTTCCCTGGCGTGAACTCCTACGAACGCGGAGACCAGTTGATCCACGTCAACGTCTGGACGCCGCAGCATATCACCCCCGAAGAGAAGACGATGCTGGAGAAATTGAACGACTCGCCGAATTTCCAGCCGAAACCGGACAAGAACGAACGCAGCTTTTTCGATAAAGTAAGGGAAATGTTTTCCTGATGACGCGGTCCCGCGCGACGGGGACGCAGCCGGTCCATAAGGCCACCCAGCCGGTCTCACAACACGCCGCCGGTCGAAACAGCCCCGCGCAACGGGCGCTTCCGGCCCTCAATAGTCGTCTTTACGGCGATGTTTATTCCGGCCATATATCTTTCGCGCCTTCTCGATCAGCGTGATGAACTCCTCCTGCATCGGGTCCGCCGGGTCGACCGAATGCTCGGCCATTTGGATCGCATCCTTCCAGTCCGCCTGTTTCATGAACGGCGACTTTTTGAGCAGCCCTCCGAACAGAGCGATCGAAGAGGCAAAGCGGTAACAAGGCTGCAGGTCGCGGAAGGCAATCAGCCGGCTGCTGCAATCGAACGAGCTGGTCCGGGCCGCCGTCTCGCGCGGCAACCGGTAATTCAGCAATACCTCCGCCAACCGGTACGGGTCCGTGACCACCGTACTGTCGGGATCGGTCGGCACGATCTCGAACAAGGCCAGCAGCGAATGCCCCGACCCTACTTCTCCACCCAGCAGCTCGCTCGAAGTATCCGAGAGCGCCTTCACCTTATTGTCAAAACCGATCAGCCGGTATTCTTTCACCAGCGTCGGGTTGAACCGGATGTTCAGATAGGCGTCGTCGGCAACGGCATACACGGTCTGCGTAAACTCCCGGACCAATACTTTCTCCGCCTCCTGCTCTTCGTCCAGGTAAGCAAAGTTCCCGTTGCCCTTCTTGGCCAGCGCCTCGAGCTTGGAGTCCTTGTAATTGCCCATACCGACGCCCAGACAGGTCAGATATACACCCCAGTCCTTATACTGAACCACCAGTTTTTCCAATTCCTCCTCCGAGGTCTCCCCTTCGTTGAAATCCCCATCCGTCGCCAGGATCACCCGGTTGTTCCCTCCCTTGATGAACTGACTCCTGGCCAACCGGTAGGCCGCCCGGATACCCGCTTCACCCGGGGTCGCCCCGCCCGGCGCCAACTCGTCTATCGCATCGAGTATTTTCTTTTTGTTCTCCCCCGATGTCGGCGGCAACGCCACCGAGACCGAGCTGCCATAGGTCACCATCGATACCGTGTCGATCGTCCGCAGGTTGTTGACCAGCAAACCAAAGGCGGATTTCAGCAACGGCAGCTTGTTGGGCAGGTCCATCGACCCGGAGACATCGATCAGCAAGACCAGGTTCGCGGGCGGGATCCGCGAAGGGTCCAGCTTCCGCGCACAGACCCGGAGGAATAGCAATCTGTCGGAAGGATTCCACGGACATTCGGACAACCTCGACCAGAACGCGAAACAACTGTCCGCGGGCGGCTCGGTATAACCGAAGTTGAAATAGTTGAGCAATTCTTCGATTCGCACGGCATCGGGAGGGATCGTACTCCCCATGTTCAGGAAACGCCGGACATTGCTATACGAAGCCTTGTCGATCGTGACGGCGAACCCGGTCTCGGGAAACCGGTGCGCGGGAATGAAATTGTTTTCGGCCAGCGAGCTGTAGGTTTCGCTGCCGACCGTCCAGTCCTTCCGGTCACAGGCCTTGACATCCCTGGTCAGCGACAGCAGCCCTTTGCGCACAGGCGCCGACGCCGAATTGACAGCCCGCATCCTGATGCTCTGGTATCGGCTGGCGTCGACCGGCAGGACCAGTGTCTGAAAACCATCCGCCGACAAGGTCAGCGTGTCTGCAGAGGAGGATACGGGTATCCCGAAAGCCCCCGAGCTGCCCGAATGATACAGATAACCGCTTGAATGCAGCAATATCCGCACGTCGGCAAGGAGACCGTTGTTCTCATCTTTCACCTCCCCGCGCAAATAGAACTGGGCGCGCGAAGAATAAAAGAGAAGAGAACCCAGTAGCAGCATTAAGGTGGGCTTCAATCGGATATTTTATTTAAAATTAATGCGTTTTCCGCTCTTTGTCAACCCCCTTGGCCGGTAATTCTAACCGCTCTAGCCCCCGTCGTCTTCGACAAGCTGGTAAATGGCGGGCAGGTTTCTTCCAAGTCCGTCATAATCAAGACCGTAGCCAAGCAGGAATTTGTTCGGAACGGAGAACCCCAGGTAGTCCACCTGGATCGGGTAGACCGTGGCCTCCGGTTTTTGAAGCAGCGCGGCGATCC
>DASZYU010000076.1:0-12256 GCA_035545215.1 Puia sp.
CGGGAGTATTTGACCGCGTTATCGATGAGGTTGGTGATGATATTCGTGAAATGCACTTCGTCGGCCCCGATCCAATCGTTTTTAGCGTTCAGCTGAAGCTCGGACCTTCCGCCCTTCCCTTCCAGCTGGAGATGAAAGTTCTCCATCGCTTCCTGGATAATGACATGGGCATGCAGCGGCTTCCGGTTCAACTGTTGCTCCTGCCGGTCGAGGAGTGAAGCCTGCAAGATCGTTTCCACCTGTTTGTTCATCCTTTTGTTCTCCTCCTTGATGATTCCCGTGAAGTATTCCGATTTTTCGCGGTCGTGCACGACCTTCTCGTTCCGCAATGCGTCGACCGCCAGCGAGATGGTCGCCAGCGGGGTCTTGAACTCATGCGTCATGTTGTTGATGAAATCGTTCTTGATCTCGCTGAGCTTCTTCTGCCGGAGAAGGGCATTGACGGTCACATAGAACGCCGCGATGATGACCAGGGTGAAAAAGATGGCGCCGCCGATCATTGCCTTCATTTCGCCGCGGACGATATCCCTGAAATCGGGAATGACGACGGCCAGGACCTCATCGGGCAGGATGGTGCTGCCGTCCGCGTTTTCCGGGGCTTGCAGCGGGCTGAAAAAGAATTTCTTGTCCGTCGTGTCCTTGATCTCTTCCATGAAATTCCTGGATTGGAGCTCGGGCGGGCTGAAAAGCATGCCGGAGTTACCGAGGTCGGAGGAACCGAGGTCGGAAGAAATGGAGAACTCGAAACGGATATTGTGCAGTCCCTGTTTTTTGAACGCTTTGCGAAGGCGGTCATTGATGTCGTCGGCGGTATAACGTTCGGCAACGAGCGGTACCCTCATCAACTCCATCGTGAACGGGTCCGAAGGCCTCCACGGAACCGTTGGTTTCAACCGGAGCGTTTTGCCGGACGAGATGCTTCTTTGCTGGACCAGTTCTTGCGTAACATCATTGATGGCCTCCACCAGCCTGTGATGCAGATCGTCCTGTTTGTGCGCAAGCATGGCGAATATCCAGTTGATCTGGATATAAATGCTGCCGATCAGGGACAGGGTGATCAATACAAAGATGATAGGGAAAATTTTTTTCAAACCCATACTGTTTAGTTCTGAGGCTGGTTTTCGTCACGGGCACGGTTCCGGTCCATCTGCAAAATTATCAAAAGGATGAAGGGTTACCTTTGTGAACCCTTTCCTAAAAGGCTATTTAACGAAGGTTTCACAAAGAAAGGGGTTTTCCCCTGAAATGCGCTATATTTAGTAAGCGGGGCGCGCCGGCCACCCCAAAAAGGAAAAGCCGGTAAGGCCGTGATTACCAATCGTTGCGATGTCGCCATTTGAAGAGAGCCAAATCTTGCGGACGCTTTTTGTTATACCTTAAGATTACTTAATTTAGATGGAATGTTAGAAGATATGGAGAGCCCGGCACCTGGCATATTATTGATCGCTGATCCCTTTCTGAAAGATCCAAACTTCATGCGAACGGTGGTGTTCCTCTGCGAACACCAGGACGAAGGCAGCTTTGGCTTCGTCCTGAACAAGAACTACGAATACACTTTGGACGAGCTGGTCAGCGGTCTGGACGACCTGAAAAAGATACCCGTGTACCTCGGGGGCCCCGTCCAGATGGATACGATCCATTTCCTGCATCAATACCCCGAAAAGATCAGCGGCGGTTTCGAGATCATCGACGGCGTGTTCTGGGGCGGAAACTTCGAAACGGCGATCGAGCTGATCCGCCAGGGAGAGATCGATATGTCGAAGATCCGTTTTTATATCGGCTATTCCGGTTGGGGAAGCGGACAATTGGCAGACGAGCTCAAGGAGAAGTCCTGGCTCACGGTCCAGGCCAGCCGAAGGCTCATCTTCCACAAAACGCCTTCCGAAATATGGAAGGATGCGCTGCGGCACCTCGGCGGAGACTATGAGATGATGGCCAATTTCCCGATCGATCCCCAATTGAATTGAGCGCCGGACTACAATGGGACCCGGATGCCGGCATGGACCCCCCAATTGTTCAGGTTGGTTATCCCCTGTTCTTTCAGTGGAGCATAGTTATAGCTGCCGCCCACGCGGATGGCAGTCGATGAAGACCGGCTCAACGGGATCAGGATCCCCGCTTCACCGCGCAACGCGAACTTCGTATAGTTGATCGGGTTGTCAAACTCCCCGGCATACTGATCGAACGTGACGAAATTGACGCCTGCCCCAACGCCTGCGTAGGGCCGGATCATCCCCTTATCGAGGAACGTATAGTCCGCCGACACGAGCAACGGCGTCTGCTGGATCGAATTCGTGATGACGGCGGAGATATCGGACCCAGGTCCGTTCGGATACACCTGCCGCGGGTATTTCTGGTAATAGTCGTTGTACCCGATGGCGAGACCGGCCCGCAAGCGGGCGGTGAACGGGTAGGCAAAATCCGCCGTGAAACCCTTGTAGCCGGGCTGGCTGACCAGGCTGCGGAAGGAAGGGCCCGCCGGGAAGTTGATATTGTAATTGAGATCGAACTGGACCTCGTGTTGCGCCCGCGCCGTCAATGCGCCGGCCAGCGCAACCGCAACGAGTATGCTGCATCTTGCTTTCATGGTAACCTCCTGTTGAATGAAAAGTTATTGTCTCAGGTATGGCGATTGCCCAAACAGCGCCGATACCTCGCCTCCCGCATTCGCAGTGCTGAATACCTGTTCGCCCCTGGCCAAACCGGTCCAAACCGCTTTGATCTTATTCCCGTTGGCAACGGCGTTCTTCAGATCGAGCAGATCGATCTCCAGGCCGCCGGTCCGGATGGAGTAAGCACCGACCGCGTACGGGTCATAATAACCGAAACCGGGATCGCCCCAGTAATACGGATCCCAATAGCTGTCGTAATAATCCCAGTAGTCGACATAGTCGAAAACGGTGGAAGTATTGTAAACGCGCGAAATATCGATGGCCAGGTCGGGGTTCGACTTGTTGCCCACCTGATGGTACCCGCGCTGCACCATCTGTTGCGCCACCAGGTTAATGACCGTACTGTCGAATCCCTCGCGGGCCCGTCCGACCAATTGATTGTTCTGGATCACGGCCACCGAATCGGCGATACTGAAAGTGGAATAAGAAGAGAAGCTTGCCGTCGTGTCGAAATTCGTGATGTAGATACGGCTTTCATCGTTGGTAAGATGATTGAGCGGATCCTTTCTGCATCCACCGAGGAAGAATATTCCCAGCACCACCCCTGTCATCATTAAGTTTGTCATCCTGCACATAAAAGGGACTTTTTGTTCCGGAATACAGATGCAAAATGAATGCCTGTCGCATAAGAAAACCCCGGCTGAAGCCGGGGTCGTCAATCAAGATCTTATTCCGAGGGATGGACCTTAGTCTGGCGGCAGGACCAGCCTCCGCGCAGCCGTACAGGATTTTTGCAACGACCTATGATTTGCCTTCGAGAGGCACCGCACCTTCGACCAGCACGGTAACCGCATTGTGAATGACTTCGACGAACCCGCTCTGGATCGTGAAAAAGGCAAGGTGATTGTTCTTATCCTTGAGCACTTTCACCTTTCCCTCTTTGAGCGCGCTGACGAGCGGAGCGTGTTTGTCCAATACCTCGAACATCCCATCCGCGCCGGGCAACTGTACGCCGTATACATCGGCGCTGAACAGCTTTTTTTCGGGTGTTAAAATTTCTAAGTTCATCGTTATCGGTTTACCCCTGAGCCTGTACGAGCAGCTTTTTACCCTTTTCGATCGCGTCGTCGATGGTCCCGACGAGGTTGAATGCCGCCTCGGGGTATTCGTCCACTTCGCCGTCCATGATCATGTTGAATCCGCGGATCGTCTCGTCGATGGGGACGAGCACTCCTTTCAGACCCGTGAACTGCTCGGCCACGTGGAAGGGCTGGGACAGGAAGCGCTGTACTTTACGGGCACGGGCAACTGTCATCTTGTCTTCGTCGCTCAATTCGTCCAAACCGAGGATCGCGATGATATCCTGCAATTCCTTGTACCGCTGAAGGATCAGCTTGACGCGGTTGGCCGTATTGTAGTGGGCGTCGCCGACGATCTTGGGCGCCAGGATCCGGGAGGTGGAATCGAGCGGGTCAACGGCCGGATAGATGCCGAGGTCGGCGATCTTGCGGCTCAACACCGTCGTCGCGTCGAGGTGCGCGAAGGTCGTCGCGGGCGCCGGGTCGGTGAGGTCATCCGCGGGCACGTATACGGCCTGTACCGAGGTGATGGAACCATTCCTGGTAGAGGTGATCCTTTCCTGCATGAGTCCCATTTCGGTAGCGAGCGTCGGCTGATACCCGACCGCAGAGGGCATACGACCGAGCAATGCGGATACTTCGGAACCAGCTTGCGTGAAACGGAAGATATTGTCTACGAAAAAGAGGATATCGCGACCCTGGCTCTTGCCGTCCCCGTCACGGAAGTATTCGGCAATGGTCAGACCGCTGAGCGCTACGCGGGCACGGGCGCCGGGGGGTTCGTTCATCTGTCCGAAAACGAAGGTGGCCTTCGACTCGGAGAGTTCCTGCAGATTGACCTTGCTCAGGTCCCACCCGCCATGTTCCATGCTGTGTTTGAAATCGTCGCCGTATTTCATGATGCCGGCTTCGATCATTTCCCGCATCAGGTCGTTCCCTTCACGGGTACGTTCGCCGACGCCTGCAAAAACGGACAGACCGGAATAAGCTTTCGCGATGTTATTGATCAATTCCTGGATCAACACGGTCTTGCCTACACCGGCGCCGCCGAACAGGCCGATCTTACCACCTTTCGCATAGGGCTCGATGAGATCGATGACCTTGATACCGGTGAACAGGATCTCCGTGCTCGTGCTGAGGTTTTCGAAAGCGGGGGGCTTGCTGTGGATCGGACGGCCGCCGGTCTTCGGGACCGCGGGCAAACCATCGATGGGGTCCCCGGTCACATTGAAAAGCCTGCCCTTGATCTTTTCGCCGACCGGCATGGCAATGGCGTTACCGGTATCGCTTACGGGCACACCGCGAACAAGGCCTTCGGTACCGTCCATGGCGATGCAACGAACGCTGTCTTCGCCAAGGTGCTGCTGAACTTCCAGGACCAGCGTTTCACCGTTGGATTTTTTCAGTTCCAATGCGTTATAAATTTCAGGTAGCTTGCCATCAAACTGCACATCGACAACGGCGCCGATGATTTGTTTGATCTTTCCGGAATTTGCCATATAGTCTTGTCTGGGTTTTTTACAATTTTAGAGATCGCCTGCAATGCTCGCCAAATCGGCTGCAAAGGTAAGGGGAGACAGGGAAAGTTAAAAATGGTTATTTTTGTCGATTACGAATTTTGCGTTATGCAATTAATAGAAGTCAAAACCCCGGCGCTGGCAAAGGAATTTATACGGACCAATGTCATCCTGAATGGCGGCAATCCGTCCTATATCAGACCTATCGATAAGGAAATCAACGAGGTATTTGATCCGAATTACAACAAGGCCTTCCGGAACGGTGAAGTCGCCCGCTGGATATTGAAGGACGAAGAGGGCCGGCCCGCGGGAAGGATCGCTGCTTTCGTCAATAAGAAGTACAAGAACAAGGGGGATGAAGTGCCGGTCGGAGGCATCGGATTCTTCGACTGTATCAATGATCAGGCGGCAGCCGATATGCTGCTCGACGTTGCGCGGCATTGGCTGGGTCAACGCGGTATGGAAGCCATGGACGGGCCTATCAATTTCGGCGAGCGGGACAGATGGTGGGGGCTTCTGGTCGAGGGATTCCATGAGCCTTTGTACGGCATGAACTACAACCCACCTTATTATAAGGAACTCTTCGAGAATTATGGATTCAAACCTTTCTTTCACCAGCTGTGTTTCGGACTGGACCCTTTGAAACCTCTGAACGAGAAGGTATTGCAGCGTCATGCGGCGCTGGCCGCCGACCCGGGTTACGAGGCCCGGAAGATCGACAAGCGGCAGCTGGAGAAATATGCCGACGATTTCATTGCGATTTACAACGGCGCTTTCGCCGGGCACGGGGGCATGAAACAGATGCGCAAGGAGCAGGCCATGCAGTTGTTCCGCAAAATGAAGCCGCTGATGGACGAGGATATCGTCTGGTTCGCTTATCACCGTGAAAAGCCCATCGCCATGTTCCTGAATATCCCCGAATTGAACCAGTATTTCAAACATTTCGACGGGAAATTCGGGCTGCTGCAAAAGCTGCAGTTCCTTTGGCTTCGAAGCCGCGGCGCCTGCCGTCATTTTACCGGCATCGTCTTTGCGGTCATCCCGGAATTCCAGGGAATGGGCGTGGATGCCTATATCATTGTCGAGATGGCGAAGATCGTCCAGCCGGCGCGTTTCTATCACCATTATGAGATGCAATGGATCGGTGACTTCAATCCCAAGATGGTGAATGTGGCCAGGACGCTCGGCGACGCCTATGTCAGCCGGAAGCTGACGACCTATCGATACCTCTTCGACCGGGGCCGGGAGTTCAAACGGCATCCCATGCTCACTTAAAAGAGGTCCTGGGAGGAGGGATTTCTTCCATTATCCGGAACACGTTCCCGGGAATGGAGAAAATCTTCCGGGCGATTAATTATAAGTTATTTGTAATCAAGAAATTACGAATTGGCATTACTTATGAACCCTATCGGTATACCGAACGGGAACGAGCTTGACAGAACCTAAAAGCCAGGTATCCATATCCATGCAAAGACCGATTGTCCAGCCTTCGGAAACCACGTCAGGGAAAATTGTTAAAATCCAATGTCCCACAGGAAGGTAAGCCTCTTCAAAACTGGACAAAATTTAAAAGGCCGGCTCATGACAGAGCCGGTCTTTTTTTGTGCGGTCCGGAACACCCGGGACGGCGTCGGAAAAATGACGGGGAAGTCGTACGTTTGCTACGGGAGTCAAACCAATGGATAAGTTTATCGTTTCGGCCAGAAAATACCGGCCCCAGGACTTTTCGACGGTAGTGGGCCAGTCTCATATCACAACTACACTGAGAAACGCCATCCGGAACCAGCAATTGGCGCATGCATTCCTGTTCTGCGGTCCACGGGGCGTTGGAAAGACGACCTGTGCGCGCATCCTGGCCAAAACCATCAATTGCGAGAACGTGACGCCGGAGGGCGAAGCCTGTAACCATTGCTCCTCGTGTGTTTCTTTTAATGAAGGCACATCGTTGAATATCCACGAGCTGGATGCCGCGAGCAACAACTCGGTGGATGATATCCGAACGCTGGTCGAGCAGGTGCGGTTCGCGCCGCAGGCAGGAAAATACAAGGTTTATATTATTGACGAAGTGCATATGTTGAGCACGTCGGCGTTCAATGCTTTTCTGAAGACGCTGGAGGAGCCGCCACCCTATGCCATTTTCATCCTGGCGACCACCGAAAAACACAAGATCCTCCCGACCATCCTGTCCCGCTGCCAGATTTTTGACTTTAAACGCATCACTTCCGCCGATACGGTGGCGCACCTGGAGGACATCTGCAGAAAGGAGGAGATCAGGGCGGAAAAACCGGCCTTGCACCTGATCGCGCAAAAAAGCGAAGGGTGCATGCGCGACGCGTTGAGCATCCTGGACAAGATCGTCAGCTTTACGAATGGCCAGCTTACCTATGCCAATGCGCTGGAACATCTCAATATCCTGGATGAAGACTATTATTTCCGCATACTGGACTCGATGCTGCAGCAAGATCTTGCGGAAGCACTGCTGACTTTCGATTCCATCAACCGGAAGGGATTCGAAGGCGAGCTGGTACTGAACGGCCTGGCCGAGTTCATCCGAAACCTGCTGGTGTGCAAGGATGAGAAGGTGGCTTCGCTGCTGGAAGTGGTCGAGAGTTTCCGGGACCGGTACGTAGCGGCGGCGGCAAAAACAGACACGATCTATCTGATCAATGCGCTGAATGTATTGAACGATGCCGAGATCAATTATAAGTCCGCCCGAAACAAGCGGCTGCATGTCGAGCTCGCCCTGATCAAGCTGTGCTACCTGGCCCAGGCCTTGCAGGTAAGCAGCGGAGAAACCGGGATGAAAAAACAGCCGGAGACGCTCAAACCGGTGTCCTTCCGCAATATTCCACCGATAGAAGCCGTGCGGAGAAAGACGGTGAACGCGGAGGAAGGCGGTGCAGCCGTGGCGATGCCGGGGAAAAATACGGTCACCGGGCGGGGAGCCCGCCTAATGGTGGAAGAAGGCGCGGAAGAGGTTGACGCAAAGCCTTCCGGGAAGAACCCGGCAGGCCACGGAAACGCGGAAAAACGGGTTGCCGCAGAGGCGGCGTCTCACGGGACCGGGGCGACCGGGCGCGTAACAGCGCAGCAGGAGATCGCCAGGCAAGGAACGCCGGCCGCCACAGCGGGACAACCGGAAAGGATCGAAAGGACCGTGCCCGGAACGGTGACCGGATCGCTCGGCTCGCTGACCAGGATCCGGCAGCAGATGGCCTCACGCCGACACACAGACGATACGGCAAGCAGCCGCCCGTTGGAACCGGAAACGCTTCACAAAGCCTGGCAGGAATACGCCGATGCGTTGCGGGAAAGCAGGAACCCGGCGGTCCAATCGCTCGAACTGGCCGTCCTCCGGATCATCGACGCGCAAAACTTCGAAGTGGTAACGGGCAACAACCTCGAGCAGAAATTCATCGAGCAGGAGAAACGCAATTTGTCCGAGCATCTGCAGAAGGTGTTTTCGAACAGGTCGATAACGTTCACCGTGACCGTCGAAGAAAAAACGGGGGCGCCCGAAGAACCCGCGAGGCTGAATAAACGGGAACAGTTCAAACAGATCGTTGAGCAATATCCGTTGGTGAAAGAACTGAAAGACAGGTTAAGGCTGGAGCTGGATTACTAGGTAATTTGTTGTTAAAAACATGCCCACAATACCGAGATTCCCCATATTGGCGGGAACTTTGCCAAATTGCACCTAATCTATGACAGGCAGCACGATACCTTCTTCAAAAACGCAGATCTTCCAGTCGAATTCCAAAGGGCGATGGCAACGGTTCAAGTGGGGAGGAAGGATCCTGTTGTTCCTGCTGGCGATCGGCGGTATCGTCTTTTATATAGCGATCTCGCGCGATTACAAACCGGCGCTTCCGAGGCTCAAGGAACAGAGCCAGCTATACAAGAAGGTGCTCGACACGAACCGGACCTTCCTTTTCAAAAACAGCCTTATCGAACAATACGGCGGTTTCCGCAAGTACATCAAGGAGAGCGTTCCCTACCGTGGGGGCGCATTTCCGGGTCAATCCAAAAAGGACTCCGAACGCGCCGCGGCGTTACGCGCCCGGCGCAGCGATACGAGCTTCCGCTCCTTCACCAAGTTCCCCGCCGGTATCCGGGCCGCTTTTTACGTGGACTGGGATGCGCAGTCCTTCCTTTCGCTGCAGCAATATATCGACAAGCTGAACATGGTCATCCCCGAATGGATCTTCATCGACCCTACGGCCGATACCGTGTTCACGGATATCGATCCCCGCGCGTGGAGCGTAATGAAACGTTCCGGCGTGAAGATCCTGCCGATCCTTTCCAACAATTATAAGGGGGATTTCCATGGCGAAGGGGTCCACCGCATCATCAATGACCCGGCAAAGGAGCAGCGCCTGATCAACGACGTAATCCGGATCCTCGAACGGAACCATTTCGTCGGCGTCAACGTGGATTTCGAGGAGCTGCAGGAAAAGACCAACGAAAAGCTGGTGGATTTCCAGAAGAAGCTGTATGAGCAGATGCATGCCAGGCACCTGCTGGTCACGCAGGACGTGATCCCCTTCAATGAAGACTACGATTTCGCAGGTCTGTCGAAATACAACGACTATGTATTCCTGATGGCGTACGACCAGTTCTCCGACAACACGGGTCCGGGGCCGATCGCCCATCAGAAATGGATCGAAGGAGCGGTGGACGATGCGGTGAAGAATATACCCGAACAAAAACTGATCCTCTGTCTGGCGGCATATGGCTACGACTGGCGGCTCGGGAAGGAGATGTCATCCCGGACGGTCAGCTACCAGCAGGCGCTGTTCACCGCCAAGGACAATGACGCGACCATCGATTTCGATAACGACTCGTACAACCTGCATTACGACTACGACGACGACGACGGGGTGCGGCACCAGGTGCAGTTCTGCGATGCGGCCACGATCTTCAATGCGCTGCGCTTCGCGACAGAGTACGGGATAGCTGGTACGTCGATCTGGCGTTTGGGCGACGAGGACCCGAGAGTGTGGGAGTTCTATGACGAGGACATGCGAAAATCCGCGCTTGCGCATTTTAATTTTTCCGCTTTCAGCAAGGTGGACGCGAGGGCGGGGTCGGACTTCGTGGACTACGAAGGTTCGGGAGAGGTCCTCGACATCATCGCGACGCCTACCAACGGGCGGATCACACCGGAAGTCAATACCGGCGAGATGCTGATCAGCGAGGAGACCTACGACAGCCTTCCGTCGAAGTTCGTCGCGCGCAAATACGGGACCGAAGATTCCATGAAACTCGTGCTGACCTTCGACGACGGTCCGGACCCGAACTATACGCCCAAGATCCTGGATATCCTGAGCAAATACCATGTTCCGGCAGCCTTTTTCCTGGTCGGCATCAATGCGGAGAACAATATACCGATCGTCAAACGCGAATTCCGTGAAGGCCATGAGATAGGCAACCACACGTTCACGCATCCGAATATCGCCAAGGTGAGCAACCGGCGCGCCATCCTCGAAATGGAATCGACGCGTTTGCTGATCGAGTGCATCACCGGCCGGTCGACGATCATGTTCCGCGCTCCGTACAATGCAGATTTCGAACCCGAAAAATGGGAAGAGCTGATCCCGGTGGCCATCGCCAGGACCAAGAACTATCTCGACATCGGCGAATCCATCGACCCGCTGGACTGGGAGCCGGGCACGTCGGCCGACAGCATCTATTACCGCTGTATTGCGCGCAAGAACGAGATGACGAAAGCGGGGCTGAGCGGCAATATCATCCTGTTGCACGATGCCGGGGGAGACAGCCGGCAGGCGACGGTGGACGCCTTGCCTCGCATCATCGATTACTTTCAGAAAAGGGGCTTTCATTTTACGACGGTGGCGGACATCCTCGGCAAATCCAGGGATGAGATGATGCCGCCGGTGCCGAAAGGAAGCGGTTACTATCTGTTGCAGATCAACTACTATTTCGCGGAACTCGGATATTGGAGCAGTCATATCCTTTTTTCAGCTTTCGTGGTCTTCATGATCCTGTCGATGAGCCGGGTGCTGTTCATCGCCTTCATCGCCACGAAGGAGCATTTCCGCGAAAAGAAATATGGCCTGGTGCCTTTCTGGACGACTGCCGGGAACGGCGCGCCGCTGGTCAGCATCATCGTGCCCGCGTACAACGAAGAAGTGAATGCGGTCAGTTCGGTGGAAAGCCTGCTCAAAGGCGACTATCCCAATTTCGAGGTCATATTCGTCAACGACGGCAGCACGGACCACACGTACGAGCGGGTCAGCGAGGCGTTCGCGGGCAACGATAAGGTCAAGGTCTATACGAAGCCCAATGGCGGGAAAGCATCCGCGCTCAATTATGGCATCAGCCGGTCGAAAGCGGATTATGTGATCTGTATCGACGCCGATACGAAGCTGAAGGCGGATGCCGTGAGCCTGCTGATGGAGCATTTCGGAACCGATCGCAACGGAGCGAGAAAAGAGGGCCCGGTCGGGGCGGTCGCGGGAAATGTGAAGGTCGGCAACCAGGTCAACCTGCTGACGCGGTGGCAGGCGATCGAATATGTCAGCAGTCAGAATTTTGACCGGAAGGCGTTCGCCTATCTGAACGGCATCACCGTGGTACCAGGCGCGATCGGCGCTTTCCGGAAGAAGGCCATCGAAGACGCCGGAGGGTTTACATCCGATACGCTTGCGGAGGATTGCGACCTGACGGTGCGGATCCTTCGTTGCGGCTATATCATCGAGAACGATAACCGCGCCATTGCCATGACGGAAGCGCCCGAGACGCTCAAACAGTTCTTTAAACAGCGGTTCCGCTGGAGCTACGGGGTCATGCAGACCTTCTGGAAGAACCGGGATGCGCTGATGAACTGGAAATACCGTTGGCTGGGTTGGGCCGCTTTACCGAACATTTTGATCTTTCAATATATCATACCGTTTGTCATCCCGCTCGCCGATTTCTTCATGATCGTGGGTTTGCTGACCGGCAATGCCTCCAAGATCGGCGGCTATTACCTGGTGTTCATGCTGGTGGACCTGGCGGTAGCGTTGCTGGCCTTCAGTTTCGAGCG
>DASZYU010000077.1:0-7740 GCA_035545215.1 Puia sp.
TGCAATGCCGTTTTCCTGGTCGGTCAATGATCGGCGCCGGCGGCGGAACGCCGCCGGCCGTTCAAAAACGATAGTATGAAACGAATCTTTTTTTTGTTGGTATTGTTTGGAGCCGGGTCGATGGCCCCGGCGCAGGCGCCCGCCACGGTGACTTCGGCGGACATTTACCTGCGGTTGAAAAAGTTGAATGTGCTTGGCACGGTGCTCTATGTCGCGGCGCACCCGGACGATGAGAACTCGCGGTTGATCGCTTATATGGCGAAAGACCGGTTGTACCGGACGGGCTACCTGTCGATGACGAGGGGAGATGGCGGTCAAAACCTGATCGGGGACGAGCAGGGAGTCGAGCTGGGTTTGATCCGTACGCAGGAGATGATGGCGGCGCGGCGGGTGGACGGGGCGGAGCAATTCTTTACGCGCGCTTTCGATTTCGGTTTTTCGAAGTCGACCGAAGAAGCATTAAAGACCTGGGACAAGGAGAAGATCCTGAGCGATGTCGTATGGGTGATCCGAAAGTTCCAGCCCGACGTGATCATCACCCGATTTCCGCCGGACAGCAGGGCGGGTCATGGTCATCATTCGGCATCGGCGGTGCTGGCGCGCGAGGCGTTCGATGCCGCGGCGGACCCGAACCGGTTCCCCGAGCAGTTAAAGTACGGCGGTATAAAACCCTGGAGAGCAAAAAGGGTTTTGTGGAATTCGTTCAATTTCGGTCCTGGCGCCAATACGACGAGCGAAGACCAGATGAAGATCGATGTCGGCGGTTATAACCCGATACTGGGAAAGAGCTATGGCGAGCTGGCGGCGATCAGCCGGACGAACCACAAGAGCCAGGGTGCCGCGTTGACGCCTGCCCGTGGCGAATCGATGGAATATTTCAACCTCGTCGCGGGCGAGCCGGCGCATGACGACCCCATGGAAGGCGTCGTCACCGATTGGAGCAGGGTAAAAGGTGGGGAAAAGATCAGTGCGATGGTCGACCGGGTGATCCGGGATTTTTCGCTCACGGCCCCGGAGAAAAGCGTGCCGGCATTGGTGGACATCTGGAACGCGATCGATCAGCTGCCGGACGGAGATTGGAAATGGAGGAAGATGCAGGAAGTGCAGGGGCTTATCGCAGACGCCAGCGGCTTATGGGCCGAAGCGGTCGTGCGGACGCCCTATGCGGTCAGAGGCGACTCGCTGCAGGTCACCTGCGTGGTGAATGACAGGTTGGGCGTGGATATGACGCTCAACTCGATCACGGTGCATACGCCGCCGTCGATGCAGGCAGAATATACCGTTCCCGCCGGCCATCCCGGCGCAAGGCTGTACGCGCCGGAATTTTATGCGACGTTGAATCAGCCGCTGAACCCGGACAAGAACTTCACCTATACGCGGTCGATCTTCGTGTCTCCGCGGAAGATGCTGACGCAGCCCTATTGGCTCGCCGAACCGATGTCGCCCGGTCATTTCAATGTGAAGGACCAGCAGATGATCGGCAAACCATTGAGCGATCCGCCCTACGAAGCGTTGTTCTTTTTCACGGTCGACGGTCATCGGCTGGAGGTAGATCGGCCGGTGCAATACAAGTATACCGACCCGGTGAAAGGCGAGCGGTATGAGCCCCTGACGATCCTGCCGAAAGCGACCGCAAAGTTCGACCCGGAACTGGCGGTCTTTGCCGACGGCGAGAAGAAGGCGTTCCATGCGGTCGTGCAGGACCGGGTCGGGCTCGGTCATCCGCCAGAGCTGGAACTTACGGCGGCGCCTGCGCTTTCGGTACAAGCGATGGGGAACGACGGATTGGCAGGGCCTTCCTGGACGGCGAAACCGGCGAAAGACGAGACGGCGGTGGTCAACGTCGATGGCGTGTTCGATGACAAGGGTCAGAAGGATACCGCGATGGAACTGCGGACGATCGCTTACGAGCATATTCCGCGGATCGATTATTTCCGTCCGGCCGGCGTTCGTTTCGTGATCGCAAACTTCAAAACGGCGGGGAAGCGTATCGGTTATATCGAAGGCGCGGGGGACAAAGTGCCGGAGGCCTTGCAACAGATGGGTTATGAAGTGGTCATGCTGACTGAAAAGGAAATCACACCGGCCTATCTGAAGCAATTCGATGCGGTCATTGCCGGCGTGCGCGCGTATGATGTGCATGGTTGGCTGACTTCCCGGCATGCGGAGTTGATGGAGTATGTCAAAGAGGGCGGAAACCTTATCGTGCAGTACAACCGCGGCAACCTGGGCCGGATGACGAGCAACATCGGACCCTATCCGTTTGCCGTGTCGAATATCCGCGTGACCGACGAAAATGCGAAGGTCAATTTCCTGCAGCCCTCGGATCCGGTGCTGAATTATCCCAATAAGATCACGGAGAAGGATTTCGAAGGCTGGATACAGGAACGAGGTATCTATTTTGCCGGGCAGGCCGATCCGCAATATGAGTCGGTATTGTCCATGAGCGATCCGGGCGAGCAGGAGCAGAAGGGCAGTCTCGAGATCGCTCATTATGGGAGCGGCGTCTTCGTTTATACCGGACTGGTGTTTTTCAGGGAGTTGCCTGCCGGCGTTCCGGGCGCTTACCGCCTGATGGCGAATATCATTGCACTGAATCAAAAACGAGGTTTCTGATGCGCAGAAGAAGGGATGTCGCCGTTGCAACGGTGCTGATCGTGGGTATTGTGATCGGTGAAATTATCAAGAGGGTGACCATCGGACTATTGATCGGACTGGGAATCGGGTTGCTTGTGGCGTCGCTGATGGCCAACCGGAATCGCAAGTGATATGGATGAGAATGACATGGACAAGGAAGGGGCTCCCTTATTCGGGAAGTGGGGTTACTGGTATCTGCTGGTGATCGGGTTCCTCCTGTTCTGTATCCTCGTATTCGATTTCCTGACCAAACATTTTTCATGAGCCGTCCTGACTGGATCGTATTGGCGCTGACGCTGTCGGGTATCATTGCCTATGGGCTGTACAAGGGGCGCGCGACAAAGGACCTGGACGGGTATTTTCTTTCCAATCGCACGGTGCCCTGGTATATGGTGTTGCTGGGTGTGATGGGTACGCAGGCGAGCGCGGTCACCTTTCTATCGGCGCCGGGGCAGGCGTATACCGACGGCATGCGGTTCGTCCAGTATTATTTCGGATTGCCGCTGGCCATGATCGTGGTTTGCGTGAGCTTCGCCCCGGTTTTTCACCGTCTGAAGGTCTACACGGCCTACGAATTCCTGGAGCGGCGTTTCGATCTGAAGACGCGCACGCTGACTTCCCTTCTTTTCCTTTTGCAGCGCGGATTGTCGACCGGTATCAGCATTGCGGCGCCGTCGATCATTCTTTCGTCGTTGCTGGGTTGGAACCTGCTGTGGACGACGATCTTCATGGGCGGACTGCTCATCGTTTATACGGTATCGGGGGGAGCCAAAGCGGTCGCGTATACGCAACAACTGCAAATGATCGTCATCTTTTCGGGGCTGATCATCGCGGGATACGTGGTGATCCACCGGCTTCCTCCCGGGGTCGGGATGACCGACGTGCTGCATATCGGCGGAAAGAGCGGCAAACTGAATATCATCACCACGGGATTCGAGGGTAAGCGCGGAGGGTTCGATTGGAACGACCGGTACAACCTGCTGAGCGGTGTTATCGGCGGGTTCTTCCTGGCGTTGTCGTATTTCGGTACGGACCAATCGCAGGTCGGCCGGTACCTGACGGCGCGGTCGCTGCGGGAGAGCCGGCTGGGGTTGTTGATGAACGGGCTGGTGAAGGTCCCAATGCAGTTTGCTATTCTTCTGCTCGGCGTTATGGTTTTCGCATTCTACCATTTCAACCGCGAACCGGTGTTTTTTAACCAATCGCAGCTGAAGCTGCTGGCGCATTCGAAATTTAAGGACTCGCTGGCGGCGGTCACATCGAAATACGATGCGCTCGAGAATGAACGTGTCGAATTGGTCGGCGACAGTACCGGTACGCGGCATGCGGCGCTTGCATCGGCGACCGGCATCGGAGGAAACGGGATCTTGCGCCTGGAGGATATCGACCGGGAAAAGGCGGCCATCAAGGCGACCATCCGCCGATGGCTGGACGATAAGACAGTCGGTGGCGATTCGAATGACACGAACTATATCTTTTTGCGTTTCGTGACCGACTATCTGCCGGCGGGTCTGGTGGGTTTGCTGATCGCCGTCATCTTTCTGGCTGCGTGGGGTTCGATCGCAGCGACGCTGAACTCGCTGGCATCCTGTACCATCGTTGATTTTCATCGCCGGTTCGCTCCCGGCGGTATGGCGCAGCAGAAGGAATACCGGCTCAGTCAGCTGTACACTTTGTTTTGGGGCATCTTTTGCGTGGCCGTGGCGCAGCTGACCTACCGGCTGGGGAACAGTCTCATCGAGGCGGTGAATGTGCTCGGCTCGCTTTTTTATGGTGTCATCCTGGGGGTCTTCCTCGTGGCTTTTTACCGCAAGCGGGTGGGCGGGCATGCGGTGTTCATCAGCGCCGTCGTTACGGAGACCGGGGTCATCGTCCTGAACATCCTCAGCCGGAAGGGGCTGGTGCCCCTGAGCTTCCTATGGTTCAACGTGGTCGGCGCGGTGGGAGTGGTGGTACTCAGTGAGGTGCTTCAATCGTTGCCGGGTGGAAAAAAACGCCGGGCCAGCGGCCCGGCCGTGTGATCCTGTTTATTTCAGAGAGGCGATGAGTTTTTCATTGAGCGCGACATAGTCGGCGTTATTCGCTTTTTTCGCGAGGTCCTCGGATTGTCTCGCCGCGGCGACCGCCTCCTGTTTTTTGCCCATCTTAGCCAGGCATCGTGCTTTCTGGTACACGACGAAATAGGCGGTCGGGTCCTGTTCGATCGCCTTGTCGAACCATTCGAGCGCTTTATTGAGGTCTTTCCCGTTGTCCAGGTAATAGAAGGCGGCGGTGTAATAAGGCCGGTTGTCCTTGTTCATCGCATTGTCGATCTGCGTCATGATGCGGCTGTCGATATCGGTGGTAATGGGCAACGAGACGACGGTATTTTCCCAGATCAGCTGGAGGTCGCAGGTGTTGGCGGTCACATTGGCGAAAAGAATGGTGAACGTTTCGAGCGGGAAGGGCAGTTCGAACGGTTTGGCGGTGACGCGTACCACGTCCTGATCGGGTTTGTACGCGGCCGGGTTGGTGACGTCCGTCTGATGTGTGATGATCAGCGTCCATTCATCCGCGCCGGGGATCGTAAGCAGTCCGTATTTCCCGGCGGGGATCTTTATGCCGCCGATGGTCACTGGATCGCCGAAGGTCAATGTGGTAGCCTGGTTGGCGCCGGTGCGCCAGACTTTGCCGAAAGGAACCAGATCGCCGAATATCTTGCGGCCGCGCATGTCCGGACGCGAGTAGGACAGTTCGATGGACGAAAGTCCAAAATCCTGTTTGACGTATTGCGGGGTCGAAGGCGGCGGCGTCTTTATTGTCTGCGCGACAGAGGGCAAATACAGACAGCCTGCCAGGGCGAGCAAGAATAGACTTTTCTTCATTGGTGGTAGTTTTGTGGGCTGAAATTACGATATGTACGGGAAAACGATCCGTGTTTCAGGGGAATGCAACGCTGACCATCGCGCGGACATTTTTGCCGCGAAGGGTCTTCCAGGGAGCGCCGTCGGTGATGAGCCGGATCAGGCCGGCGTCGTGGGCGGGGGAAAGCGAGCGTTCGATCTTGAAATCCGTGGGTATTCCCTTTGGACCGATGGCGAAGGATACCACCTCGAGACCGCGGATCGTGGTGTCTACCTGGAGGGTTTCTTTGCCGGTGGTCAGGTACAGCTGATAGGCCTGGCGGCCGGTCATCGGCGTAACCCTGAGCCACAACGAATCGAGGTGTTCAGACCTGTCGTCGGATGGCACTTTCATCATGGTCTCCGTTCTGCGCCGGCCCGCTCCGGTAACCACTACTTCGCTAAGTGCATTGGGGTTCTCGCGCAGGAAAATGGTATTGCCGACGACATTGTCGGTATTCAGGGTGTTGACGGGTAAAGAAGCGTTCTGATAACCGGCCAGGGTTACGGTCAACCGTTGAACGGAGTCCTGCGGGCGCAGGTTCAGCCTGAATTGTCCGAGGGCGTTGGTCGTGGCGGCGGCGTTGGATGGTCCGGAGACCAGGACCGACGCGTTGGCGAGCGGGCGATTTCGGAAATCGAGTACCTGTCCCAGATAAACGAGGTTGTTATATGCGGCGTTGTTGTTATAGAGGATGTCTTTCAGCTTTTTTTTGTTGAATCCGGAATCGGGCACCAGGCGGGATGACGTACCGGGTCGGACGCGGAGACCGGCGAGCTGGTCGTTCAAAGCCAGCGCATGGGTGTCCACGGCAGCCATGTCTCCTTGCGCGCGGCTGCGGTTCGCCGCGAACGCCTGAGGAGAGGATTGGGCAGCGGGGGGAGGCCGGTGGTCGCGGGACCTTGGTTCGGCTTTTTGAAAGGCCAGGTCGGCGTTTTGCGGGGATGGTTCGGATCCTGCCAGCGAGGACTCCGATGTTCGCGAGGATGGCGCGGCTTTGTGCAGGGGCGGTTCCGGTTTTTGAGCGGGTGCCCCGGCCTTATGCAGCGTTGTATTTCCGGCAGGCATGACGGGGGCAGAGGAAGCGACCCCGTCGGAGGTAGCGGCGGCGGCCGCATGCGTCGCAGCTGTCGAATCTGCGTGGTTCGATAGGGGTGCGTGCAGGGCGGTGGATCTGGCCATTTTCGCGTTGGAATGATCCAGCAGGGTAAACCAGGCGGTAAAGCCCAATCCCGCCATCAGCACGATGACAGCCGCGATTTTCATCCAGGGCAGCAGGATGGCTCGTTTTTGTCCTTCAGCCACCCGGGCGGCGAGCCTGGTTTGCAGATCGCCGAGGTCTTGTTCCAACGGTGCGCCTGTTCGTGTAGCGAGACCCTCGATCGCGTCGGCCAGGAAAGGGTCTTCGAGCGCAGCCTTTTCCAACACCTGCATTTCGGCGGGAGAAAGCTGACCGTTCAGGTATTTGCGAACGTCCTCGGCGGACCAGGGGGTGATATGTTTTTCGAGGTTATTCATTGGTAACGACCAGGGTGGGGTCTTGTCCGCCTTGTTCGCGCGAGGCGCCGCCGGGATGGGCGGCCGGCTCGCGGCGTTGCATGCAAAGCCGGAGGTTTCTCCGGCCGTTCTGTATATGGCTGCGCACTTTGTTCCATTCCATGCCGGTGAGCGTCTCGATCTCCTTATAGCATTTATTCTCCAGATAGAAGAGGCTGATCACGGTCTTCTGATCGGGCGGCAGGCACTCGATGCATATGGAAAGACGGTTGAACTGTTCTTCTTTTTCCATTCTGTCATCCAGATGCGGATCTTCCTCCCTTTTCATAAGATCCGGGTTGAAGGATTGGGTCCGGGCGCGCCCGGCCGAGCGTAACTTCATCAGGCAGTGGTTCTTAGCAAGTGTGTAGAGCCAGCCTTTGAAATTGGCGATCTCGTGTTTCATCAGCTTGCGCGAGAGCTCTTCGAACATGTCCATGACGCTGTCTTTGGCCGCCTCGGGTTCACCCAGGTATTTCAGACAGACGCCGTAGAGCAGGTCGAGATAGCGCTGGTAGAGCTGAGCCACTACCTTCAGGTCGCCCGATCGCCGGTAGGCCGCGATCAATGCATGATCGTCGGAGGGGTCGGGATGGCCGTCATGGGATGGTATGCTCCGGAGGAAATTCAACGAATACAAAATAATGAAAATTTCCGGAACCGCTCCGCCGCAGTGCGGGAAGG
>DASZYU010000078.1:0-23974 GCA_035545215.1 Puia sp.
AAGGGCCTTTTCAAAGCCGGCAGCAGCACGGTGTCGTTCCGCAAAGTACTCGTCGTGACACAGTTCGCCATTTCGATCGTCCTGCTGATCGCGACCGCCGTGGTCTTCCAGCAGTTGAGTTATATGCAGAACGCCCCGCTGGGTTTCAACAAAGAACACGTGGTGACGATGAGCTATAACAACGGCCTGGACAAGACCTACGAGTCTTTCCGCAACGCGCTGCTCCAGGATCCCCAGGTCCTCGACGCGACCCGCTCCTCGCGCATCCCCAGCGGCCGCCTCCTCGACGAAATGGGCGCTTCGACCGAAAGCGGCGATTCGCTCCGCCCCGTCACCGCCGATATCAAATACGTCGCCGTCGACCACGACTTTCTAAAGACCTACGGCATCCCCATCATCGCCGGCCGGGATTTTTCGCGCGACTATGCGACAGACACCACGAATTTCCTGCTCAACGCGGCAGCCACCCGCGTCCTCGGAATGCGATCGCCCTCCGAGATCATCGGAAGGAATTTTGGCTACGGCGGCGCCAAAGGAAAGGTCATCGGCGTCATGCGCGATTTCAATTTCGAAGACATGCACCAGCAGATCCTGCCCATCATCATGGTCATCCCGCCCGCTTCGCAGGCCGGCAACGCCTACAACCATATCTCGATCAAGATCGCCGGCGGCAATATCGCCGGGTCGCTCGACCATATCGAAAAGACCTGGAAACGTTACCTTCCCGAAATACCCTTCGAATACACCTTCCTCGACGACCGTTTCGACAAGCTGTACAAATCCGAACAACGCCAGGGCAGCCTGTTCACGGCATTCGCCGGCATCGCCATCTTCATCGCCTGTCTGGGCCTGTTCGGCCTGTCCGCCTTCACGATCACCCAGCGCGTCAAGGAGATCGGCATCCGGAAAGTCCTCGGCGCAAGCGCAGGCAGCATCGTCGGGCTTCTCTCGGGGGAATTCATGCGACTGGTGGCGATCGCGTCGGTTATCGCGTTTGTCGTCGCCGGGTTCACGATGCACCGCTGGCTCACCAATTTCGCGTATCGCATCTCGTTGCATTGGTGGGTATTCCTGGCAGCCGGCATACTGGCCGCGGCCGTCGCGCTGATAACGATCAGCGTGCAGGCCATCCGTGCGGCGCTTGCCAACCCGGTGGACAGCCTGCGGAGTGAATGAGCGGCCCAGCATAGCGAACAACACCTCCATATATGTTCAAGAATCACCTGAAGCTCGCCTGGCGAAGCCTTCTGAAAAGAAAAGGGTATTCCACGTTGAACATCCTCGGCCTGGCCATCGGCATCACCTGCTGCCTGCTGATCTTCCATTACGTTTCCTACGAACGCAGCTATGACCGCTTTCAGCCAAATGCCGGCCGCATCGTCCGTCTCCGGCTCGATCAATACCAGCAAGGCAAACTGGCCTGGCAATCGGCCACCGTCTACCCCGCTATCGCGCCTGCGATGAAGAAAGAATTCCCCGAGGTGGATAAGTTCGGACGACTCATCGACGCCAATATCCTGCTGACCAATCCCGACAGGAACATAAAATTCAACGAAACCAAAGGCTATTTCGCCGACCCCTCGATCATCGATATGTTCGGCATCCGCCTGGTGAAAGGCAACCCGGCGACCGCGCTCGACGGCCCCGACAAACTGATCCTTTCCGAATCGATGGCCCGGAAGTATTTCGGGAACACCGATGCGCTCGGCCGGCGGCTCAAAGGGCTCGCGGACGGCTCGCTGCAAACCTATGAGGTCACGGGCGTCTTCTCTGACTACCCCGCCAATTCGCATCTCATCCTCAACCACCTCATTTCGTATTCGACACTGGCCAGGATCACCCGCGAACAATGGCACGATTCTTCCAACGCTACCGAAACGGCCTGGGGATGGTACGATTTCTATGACTATATCCAATTGAAACCCGGCGCCGACTGGCATGCCCTTCAGGCCAAACTCCCCGCATTCGCCGATCGCCACATGAACAACGACGAATGGCACAAAAAGAACAATGTACGCAGCGAGCTTTACCTGATCCCGCTGAGCGACATCCACCTCTATTCCAACTATAACCAGGAGGCGGAGGTGAACGGCAACGGGAAGGCGGTAGGCTTTCTTTTTCTCATCGCCTTCCTGATCATCGCCATCGCCTGGATCAACTATACCAACCTGGCAACCGCACGCTCGCTCGAACGCGCAAAAGAAGTGGGTCTCCGCAAAGTCATGGGCGCCATCCGGATCGACCTGGTCTGGCAATTCCTGACCGAAAGCTTCCTCCTCAATACCCTCGCGCTGGGGCTGGCCGCCGTGCTCGCCATCCTGCTGGCGCCCTCGTTCGATACCCTCATCGGCAGCGACGCCGGCCCGTTCAGCCTCCCGCTTCCGTGGCTGCTGGGTTTCCTCGGCATCTTTGTCCTTGGCTCGTTTTTATCCGGGCTCTACCCCGCCTTCGTGCTCTCCGGCTACCACCCCATGACCGTACTCAAAGGACTGTTTAAGCATACCTCCCGCGGCCAGTTCCTCCGCAAAGGCCTCATCATCGGGCAGTTCGCCGTTTCCGTTATCCTCATCACCGGTACCATTCTGGTCTACCAGCAGGTGCAGTTCATGCGCCGTCAACAACTCGGCGTCAATATCGACCGTACCCTGGTCATCGAAGGCGCCGGCTCGATGCAGGACTCCGTCTATACCGGCGTCTACCAACCCTTCAAGAACACCCTCCTGCAACAACCGGGCATCCGGTCGGTGACCGCCTCCTCCATCGTGATGGGCCAGGAGATCTACTGGACCAACGGTTTCAACCGGGTAGGCTCGTCCGCCAACTCCGCCGTAACCATGTATATCATGGGTATCGATTACGATTTCATCCCGTCCTACGGCCTCAGGCTGGTAGCAGGCCGCAACTTCTCCCGCGACTACCCGACCGACGACAAGGCCGCCATCATCAACCAAACAGCGATGGGTCTGCTTGGCTTTAAGGACGCGGCCGACGCCATCAAGGGCCGCGTGAAACGCGGTCGCGATACCCTGCAAATCGTCGGGGTCGTCGCCGACTATCACCACCAGGGTTTGCAAAAAGCGATCAATCCCATGATCATCCTGCCTGTCCCCGACATCCGGAACTATTATTCGGTCAAATTCGCTTCGGCCGACCTCCACGCAAGCATCGCCGGTATCAAAAAGACCTGGGACCGCTTTTTCCCCAACGACCCCTTCAACTATTTCTTCCTCGACGAATCGTTCAACCAACAATACAAGGCCGACACCCGGTTCGGCGAGGCGTTCGCGATTTTCGCACTGCTCGCCATCGGCATCGCCTGTTTTGGCCTGCTCGGCCTCTCCGCCTACAACGTCCTGCAACGCACCAGGGAGATCGGCATCCGGAAGGTGCTCGGCGCCACCGAGAAGAACCTCGTCTTCCTGCTGTCGAAAGAGTTCCTGTACCTCGTTCTGCTCTCACTGCTCATCGCCGTCCCCGTCGCCTGGTGGGTCATGCACAACTGGCTGCAGGATTTTGCCTACCGCATCTCGATCCAGTGGTGGGTATTCGCGCTCGGCGGCCTGATCGCGCTGTCCATCGCCCTGCTGACCGTGGGCATCCAGGCGGGACGCGCCGCCACCGCAAACCCGGTCAAAAGCCTCCGCACCGAATAACCCACCCGACAATGCACCGAATAACGCACCGATATGATCAAAAACTATTTCAAGATAGCCTGGCGAACACTCCTACGCTATAAAGCGTACACCGGCATCAACATCGTCGGACTGACGCTCGGCATTGCGGCAGCGATACTCATCTTCACGCTGGTCTCCTACCAGCTCAGCTTCGATAATTTCCATCCCAACAAAGACCGCATCTTCCGCATCGTGACCAATATCCATGCGGATGGCAATTCGCCGCGCTATGCATGTGTGCCGCAACCGCTGGGTAAAGCCTTCCGCAACGACTTCACCTTTGCCCAATATACCGCCCGGATGATCTACTACCGGAACGTACTGATCTCGGTGCCGGGAGCGAAAGACATCAAAAAATTTCAGGAAGACAACGGCATCGCCTTCGCCGAACCCGGTTACTTCCGGATCTTCCATTTCCCGCTGGTCAGCGGCGATTCGGCAACAGCCCTCGTCAACCCGCATTCCGCGCTGATCTCCGAATCCACCGCGAAGAAATATTTTGGCGGCGACCCGGCCGTCGGCAGGACGATCCGCGTCAACAATGCGACGAACTATACGGTCACCGGCGTCCTTAAAGACCCTCCACCCAATACCACCCAGCGACACGACATCTATCTCTCCTATGACAACCTCAAAGACTGGAACAGCTACCTGGCCAGCGATTCCAGTTGGGGGGACCTCTATTCCGGGAGCTATTGTTTCGTCCTTTTGAAGCCGGGCGTCAGCCCCACGCTCGTCGACAAATCGATGCCGACCCTGGTGCGCAAATACTATCACGGCGACGATGCAAAGGTCTTTAATTTCGCGCTCCAGCCACTTGCCGACTGGCACACCGACGCCGCCTACGACGGCAGCTTCGACAAGAAATACAGCTGGGCCCTGGCGGTCATCGGCATTTTCCTGCTGGCGACCGCCTGCATGAACTTCATCAATATGGCCACCGCCCAGTCACTCAACCGCAGCAAGGAAGTCGGCATCCGAAAGGTCATGGGCAGCGCCCGCCGCCAGCTATTCTGGCAATTCATCACCGAAACGGCGCTCATCACCCTCGTTGCAGGCGTCCTGGCCTGGTTCATAGCCCTTACCGCTCTCCCTGCCATCAACCGGCTCACGGGTTCGCAGATGACCGTTCACCTGCTCTCGGGCGCACGGATGGTCCTCTTCTGCCTGTTCGTATTCGTATGCGTCGTGTTCGCAGCCGGTTCCTACCCTGGTCTTATCCTCGCCCGCTTTCAACCCGTCCAGGCGCTCAAGAGCCGGCTCTCACAGGCAGAGATCGGCGGCTTCTCGCTTCGCCGCGTCCTCGTGACCTCGCAGTTCGCGATCTCGCAGGTGCTCATCATCGGCATGATCATCGTCGCCTGGCAGATGCACTATTCCGTCAGCCTCGATCTCGGCTTCGACAAGGAAGCCATCGTTTTACTGCCCATTCCCTCGACCGACATCCCGAAAATGCATACCCTCCGCGATCGCCTGCGCAGTATCCCGGGCGTGCAGGACCTCAGCCTCTGCTATCAGCCGCCGGCCTCGCAACGCAACATGAACACCGACATCCGCTACGACAACCGCCCCAACACAGAAAGATGGGACATCAACGAGAAGGCCGTAGACGACCGGTACCTTTCCACGTTCGGTCTCCGGCTGATCGCCGGCAGGAACCTCGAACCATCCGATACCACCCGGGAATTCATCGTGAACGAAACGGTTGTCCGACAACTGGGGCTGTCGTCTCCGCGCGACATACTCGGAAAAATGATCACCGTGGACGCCGTACCCGCTCCCGTCGTCGGCGTGATCAGGGATTTTCACAACCAATCGCTTCACGGCAAGATCGACGCCCTCTGTCTGTATTCTTCATCCGGCAACTACCAGACGTGCTCCATGAAAATCGACCCGCGTCAACTCCGCGCGGTCCTGGCCGGCGCCGAATCCATTTGGAACGACACCTACCCCGAGTACGTGTATTCGTACTCGTTCCTGGACGAGCGCATCGCCGGGTTCTACCGGCTCGACAACATCCTGCTCGCACTGGTGGAGATCTTCGCGGCCGTCGCCATCGTCATCAGCTGTCTCGGTCTCTACGGCCTCGTTTCTTTCATGGCCGTCCGCCGCACCAAAGAGATCGGCATCCGCAAGGTCCTGGGTGCAGGCATCGGCAACATCTTTTGGCTTTTCGGAAAGGAATTCAGCCGGCTAATCCTGATCGCATTCGCTATCGCAGGGCCGCTGGCATGGCTGGCGACGCAGGCCTGGCTGCGGGACTTCACCTTCCGCATCCATCCCGGTCCATTGCTGTTCGCCGCAGGACTCCTTGCCACCCTGCTCATCGCGCTTTTCGCCGTCGGCTACCGCTCGATGCTCGCTGCGACGGCCAACCCGGTAAAATCTTTACGCAGTGAATAAGCGGTCAGGAAAATCATCCGGCAGCACCATATCCGAATAACTGTCAACAGCAACCACCATGATCACCAACTTTTTTCGCGTCGCACTTCGCCACCTGGTCAAACACAAGGTCTTTTCCTTCATCAATGTCTTCGGCCTGGCGATCGGTATCGCGGCGAGCCTGCTGATCGTCCAGTACGCAAGGTTCGAACTCAGCTACGACAAGTTCGAACCAGACTACCACGACGTCTACCGCCTTCAGCTCGACCGGTACAACAACGGCAAGCTCAGTACCCGCTGGGCGGCGGGCGCCACCGGTCTCGGACCCGCTGTCAAAGACGCGCTCCCCGAGGTCGAATCCTTTGCCCGGCTCAGGCAACATTCTGCCGTCGTCTCGTATAAAGAACACGCGTTCCGGGAAACCAGGATGTACTCCACGACCGACGATTTTATCCGCATGTTCGGCTATAAGACGCTGGCCGGCGCCGCAACCGGCGCGCTCAAAGACGTCAACACCGCCGTACTCACCGCCTCCACCGCGAAGAAATATTTCGGAAACGAAGACCCTATCGGCAAAACGATCTTTCTCGACAAGAAGAACCCCTACCGCGTGACGGCCGTGCTCCCGGACCCGCCGGCCAATACGCACCTCAAGTTCGACATCCTTCTCCCCTGGGCCAACCTCGTCGCGCAAATGGGACCCAATGTCAATACGGTTTGGTTTTGGGACGGCTTCCTGAACTATATCCGCGTGCGTCCCGGCACCGACCCCGCAACCCTGGAAAAAAAGATCGCCCTGGCGATCCGGGCCAAATGGGGCGACGAATTGCAAAAAGGCCACGAAGGCATGGTCGTCCATCTCCAGGCCCTGCCCGATATCCATCTGTATTCGCACTATCTCGAGGAGGCCGAGGTCAACGGCGACGGAAACGGCGTCTATTTCCTGCTGGTGATCGCCGTCTTCATTATCGTCATCGCCTGGATCAATTACATCAACCTCGCGACAGCGCGTTCGGTCGAGCGCGCCCGCGAAGTCGGGGTCCGCAAGGTCCTGGGTTCCCTCCGCCGCCAACTCATCTCGCAATTCCTCTTCGAATCGCTGCTGATCAACGGCCTGGCCGTCGGCATGGCTTTCCTGCTGATCCTCCTTGGTCTGCCCCTTTTCAACTATATCACCGGCAAAGAGCTGCAGCTCTCGCTGTTCAGTGACGCCGCATTCTGGCTGCTGCTCAGCGCACTCTTCCTGGTCGGCACCGTCCTTTCCGGCGGATATCCCGCCTTCGTGCTTTCCGCTTTCAGACCGGTAGCGGTGCTGAAAGGAAGACTGGCCAAAACAGGCCACGGCGCTTTGCTCCGCCAATCGCTGGTCGTCATCCAGTTCATCGCGTCGGTCGTCCTGATGGTCGGCACCTTCGCGGTATACCGCCAGCTGAATTTTATGCAACACCAGGACCTGGGCGTAAAGATCGACCAGACGCTGGTCGTTACCGGTCCGGCTGTCCTCGATTCCACCTACCAGCAAAAATTGTCCGCCTTCAAAACCGAGTCGCTGCGCATTCCGGGTGTGCAACAAATGACCGTATCCACCTCCGTCCCAGGCGGTCAGACGGGCTGGAATGCGGGCGGTATCCGGCTCGTCGGCAGCGACCCGACATCGGCTAACCAATACCGCGTCATCGGCGTCGACCAGGATTTCTTGCCCACCTACGGCCTCCGGCTGCTCGCCGGCAGGAACTTCTATCCCGGCCAGGCGGATTCCAACTCCGTCCTGTTCAACGAGGCGGCCATCAAAGAGCTCGGCATCGACAAACCGGAGGCGGCCATTTCAAAACGGATCGAATTCTGGGGAAAACAATATACCATCGTCGGAGTCGTCGCCAACCATCACCAGGAATCACTGCGGCAGGCTTATGACGCGCACATCTTCCGTTTCACGCCCGACGTCAACAGTTACTACACACTGAGGCTTTCCACGGCCAGCAACAACTGGCCCGATATCGTCGCTTCCGTAAAACAGCGATACAAGACATTCTTCCCGGCCGATCCCTTCGAGTACTTCTTTCTCGACCAGCACTTTGCGGAACAATACAAAGCCGACAGACAGTTCGGCCGCACGTTCGGTCTGTTCGCTGGCCTCGCCATCTTCGTTTCCTGCCTCGGTCTGCTCGGCCTGGCCGCCTTCGTGACGAACCAGCGCACGAAAGAAATCGGCGTCCGCAAGATCGTCGGCGCCGGTCTGCCCAATATCCTGTTGCTGCTGACCAGGGATTTCCTCAAGCCGCTGAGTGTCGCATTCCTGCTCGCCATCCCCCTCGCCTGGTGGCTGCTGCACAAATGGCTGGAGAACTTCGCCTTCCGGATGCACATCGATCCCTGGATCTTCATATTACCCGTATTGCTGGTACTGGTCATCGCGCTGTTCGCCGTCAGCAGCCAAACGCTGCGGGCCGCGACCGCCAACCCCGTCGACAGTCTTCGATCCGAATAATCCTTAACTTCAACCATAACCACTCATCCACCATCAAAAACCCCGATCATGGTCACCAACTACCTGAAAGCGTATTTCCGCAATCTCTGGAAGAACCGCACCTACGCCTTTCTCAACATCATCGGTTTGGCGGTCGGTATCGCCTGCTCCACCCTCATTTTCCTGTGGATCGAAGACGAATTCACCTGGGACCACCAGTTCGCCAAAAAAGGGGTCCTCTACCAGATAGAAGGCAACCAGACCTATGGCGGGACCACCTACACGTTTGCGGCTACTCCCGGACCGCTCGCCCCCAATATGGCAGCCGATATCCCCGGTATGGCGAATACCGCACGCCTGTCCTGGCCCGACCGTTCGCTCTTCACCATCGATGACAGGAACATCTATGAGGAAGGTCAGTACGGCGACCCCTCCTTCCTGTCCTTGTTCAACCTGGATTTCATAGAAGGAACCCCCGCCGCAGCACTGACCGGTATCCACTCGCTCGCGATCAGCCGGGAGATGGCGACAGCTTTTTTCGGGAACGCCGATCCGCTCGGCAAAACGCTGAAGATGGACCACGCCGATCCCTACACGATCACCGCCGTTTTTGACGACCTGCCACCCAACTGCTCGTTTCATTTTCAATGGCTCGCCAACTACGAGGCCTTCTACAAAAAGAACCAATGGCTCCAAAACTGGGGGAGCAACGGGGTCATGACGTTTGTCGAGCTGAAACCCGCTGCCGATCCCGCCGCCATCAACAAATTACTGACCAACTACGTCCAGGATAAGGCGCCCGGGGCCGTGATGAAACCTTTCCTGTTCCCGATGAGCCAATGGCGCCTCTACGGCTCTTTCAAAAACGGCAAGCAAGACCCTTCCAACGGCCGGATCCAATACGTGAGGATCTTCACCCTCATCGCATGGATTATTTTGATCATCGCCTGTATCAATTTTATGAACCTTGCCACCGCCAGCTCGGAAAAACGCTCGCGCGAAGTCGGTGTCCGCAAGGTGCTCGGCGCCGGGAAAGGCAAACTCGTCGGCCAATTCATCGGCGAATCCATCCTCATGTCGTTCATTGCGGTCATCGTGTCTGTCGGTCTGACTGCGGCCCTCCTTCCCGCCTTTAACAGTCTGGTCGAAAAACAACTGGCCCTCCGTCTCCTCGACCCCGTTCACCTGGTCGGCCTGCTCGCCATCGGCCTCATCTGTGGGCTGCTGGCCGGCTCCTACCCGTCTTTCTACCTCTCTTCGTTCAACCCTGTCTATGTCCTGAAAGGCATAAAGATAAAGGCAACCGGGGGCGCCGTCTTTGTCCGCAAGGGCCTCGTCGTGCTGCAGTTCGCCACTTCTATCGTCTTTATCATTACGACCATCATCATCTACCAGCAACTGAAATTCGTTCAAAACCGCCAGCTCGGATTTGAAAAAGAAGGCCTGCTTTATATGACCCTCCAGGGAAAGATGCAGGACCATTTCACGGCGATCCGAAACGATCTCCTCCATACCGGTTTCGTAAAGGACGCCGCCCTCAGCAGGAGCCCGGTCCTCAACCTGTACAGCAACGGCAGTGGTTTCGACTGGCCCGGCAAGGACCCCGCCAAAGAAGTGCTCGTCACACAGGAGACCACCTCGCCCGAATACATCTCCACCATGGGCATGCAACTCGCATCGGGACGCAATTTCCACGCAATCGCGGCGGACGATAGCAACAACATCATCATCAACGAGACCTTTGCCCATATCATTACCAAGGGAGACGCGGTAGGCACCCTCATCACCAACGGAGGGAGTAAATACCGGGTCATCGGCGTCGTCAGGGATTTTGTTTACAACAATATGTACCAGAATGCTGCCCCGCTCATTCTCTATTGCTACCCGGCCGGTACCAATTTCCTCTCGGTCCGCCTGAAGGCGAACGCCGATCTTTCCCGCGCGGTCGCGGCGATCGGAAACGTCATAAAAGCCGATGATCCCGGCTACCCGTTCGAATACAAGTTCCTGGATGAGGATTTCGTCAAACAGTTCAAGACCGAGACGCTGACCGGTCGTCTGTCCGCCATTTTTGCGGGCCTCGCCGTCTTCATCTCCTGTCTGGGCCTGTTTGGCCTGGCAAGCTACGCCGCCGAAAGAAGGACAAAAGAGATCGGCGTCAGAAAAGTCCTGGGCGCCTCGGTCCTGCTGATCACCGGTCTTCTCTCCCGCGATTTTATAAGGCTCGTGCTGGTCGCATGCGCGCTTGCCTTCCCCTTCGCATGGTGGATCATGCACAACTGGCTGAATGGCTACGCCTACCGCACGGCCATCGACTGGCGGATATTCCTCCTTGCCGGCGCAGGGGCCATCCTTATCGCACTGCTGACTGTCAGCTATATTACCATAAGGGCTTCGCTGGCCAATCCCATCCGAAGCCTGAGGACCGAGTGATCGCACGGCAACCCGGATCGCACGGCAACCCGGATCGCATGCCGACGCGGATCGCATGCCGACCGGTCGATGATTTACGGACAGAATGAGTAAATTCACGGGGCGAACGCTACCGGCGCGCAAACACTACCGGCGCACAAAACGCTACCGGCGCGCAAAACGATGCCGTCCCATAAATTTTGACCCATGATCAATCAGCTAAAACCCGCCCTGCGGCAATTGAAGAAATACCCGACCTTCTCGCTGATCAACCTCGGCGGGCTCGCCATCGGAATCGCCGCTTCATTCTTATTGTTCGTCTATGCCCACCGCGAGCTGAATACGGACCATCAATTCCGCGACGCAGACCGCATCTACCGGATCGCAACCGATTTCTACCACATGGGCCCCTTCTCCTTCAGCCAGCCCATGCTATGCAACGCGATCCGGGCCTCCTATAAAGACGTCGAGGCCGCCACCGCCATCACCGGACCGGACAACGTAGACGTCCGCACTTCCATACAGGACCGCGCTTTTACAAAGAATTACTCCTACTACATCGATTCGTCCTTTTTCAAGGTCTTCTCCTATACCGCCGAGGCCGGCGTCATCCCGCACGGCGGCCTTCGACCCAATGAGACGATCCTCTCATCGGAATATGCCCGCCGCTTTTTCGGCAGCCAGGACCCCATCGGGAAGACCATATATGTCGGTAAGCAATTGAAACCCTACAAGGTCGTTGCCATCCTCCACGAGGGCTTCGCCAAATCGCACCTCCGCCCCAGGCTGCTGCTCCCGTGCGGGTTCGATTCCACCGAATACTCCACCAACTGGGTATCCTGCTCGAAATACAACTATGTCAAGCTGAAACCCGGCGCCACCGGGGCCAGCCTGCAATCCTGGCTCGACCGTCTCCGCGAAAAGGTCGTCTACCCCTCGACCGGCAGCACGCTCAGTTACAAAGAATGGACCACCGCCAGCAGCACCGTCTCCTTCCTGATCCAGCCGCTAACCTCGATCTATTTCGACAACAATGTGAAATTCGGCATCGATGACACCGGCAATCTCACCCAGGTACACCTGCTTCGTACGATCGCCTGGCTGCTCATCTTCCTGGCCGTCATCAATTACGTCAACCTCGTGACCGCCCGCTCATCAGTCCGGTCCAAAGAGATCGGCCTCAAAAAGACATTCGGCGCCGCCAGACGCTCGCTCGTGTTGCAGATCATCGGCGAGTCGATCCTTTTCAGCCTCGCAGCCATGCTCATCGCCTGCACTTTCATCCAGGTCATCCTGTGGTCCTATCACCGCGCAACAGGTGTCGATCTCACAGGGCCCATCCCCTTCCTCTCCGCCAATTACGCCTGGCTCGTGCTGTTCACCCTCGGCGTGGGCCTGCTCGCAGGACTCTATCCCGCATTCTACCTGACCAGCCGGCGCAACAGCCTCACCGTCCGCAGCGGCAGCGCCGGCAAAGACCGGCCCGTGATCCGCAACATCCTCGTCACCTTCCAGTTCGCCATCGCAACGGGCCTCGTGTTCGTCTCCTTCACCGTCTTCAGCCAGCTGCGTTTCATGAAGACCAAAGACAAAGGCTTCAATTCCGAAGGACTCGTGGTCGTTGAGAACATCGGCGAACTGAAAGATCACGCCGAAGCCTTCCGGCAAATGGTCGAGCAACAAGCCCCGGTCGTCAGCGCCAGCTTCTGCCAACGCACCCCGGCCGGAAATTCGATCATCATGGGCACATATATGAACCCGGCGACAAAGAAGAACATGAGCATCCAGCAGTTCCCCGGCGACGAAAGCTACCTCACTACCATGGGCATGCGCCTCATCAGCGGACGCAATTTCGAAAAGAGCCTTGCCTCCGATACGAATTCGCTGATCCTCAATGAATCGGCCGTTGCAGCGCTGGGCCTCTTCCACCCCGTTGGCGCGCTCATCAACGGCAGCCAGCGGGTCATCGGCGTCGTCAAAGATTTCAACTATGCCACGCTGCGCGAAAAGATAGCGCCCGCGGTCATCACGTGCTATCGTCATGGAGGTGCCGACATGGTCATCCGCATCCACGGAGGCAATACCGCCTACTTCATCGACTGGCTGCAGACCACGGCGAAAAGCTTTCTCCCCGATGCGCCCTTGCACATCTCCTTCATGGACGACCAGTTTGCCCGGCTGGCGGAAAAGGAACGATTGCTCGGCAATGCCATCGCCTTCTTTACCGTATTGGCGATCGCCCTCGCGATCCTTGGCCTCGTCGGTCTGACGATCTTCACCATCGAACGGCGCCTGAAGGAGATCGCGATCCGGAAAGTGCTGGGCGCCGGTAACCGCAGCATACTCAACCTGGTATCTGGCGGATTCATCCGGCTGGCGGCGCTCGCCGCCACGATTGCACTGCCGCTGAGCTCGTGGTTCACCCACCGCTGGCTCGACAATTTCGCCTACCGGGTATCGGTGGGCGCCGGGACCATGCTGCTGACCGTGTCGCTGGTGCTGCTGATCGCCCAGGCCGTCATCGGCGGCCTGACGTTCCGGGCCCTTTCCACTGACCCGATCAAAAATCTTCGGACAGAATGACGATGTCCGGCCTCCCCATGCAACATCTGTATCGAAAACGAACACTTTTTGTATCGAAATCGGACCCTGAACTGGCGAAATGCGATATAACACGCTATTTATCATAGATTTGTATTCTGGCATGTGATTGAAAGACTCACCAGCACCTGTAATCTCTAATTCATCAATATGATCGAGCTCAAGCGCATCTCCAAATGGGTCAATGTAGGCGGAAGACCTAATTTTATTTTAAAGGACATCAATCTGCAGATCAAAGAAGGGGAATTCATCTCGATCATGGGGCCGTCAGGTTCCGGCAAATCGACCCTCCTGAATGTCATCGGAATGCTGGACGATTCGTCCGAAGGCGAATACTTTTTTTTCGGGCAGCCGGTCCACACGCTGAAAGAAAAACAGCGCTCTCAGCTGTACAAGCAATACATCGGCTTCGTCTTCCAGGCTTACCACCTCATCGACGAGCTCACGGTTTACGAAAACATCGAGACCCCGCTGATTTATCAGAACATTAAGTCCTCCGAGCGCCAGGCCATGGTGGCGGACATCCTCGACAAATTCCAGATCGTGGGCAAAAAAGATCTCTTTCCTACCCAGTTGTCCGGCGGCCAGCAACAACTCGTAGGCATCGCCCGCGCCCTCATCGGCAAACCCAAACTGCTGCTCGCCGACGAACCGACCGGAAACCTGAATTCGCGACAGGGCGAAGAGATCATGGACCTCTTCAAACAGCTGAACAACGAAGGAGTGACCATCATACAGGTGACCCATTCGGAAAAGAACGCCGAATACGGTTCCCGCATCATCCATCTGCTGGATGGAAGAGTCGACAATTTCTAATCAATCAACAAACAGACGATACGATAAGACCGTACCACGATAACCTATAACTCTCTATTATGCGCTATTCATTCTTGTTCCTCCTCTCGTTAACCCTTACCCTTTCGGCCGGCAGGCTGAGCGCCCAGCAATCTGCCGCTGACTCTATCGGTGCCGTCCTGACACTGCGCCAGGCCGTCGACATTGCCATCCGGAACAACCTCCTGGTCAACCAGGCCGATATCCAGGCGCAGTCCCAACGGATCACTATGCACCAGGCCTGGGACAACATGCTTCCCAACATCAACGGCCAGGTCAACCAGAGCATCAGCTATGGTCACGCGCTCAACCCCTTCAATTACACGTACGTCAGCCAAACCACCACCGGCAACTACGGCATCAGCGCCAACCTCGTCCTGTTTCAGGGTCTGCAGTTGCAAAACCAGGTAAGGGCGCAAAGCTATCTGTATGAAGGTCTCAAATACGATCTGCAAGCTCAGAAAGACTACATTACGCTGACCGTTCTGCTGGACTACCTGCAGGTCCTCAGCAGCCGCGACGTACTGCATGTCTCCATGGAACAACTCACCAGCGATACAACCCAATTGCACCGCCTGGAAGACCTCGCTGCGGCCGGCAACCTCACCACCGCCAACGGGGGAATGGAAGCGCTGCCCAACCTCCGCGGACAGGTCGCCCAGGACCAGATCACCATTGCCACGGCAATGAATAATCTCGAATCGAACAAGATCCAGCTCTTCAACCTGCTGAACGTCCCATATAAGAAGGACGTCGAGCTCGAGAACAGCGTCACGACGACGGATCTGTCCGCCTATCCGTCCGCTTCCGACAGCATCTACCAGACGGCGCTCACCGTCGTTCCAACGGTCAAATCGACCGAGATTAAACAGCTGGCGGCCAGGAGGTTCCTGGCAGCCGCACGCGGTGGCTATTTTCCATCGCTCTCCATCGGGGCAGGCATCAACACCAACTATTACAGTCTCGACCTGAAAGAAACATCCGTCGCCGGCGTCCAGACAGGCCTGAATACCGGCTACTACGTACAGGGATCGAACGCCTCGGTCCTCTACGACAAGACGAATTACAATTCGGAAAGGGTATCGTGGGGGGATCAGTTCACGGCCAATAAATCGCCCAATATCGGGCTAACCCTCAATATTCCGATCCTCAACAACCTGCGCGTGCGCAACAATGTCAAACAACAAAAACTCAACCTCAGGACGGCCGAGATCAACAATACCAACGCCAGGCTCGTGCTTCAGCAGAACGTCGAGCAATCGTTCCAGAACATGCTGCTGGCGTTCAAACAGTATAAGAACTATACCGACCAGTCGGCCGATTTTGCCGAGTCGTTCCGGATCGCCAACATCAAATTCACAGAAGGCGTGGTGACATCCGACGTCTATATCCAGTTCAAACAACGCGCGGATGCAGCCGCCATCAACCTCGCGGCTGCGCGGTATATCTATATTTTCCGGACAAAAGTGCTCGATTATTACCAGGGAAGATTGGCGATCCCTTAGGGCCGTTCCTGCAACCAGGCCTGCAGATGCCTGGCTATTTTTTCGCCCTCCACCATGAACCCGTCATGACCATATGCCGAGTCGATCTCTACCAGCCTGGCATTCGGCAGCACATCGGCCATATGCCGCTGCTCGCGCAGCGGGCATAAGATATCGCTGGATATCCCGATCAGCAACACCGGCTGCCGGATGGTCCGCAATACCGCCTCCCCATCGCCGCCGCGGCCGCGCGCAAGTTGATGGCTGTCCATCGCTTTGGTCAGGAGCCAGTAGCAATACGCGTTAAACCGGTTGACGAGCTTGTCGCCCTGGTAATCGATATACGACGACGCCCGGAACCCATCCAGCTTTTCGACGTCGGGGTCCGATTGCTTTTCCACCATGATGCCATAGTTGCGATAGGTCAGGATGCCGATGGCCCGCGCGGCCTTCAATCCCTTGCTGCCCGCCCGCGGTGAAGGCTCGCACCAGGTGCTGTCGGCTTCGATCGCCAGCCGCTGCGCCGTATGAACGGCAATCCCCCAGGCGCTCTCCGAGGGCGAAGTGGCGATGAGGAACATCCGGTCGATCACGTCTTTTTCCATGACGCTCCATTCCAGGGCCTGGTAACCGCCCATGCTGCCGCCCATGAGCAAATGGATACGCCCGATATTCAAGTGTTTCCTGAGCAGGATATGCGCCCGCACCATATCCCTGATCGTCACCATCGGAAAATTCGCATAATACGGCGATCCGGTGGCCGGGTCGGTACTCAATGGGCCCGTCGTACCATAACAGGACCCGAGGATATTCGCGCAAACGATAAAATACCGGTCCGGGTGGATCGGCCCCTTCTCCCCCACCACCCCGGGCCACCAATGCGCGACATCCGAGTTGGCCGTCAACGCATGACACACCCATACCACATTTCCACCATCCCCATCCAGCCGGCCATACGTATGATAGGCTACCGTAATACCAGGCAAAGACCCGCCGCCCTCCAGTTCAAAGGGGTGGTCGTACGTAAAATAATTCATGCTGCCTTTCCAGTTTCGATGCAAAATAAGCGCTTAGCCGCCGTAACTTCGCAAAAAAATTGAAAATGGCACGTATTCAGTTACAGCGGGTCAGCGGCAACTTCGGGTTCGAAGCGAAGGATGCGTCGGGACACACCGTGCGCCTGGACAGCAACCCCGAATCCGGCGGAAAGGATTTCGGCGTCCGGCCGATGCAAATGCTGCTGATGGGTCTCGGCGGCTGCAGCGGCATCGACATCGTCTCGATCCTCAACAAACAACGTCAGACAGTGGATGCCTTTCACATGACCATCGACGGCGACCGCCAGCAAGGGAAAGAACCCTCGCTCTGGGAATATGTCCACATCCGTTTTGACCTGGAAGGCGCCATCTATCCCGAAAAAGCCATCAAGGCATGCGAGCTCTCGATGACCAAATACTGCTCCGTCGCCGCAACGCTGCGCGAAGCCGGCTGCAGGATCACCTGGGAAGTATACGTCAACAATACATTCGCCTACACTACAAAATAAACACATGCCCACGAACCGCATTACGCAGGCCATCCGCATCCGCACCGCCCGCACCCAGGAAAAAGAACACTCCTCTCCCTTGTACCTCACCAGCAGCTTTTGCTACGATGACGCCGAAGAAATGCGCGCCGTGTTCGCCGATGAGAAAGAAGCGTTCATCTATAGCCGGTTCAGCAACCCGAACGTCCAGGAATTCACCGACCGCCTTTGCGCGCTGGAAGGCGCCGAGGCCGGTTTTGCCACGGCGTCGGGTATGAGCGCGATCACCGCCAGTTTCCTCGCCCTGCTCAAAAAGGGCGACCACCTGCTCTCCTGCAACGCCATCTTCGGCAGCACACACACCGTCATCACCAAATACCTTCCGAAATACGGCATCGGGTTCAGTTATATCGACGCAACCGACCCGTCGGGATGGGAAGCCGCCATCCGGCCGAATACGAAAATGATCTTTTTGGAAACGCCCACCAATCCCGGTCTCGATATCGTCGATATCGGGGCAGCCGCGACACTGGCGCGCAAACACAACCTCATCCTCAACGTCGACAACTGTTTTGCCACCCCGATCGGACAAACCCCGATCCAATACGGCGCCGATCTCGTCACCCACTCGGCCACCAAATGGCTAGACGGCCAGGGCCGCGTCGTCGGCGGCGCCGTCGTAGGAAAAAAAGCGCTGATCAAAGAGATCTACCTCTTCTGCCGCGCTACCGGTCCGGCGCTTTCTCCTTTCAACGCGTGGGTCCTCAGCAGGAGCCTCGAGACGCTGGATGTCCGGATGGAAAGACATTCGGCCAACGCGCTCTACCTCGCCCAATCGCTGGAAAACCACCACGCACTGTCCTCGCTGAAATATCCGCTGCTGCCGAGCCACCCGCAGTACGAGATTGCCCGGCGCCAGATGCGCAATGGCGGCGGCATCGTTTGTTTCGATCTGAAAGGCGGTCTCGAAGCGGGCCGCAACTTCCTCGACAAACTGCGCCTGCTATCGCTGACGGCCAACCTGGGCGATACACGCAGCATCGCCTCGCATCCCGCCAGCACAACACACGCCAAACTGACCCCCGAAGAACGGGCGGCCGTGGGTATCACGCCCGGGCTCATCCGCATCTCGGTCGGCCTCGAACACCGCGACGATATCCTGGCCGATATCCTGCAGGCGCTGTAATTCCTCCACCGAACACACCGAACACACCGTCCACCGCACACCGAACACATCGTCCACCGTCCACCGAACACACCGTCCACCGTCCGCCGCCCACGCCCCAAGTGGTCCGCGTGTCCCCCCAGATGAAACCCCCCAAATCATAAAGCCCGGCGATGCCGGGCTTTCGAATTAATTTATACCACGCGCGATGCTGTCGGCATTCCGCCGGGCACATCATTCCCCCCAGATCTCGCCTTCTCCCTTCAGCCAGTCCTTGACCAGCTGGGTCGTCACCGATTTGGGTCGCTCGAGCGGGAATCCCAGCGCCCGGTCCCAGCAAAGACTGGCCAGCACGCCCAGCGCGCGGCTCACGCCGAACAACACCGTATAGAACTCATACTCCACCAGCCCGTAGTGCACCAGCAACGCGCCGCTGTGCGCATCGACGTTGGGCCAGGGGTTCTTGATCTTACCCAGCGACTGCAGGATCGGCGGCACCGTGTCATAGATATTCCAGACGGTCTGTACCAGCGGATCGTTCGGCATATGCCTTTTCCCGAATTCCATCTGCGCCGTGAACCGCGGGTCGGTTTTACGCAATACCGCATGCCCGTAACCCGGCACGACCTTTCCCTCGTTCAGCGTCTTTCCCACATAGTCCGCAATCTGCTCGGCAGAAGGTAATTCGACGCCCAGTTCATCGCGCATCTCGAAGATCCATTTGATCACCTCCTGGTTGGCCAGGCCATGCAGCGGGCCCGCCAGCCCGTTCATACCCGCCGCGAGGCTCAGGTAGGGGTCGCTCAACGCCGAACCCACGAGATGGGTCGTATGCGCGCTGACATTTCCACCCTCATGATCGGCATGTATCGTCATATACAAACGCATCAGCTCGCGGAACGTCTCATCCTCATAGCCCATCATGTGCGCGAAATTACCCGCCCAATCGAGCAGACCGTCGGGGTGGATATGGTCCTCGTTCTTGTATTTACGGCGATAGATATACGCCGCGACACGCGGCAGTCTCGCGATCAGGTCCATACTGTCGTCGAACACCGCCTCCCAATAATCTTTTTTCGCCATCCCGCGGGCATACCTGTCCGCGAATTTGCTTTCCGTCTGCAGCGCCATGATGGCCACCACAAACTGCGTCATGGGATGCGAATCGATCGGCAATGCCTCTATCGCCGCGAAAACATGGTTCGGAACATGGCTGCGGCGCTGCCAGTTGGCCGTGATATCGTGGACATCGTCTTCCGAAGGCAACTCTCCGATCAGCATCAGGTGGAACAGCCCCTCCGGCAAAGGCTCGGTGCCGCCCGGCGCTTTGGGCAGCTTTTGCTGGAGCTCGGGGATAGAAAAACCGCGGAACCGTATCCCCTCCTGCGCGTCCAACAGCGAAGTCTCGCTGACCAGTCCCGTGATCCCCCGCATACCCTGGTAGATCTGCGAGAGCGTTACCTCGCCGATCGTCTTCGTCCCATGTTCTTTCAACAGCTCTTTTATTTCGGAAGCCAATCCATCGGCCTTGATCTTAAACCTTTCTTTAATAGATGCCATGATATACGCTATTTTTATGAGCCCCCGGCCCATCCGCGTTAAAGGTACTGTGCGGATGGTTGCGGAGCAAATGAATTCTTTATTGCCTACTTGGGCGCTTTCACATACAAAATGCACGCCACGCCGCTGAAGAGGATATTCGGCAACCAGGCCGCCAGCATCGGCGGCAAATTGCCTTTTGTCGAGAAGGTCACCGAAAATTTATCCATGACCACGAAAATGGCTGCGATCACGATCCCTATCGCCAGGTGCAACCCGCTTCCGCCCCTTACTTTCCGGCATGCCATGATCGCGCCGATCAACGCCATGATGATCACCGAGAACGGCGTGGCATCCCTGTGATAAAGCTCCACCTTGAACGTATTGATCCCTTCCGAACCCCTCAATTCTTCCATGTGGATGAACTGGTGGAGCTCGGGCGTCGTCAGTTTGTCCTTCAGGTAATCGTCCCGCCGCAGCTCCTTTGGCTGAACATTCAGGTTAACATGCATGCTGTCCTTCCTGTCGAGGGTCTCCCGGATCCCATCGATCGTTCGTTCGACCACACCCGTTAGCCGCCAATCCTTTTTCACGGGGTCCCAACGCACCGACGACGCCTCCACATTGTAAGTGACCTTATTCCCCTTCAGCCGCTGTAAAAAGAAATTGCTGGCCACCTTCGAAGCCGTATCGTAATACTTGAAGCCGACAAAGGTATTCGGGTCCACGCGCAGATAGTAGTTGTTATTGCGATAGGGATCGCTGTTATACGAGCTGTTCCTGTCCACATACACGGCCTGAAAATCCGTTCGGATCTCATTGGCCCTGGGCACCCAATATTGACTGGCCAGCCAGAAGATCACCGACAGGAAGACCGCTCCCACCACGTACGGCCGCAGCAACCGGTTATAACGGACGCCGCCGGCCAGGATGGCGATGAACTCCGACCGGCCCGCCATCTTGCTCGTGAAATAGATCACCGCGATGAACACCATCAGCGGGTAGATCATCGACATGATGAACGGAATGAAGCCGATATAATAGGCCGTGATCAGCTGCCCCGCCGAAAGACCCGATTTGACAAAATCATCCGCCTTCTCGCTCGTGTCGATCACCACCGCGATGACCGTGATGACCAGCATCGTGAAAATGAAGGTGCCGAGGAACTTCTTCAGTATATAGTTATCGATGAGTTTAAACATGTTCGCTTCGCCCGGGTCCGTGTGGAGCGGGATGCGGGTCTCCCGGATGGCCGCAAATTTACGTCGTTTTCCCGTCCCCCGGAACTCCGATCCGTTAGTCCTTTGTGAAAACCGGCCTGCGGCTAAAGACGGCGCCGCAACACCTCTGCCTGGGCCCGCTTCCAGGCCGCGAAATCCCCTTCCAGGATATGTTTCCGGGCCTCCCTGACCAGGTGCAGGTAGAGGGCCAGGTTCTGCACGCTGGCGATCGTCAGCCCGAGCAGCTCTTTTGATTTGATGAGATGACGCAAATACGCCTTGCTGTAGAAATGGCTGGGGGCGCTGTCGATACCGTCATCGATGGGAGAGAAATCGAGCTCCCATTTCTTGTTGTCGATGTTGATCACCCCCTTCGAGGTGAACAGCATCGCATTACGCCCGTTACGGGTCGGCATCACACAGTCGAACAGGTCCACGCCCAGCCCGATACACTCCAGGATGTTCCATGGCGTCCCGACGCCCATCAGGTAGCGCGGACGCTGCTGCGGCAACGCTTCGCAGCAGGCCTGGCAGATGTCGTACATCTGCTGTTCGGGCTCGCCGACGCTGAGACCCCCGATCGCATTGCCGACCGCCCCCTTTGCCGAAATATACGCACAGGACTGTCTCCGCAGGTCTTCGAACACGCCGCCCTGCACGATCGGGAAGAGGTTCTGCGTATATCCATACTTGTCCGGGGTCTCGTGAAAACGCTGCCAGCACCGGTCGAGCCACCGATGCGTCAGTTGCATGGATCGCGCCGTGTCTCCGTATTCGCTCGGATAAGGCGTGCATTCGTCGAACGCCATCACGATATCTCCCCCGATGACGCGCTGGATGTCCATCACCTTCTCGGGACTGAACAGATGCCGCGACCCGTCGATGTGCGACTGGAACAACACCCCCTCTTCGGACAGCTTACGGGTGCCGGCAAGCGAGAAGACCTGGTATCCGCCGCTGTCGGTCAATAGGGGCCGGTCCCAGCCGTTGAAGCGATGGAGCCCGCCGGCCTGTTCAAGTACCTCCAGTCCGGGGCGCAGGTAGAGGTGGTACGTGTTCCCCAGGATGATCTGCGCGCCCACATCCTCTTTCAACTGTTGCTGCGTAACGGCCTTTACGCTTCCGGCCGTTCCCACGGGCATGAAGACCGGCGTTTCGAATACGCCGTGATCGGTAGTGATCCTCCCCGCGCGCGCGGCGGTCTGCGGGCAACGCCCGTCCAACGAAAATTCCAATGCTCCCATATGTCCTTTCTAAAGTATGCGCCGGCAGCGCGATACGGGCCTCCGGCCGTTTCGGCGCAAGTTACGGTTTACCGGCAAAATGTGTATTTTCGCGTCGTTGCCCCGGCCGATGGCCGGGGCCTCCCTAAAACCACTTATGACAAAATTGTTCCTGAGTTTCCCCTGGCTCGAACTGTCGTTTATTGTCTTTTGCGTCATCGCATTGATCCAACTTTTCTATTACGGCTGGTTTTTCAGAAGGCTCGCCTTCTATACGCCTCCACCCAAAGAACACTCCCAACAACATCCCGTCAGCGTCATCATCTGCGCCCGCGACGAAGCCGCTCGCCTCGTCACCCACCTGACCGGCGCCCTCTCGCAACGCTACCCGAGCACCCACGAGATCATGGTCGTCAACCACAACAGCCAGGACGAGACCCGCTACCTGCTCGACGAATTCAAGAAGACCTGGAAAGGCCTTCACATCGTGAACCTCGAACACGAGGCGATCGGTATCCCCGGCAAAAAGTATCCGCTGAGCATGGGCATCAAGGAGGCCCTTTATGAGATCGTGCTGCTCACCGACGCCGATTGTTTCCCCGCCAGCGAGTTCTGGATCCAGAAGATGCAGGACGCCTACTACAACGGCATCGAAGTCGTCCTGGGCTACAGCCCCTACAAAAAAAGTCCCGGGTTCCTCAACAAGGTGATCCGTTTTGACACCTTCCACACCGCATTGCAATACCTCTCGTATGCACTCGCCGGCCAACCTTACATGGGCGTCGGCAGGAACCTCAGTTACAAAAAGGACCTCTTCTTCCGGAACAAAGGCTTCTCGGCGCTGAACCACGTTCCCGGGGGCGACGACGATCTGTTCATCAACAAGGTCGCCACCAAAGACAATACCGCCATCGTCATAGACCCCGACGCCTTCACGGTCTCCGAACCGAAAAAGACCTTTTCGGAATGGTTCCGGCAAAAAGCGCGTCACCATACCACGGCCAAATACTACAAGCCCCGGCACAAGTTCCTGCTCGGACTGTATTCGCTCACGCACTTTCTCTTCTATCCCTTGCTCATCGTCAGCCTTTTCTTCGACTGGCGGTTGGCATTGATACCCTTCGGCATCCGGCTCGTCGTCCAGGGTTACATCTTTCACCGGACGATGCGGCGGCTCGGAGAAGACGACCTGTTTCCGTGGTGGTGGGCCCTGGATATCTGGATGTTCGCTTACTATATCATCTTTGCCTCGACGCTATGGAAAAAGCCCCGGAAGGCCTGGAAATAGTCCTGCAATATTTCGCGGAATTCACGCCGCGCCAACTGGACCAGTTGTCCGCGCTCGGGCCGCTGTACCGGGAATGGAACGCAAAGATCAATGTCATCTCGCGCAGGGACATCGACAGCCTATACGAAAAACACGTCCTGCATTCGCTGGCCATCGCCGC
>DASZYU010000079.1:0-11317 GCA_035545215.1 Puia sp.
GGACAATGGCATCGGAATCGACGCGCAGTTCTCCGATAAAATCTTCATCATTTTCCAGCGGCTACACAACAAGTCGGATTATTCAGGGACCGGCATCGGTCTGGCCATTTGCAAGAAGATCGTCGAGCGGCATGGCGGAAGGATCTGGGTCGAGTCGACCCCGCAAAAGGGCAGCACATTTTTTTTCACGCTTGCAAAAAAGAGTTGAACGGTTATGCACCAGATACATATATTACTCGTGGACGACAACGAAGGAGATATCCTGCTGACGCGGGAAGCGCTGGACGACGCCCGTATTGTCAATAAAATCTCCATCGCCTATGACGGGCTCGACGCTATCGATTTCCTCAGGGAAAGAGAAGGGGGGGCCGACGTGCCGGATCTTATCCTGCTGGACATCAATCTGCCGCGGATGAGCGGAACCGAAGTGCTGGAGGTCATCAAGAACGACCCGGGGCTGAAGCGCATTCCGGTCATCATGCTGACCACTTCGTCGGCTGAAAAGGACATTCTCGCTTCGTATAACAATCATGCGAACTGCTATATCACCAAACCGGTAGATCTCGACCGATTCATGGATGTGGTCCGAACGATCGAGGATTTTTGGATCAGCATTGTGAAACTTCCTAAAGCCATTGACTAATATGCCGGTCGATCAACAACCGATATCCATCCTGGTCGTAGAGGACAATGCCGGGGACCTTGTTCTGCTCGAGGAATCCCTGCGCAGCATCGACTTGCCGGTGGCGGAGATGCATCATGCCGGGACGCTGGCGGCTGCGAAACAAATACTGGCTGGTGCGCGTATCGATCTTCTCTTCCTCGACCTGTCGCTCCCCGATAGCTGGGGCCTGGATTCGTACAGGCGGTTGCAACCCATGACGCAGCGGGTTGCCGTGATCGTCCTGACGGGCAACCAGGATACCAAGCTGGCGATGCAGGCGTTGGTACTCGGAGCGCAGGATTACCTGATCAAGGGTGATTTCGATGAAAAGCTGTTGTCGCGCGCGGTGCGTTATAGTCTGGAGCGGCTGCGGAACCTCGAATACCTTCGGGAGAGCGAGGAGCGGTACCGGGGACTCTTCCACAATAATCCCATGCCGATGTGGGTGTTCGATACGGAAGATTTCCACATCCTCGAGACGAATGAGGCGGCAATACATCACTATGGCTATACGGAGGAGGAATTCCTGGGTCTGACGCTGTCGGATATCTATCTCGACTCGGACCGCCGGGAATTGCAGCATGAAGTGGATGCGGCCGCGCGTTTGCGCGACGGTGTCAAAAAGGGCATCCATGCGACGATGAAGAAGAATGGGGATGTGATCTTCGCGGATATCGCCTGGCACTGGATCAGCTACAAAGGGCGTCCGGCGATCCTCGAGCTGGCCAATGACGTCACCGAGCGGGTGCAGCTGGAAAGAGCGCTCAATGAACAGCAGGTGACCCGTCAACGCCAGATCACCGAGGCGGTGATCGTAGCGCAGGAGAAGGAGCGAACCGAGATCGGCAAGGAGCTGCACGACAACGTGAACCAGATCCTTGGTGCGAGCAATCTGTATATCAATACCGCCATGACGGACGAGGAGATGCGGCAGGAGTTGCTCGACCGGAGCACCGAGCTGGTCAGCAAGGCGATCAACGAGATCCGGAAGATATCCAAATCGCTGATCACGCCCGGGCTGCGGGAGATAGGGCTCATCGAGTCGATCGAAGACATCATGGAGGATATCCGTGTGGCGAAGGATGCCCCTTCGATCGATCTGGACCTGGAGAACATCACCGAAGAGCAGATAGAGGACCGCAGGAAACTGACGCTCTTCCGGATCGTACAGGAGCAATTGAACAATATCGTCAAGCATGCGCGGGCGACGAGGGTGCTGATCCGGCTATCGCTGGAAGGCCGCTATATCGTCCTGACCGTGGCGGACAATGGGGTCGGGTTCGATGCGGGCCGCCACCGAAGGGGAGTGGGCATCACGAATATCATCAGCAGGGCCGAGCTTTTCAGCGGCAGGGTGGAGATTTCGTCTTCGCCGGGAGAGGGGTGTGTGTTGACGGTGAGTCTGCCGGTGTGAGCGGAGCGGGTCGCTGGTGCGTGGGTCGGGCCGCCGGGGCCGCGCTCGCGGAGAAAGAAGGGCGGCAAGCGGGTCGCTGGTGCGTGGGTCGGGCCGCCGGGGTTATAAATGTTTCAGGATCCTGGCGAGGCGGCGAGCGATCTCTGCGTTGCCTTTGTCGGAAGGATGAAGGCCGTCGAAGGTCATGTCGGCCGCCTCAGGCGGATAGGGGTATTCGTCCGTGGCCGGGTCGAAAGGGATGGTCGTGTAATCCGGCCAGGGATAGTCGTGGTATGTGCCGGTCCGGGGGTCTTTCAACCGCCGGAAACGGACGGCATGCGGGACGGCGAGACGTTTATCGTGATAGAGATCGAGTACGCGGAGGCCTTCGTGGCGGCCAATGTCCGAGATCGCCGCGGCCACCTGTTCGAGGGTTTGGCCGTCCTTCGGTTTGTAGGAGCCGTAAGCATTGTTCTTCGGATTGTTGATGTAGACGAAGTCGCCGCGCGGTGTGGGAGTGATCAGGATGATGGGTGCTGTTTTATTCAGACTGCGTATCTTATCGATGATGACGCGCATGCAGCCATAGATGGTGGTATCGCCGGTGTTGCGGTCGTAGTCCGTCCAGGTGCCGATGCGGTGACTGTGCCACCAGTCGTTGGTCCCGAGGAACACGGTGTAGACGTCGCCGACGGGGATATTCAATTTGTCGATCGATTTCGCGAAATTTTGCGTCGTCCAGCCGTTGTGGCCCTGGTTGCTGTAATGGATATACGGCAGGCGGTCGGTGACGTCGCTGAGATAGCCGCGGGTGACGCGATGGCCCGTTTCGTCGGTGTGGTCGTTGAGATAGGTGATGCTGTCGCCGATGGCCACCCAGGTCAGGGGCCGGTGGGTGAAGGCGGTGAGGGTGAGGATCGATGTAAGCAGGAGTATAGAGCAAAGTTTTTTCATGACGCAACTGTTGCTGCCAAGATACAGCATGGCGGTGAAAGCGCCCTCCATCTATACCGGACGGTGCAACGGTCTACGTATGTATCTTGTCAAAGTGGAAAAGACCTTATGCGTAACTTGAATATGTTGGCAATAGCCGTTGTGGTATTCTTCTCCTGCAGGAAGAGCACCGATCTTTCACGTGCATTACAGCCCGGGCTTACCGATACGACCGAGATAGTGGGCAACTGGACGCTGCAGGCGTCGCGGATCGGATTTGCGATTGGAAACTACGATACCAGTTGGAGGCCCGCAACTACGCACGCAACAATCGCTTTTTCGTCGTCGGGCGTGTTTAGTTCGGACGGCGGTTATGTTTACAAGAATGAGCAGTATGACCGGTACAGATGGGATTCGACCGGAGGAGGTGTGTTCCAACTAATCGCGACGGTGGTACCGAGCGGTAATTTTCCCATCTATCATGCCACGGTACGGCTGGTCAATAAGGATGCGCTGGTGGTCACTTACATGGGCGTGGATTATACGCCCGAAGAGTTGTACGAGCGGAAATAGGGGGATGTGGCGGTTGGGGGTGCGGGTTAATGTGCGGGTTATCGTTCGAGCACGAGTTCCATCTTGCTGCTGCGCGAGCCTTTGATCAGCAACCAGGCATCCCGGAGGCCCGCGTCATGGAACCAGCGGGCGGCTTCGCGGCTGTCGGTGAAGGTGAGGTAGGGATGTTTGAATTTCAGGAAGTCGCCGCCGACCAGGACGACGTTGGCCCATTGGTACCTGCCGATGAGTTCGACGATGGCGCGGTGTTCGTTTAGCGATTCGGGACCTAGTTCGGCCATTGCGCCGAGGATGAGGACCTTGCGGTTGCCGTCGGCGGATGGTGACCCGGAAGCATCCGTGACGGGGGAAGGAACACCGGGAATGGGCATCCCGGCGAAGTTCTCGATCGCGGCGCGCATCGAGGATGGGTTGGCGTTATACGCGTCGAGGATGATGTGGTTGCCGTCGCGTTCGATCAGCTGGCTGCGGCTATTCGACGGGGTGTATTGTTCGATCGCGCGGCGGACCTTGCCATCGGGGACGCCGAAGTGTTTGCCAACGGCGACGGCGACGAGTACGTTCGGAAGATTGTAGTCACCCACCAGCTGGGTCGCGATGGTGCCGGTGGAAGCGCCGGCGGTGATCTCGACGTGGAGGAAAGTGGAGCCGGCGGATGCGGAGCCCGGGGATGCGGAGCTGGCGGATGCGGAGCTGGCGGAAGCGGAGCTGGCGGATGCGGAGCCCGGGGATGCGGACGTTGATAATGGCGCAACGCGGCCGGTGAAGTCGGCGTCGCGGCTGCCGTAGGTGATGATATGGGGAATGCCGCGGCTCATCTGGCGGAGGTCGTCGGAGTCGCGCCATACGAAGGCGGTGCCGCCGTTGTCGCGCAGGTGATCATAGAGTTCGCCCTTGCCTTTTTTGACGCCTTCCGGTCCCCCGAAGCCTTCGAGGTGCGCGCGGCCGATGTTGGTGATGATGCCGTGCGTAGGCAGCGTATAGCGGCAGTAGCCTTCGATCTCTTTCTGGTGGTTGGCGCCCATTTCGATGACCGCGAATTCGGCGTCGCGGCGGATGGACAGGAGCGTCAGCGGGATACCGATGTGGTTGTTCAGATTGCCCTTTGTCGTATACGTAATATACTCCGAAGAAAGGACTGCGTGGACGAGCTCTTTCGTGGTGGTCTTGCCGTTGCTGCCCGTGATGGCGAGGAACGGGATATCGAACTGGCGGCGGTGGTGCATCGCGAGTTCCTGCAGCGCCCATAGCGTGTTGGGGACGAGGAGCAGGCGTTCGTCGTCGATCTTCGCGGGGACTTCATCGATGACGGCATAGGCGGCGCCCAGTTCGAGCGCGCGGGACGCGAAGCTGTTGCCGTTGAAATTCGGGCCTTTGAGGGCGAAGAAGATGTCGCCGGGTTTGAGCAGCCGGGTATCCGTCTGCACCGAAGGGTGGCGGAGATAGATATCGTACAGGTGCTCAATAGTGGTCATAACGTGTATCGAAACCGGACAACGGGGGCGACTGTCCGAGGGTTAAAAAAATGGATACCAAAGATATGCAATTCCGGCATGCGCCGTGAATCTGTGGGGGATGTTGTCGAAAGACTTTGTGCTGTTGGTCGGATTGTCGTTGGTGATCGCGATGCCGTTGAGCGCATGGATGATGCACCGGTGGCTGGAAGGATATCAATATCGGATCGGGCTCGAGTGGTGGATGTTTGCGGCGGCCGGCGCGGGAGCGTTGCTGATCACGTTGGCGACGGGGACAAAGGTGCAACAAAAAGATTTGGGCGGCGTCCTTTGGTAAACCACTTTTCATGTTACAGAATTTTTGGAAGATCGCGCTTCGGCAATTGCGGAAGCAGGGATTCTATTCGGCCATCAAGATCGGGGGGTTCGCGCTCGGCATCGCGACCTGTCTGCTGATCGCGCTGTATATCCGCAATGAGCTGCATTACGATCGTGATTGGGTCAACGGCGATCGCCTTTACCGGGTCATTCAATCCTTCAAACGCGACGACGGGACGATCGGAAAGGGCCCGGCCGAGCCGGCGGCGTTCGCGCAGGCGATGAAAAAGGAGTTCCCCGAGGTGGAAGCGGCGGGCAGGATCATGCCTTACCCTTTGTTCGGCGGAGCGGGCAGCAACGAGGTCCGGCCGGAGAACAAGACACAGGACACTTATGAGGAAGGGTTTACCTACGCCGATCAGGCGATTCTGGATATGTTCCGGATACCGATGGTCTACGGAGACAGGGCGCACGCGCTGACCGAACCCAACAGCGTCGTCATTTCGAAACGCAAGGCTGATAAATATTTCCCCGGCCAGGACCCGGTGGGGAAGGCAATCTATCTCAACGACGACAAGACACCACACAAGATCGGCGGCGTCATGCAGGACATGCCGTTGCATACGCACCTTCAATACGATTTCCTTTTGTCGCTGGCGGGGCATGAACTTTGGCCGCATGAGCAGGAGACGTGGATGGCGCAGAATTATGACGTATACGTCATGTTGAAACCGGGGTCGGATCCGGTGCAATTGCAAGGAAAACTGGTGTTGCTTCTGAAGACGTACCAGCTGCCGCAACTGGCCGGCGCCGGGATAAAGAATGCGGCGGCGCTGATGGACCGGTGCAGCTTCCTGCTGCAGCCCGTGAGCGATATCCATCTGAGGAATGGCGATATCCATGACAGTCAGTCGCACGGCGATATCCGGTTTGTGCGACTGTTCGGAGCGGTGGGGATCTTTATTTTGTTGCTGGCGGTGATCAATTTCATCAATCTCTCGACGGCGCGCAGCGCGGGCCGGGCCAAAGAAGTGGGTCTGCGCAAGGTCGTGGGTTCGCAACGCGGCGCGCTGGTGCGGCAATTCCTGGTGGAATCGCTGGTGCTGAGCTGGGGATCGTTCGTGCTGGCGATCGGGCTGGCCTGGGTCCTGTTGCCGGTGTTCGATGCGTTGACGGATACCCGGCTTGCAATCCCCTGGACGTCGTGGTGGCTGGCGCCCGTGATGATCTTGTCGGCAACTGCGGTGGGGTTGGCGGCGGGCATCTATCCGGCCTTTGTATTATCGCAATTCAAACCGGCGGAGGTGTTGAAGGGGCAATTTTCTCGCGGAGCCAGGGCTTCGGGTCTTCGGAGCGTGCTCGTGGTCATTCAGTTCAGTACTTCGGTGGTACTGATCGTCGCGACCTTTGTGGTGTACCGGCAGGTGCGCTATATTATGGATAAGAAGATGGGTTTCGATAAGGACCAGGTGATGCTGATACAGGGTACGGGGACGATCGATCCGCAGTATCCGAACAGCAGACTCAAGGCCTTCAAGGGGCGGCTGCTTTCTTTGCCGGGGGTGAAGAGTGCATCGATCAGCGATTTTCTCCCGGTGAGCGGCGGCAAGCGGAATATGAATACGTTTTGGAAGAGCGGCCGGGAAAAGTTGGACCCGGGTACAGCGGCGCAAAGCTGGTGGGTGGATCCGGATTATCTGAAGACGATGGGCATGCAGCTCGTAAGGGGCAGGATGTTCTCCTACGATATCGCCTCGGATTCTTCAGCGGTGGTCATCAATCAGACGATGGCATCGAAGCTGGGTTTCGCCGATCCGTTGGGGCACCAGATCGATTGGGGCGGCGATTTCAAGATGCATATTGTCGGCGTTGTGGCCGATTTCAATTATGAGTCGGTGAAGGATGCGATCGACCCGTTGGTGCTGCATCGCGGCGATTGGGCGACTGTCGTGGCGGTGAAGGCCGACACGAAGGACGTGGCGGGGTTGATACGCGGAGTCGGGACGGTTTGGAAGGAGTATGCTCCGCAGCAGGATTTCCGGTATGTGTTTTTGGACGAGAGTTTTGCGCGAATGTACGCGGATGTGCAGCGGACGGGGAATATCTTCACGGCGCTGGCCGCGCTGGCGCTCGTGATCGCCTGTCTTGGGTTGTTTGCGCTGGCGGCTTTTATGGCGGAACAGCGCCGGAAAGAGATTGGCATTCGAAAGGTATTGGGGGCGACGGTGCAGCAACTGATGGGCATGTTGTCGAAGGACTTTTTACGACTCATCCTGGTGTCGATCTTCATTGCGACGCCGATCGCTTATTGGGGAATGCACCGGTGGCTGGAAGATTATAGGACGAGGATCGAAATCGGGTGGTGGGTTTTTGCCGCGGCGGGTGCGATGGTGGCAGGGATTGCGATGGTGACGATTGCGGTACAGGCGGTCCGGGCGGCGGTGGCGAGCCCGGTGGGGTCGTTACGGAGCGAATGAAGGAGGCCGCCGGGGGTGGCGGGGGCTCCGCAGCCGCCGCAAAATAAAAGAGGCCCGGGTTGTTCGCCCGGGCCTCTGATTTAAAATAGGACTTATCTGTTTAGTGATCCTGATTATTGTTTGCGCGTATTCTGTCGTCGTTGTTTGTAGCTGATACCAGTCTGGCGGCCGTTGCCCGCGGGGCTGCCTACGCGGTCCATTGCACAGCGGAATCCGATGGTGCTGTTGGACTGGTCTTCTTCGAGGAAGCGGCGCGTACCGGGGCTGAGCCAGTAGGGGCGGTCGTTCCAACTGCCGCCTTTGACGACGCGCGACTTGTTGCTGATGAGCGTGGTCTTGCCATAACCGTAATTGATGCCGGCGATGGACGAGTCACCGTCGAGATAGTTGATGACGTCGCCTTTCTGATAGTTGCGGCGGTTCATGCTCTCGGAGTCGGTCACATAACGCTCTTTGATACGGCCGAGGCTGTCGCGCTGGGCTTTGCCATCTTTATCGTAGTCGATCGTTTCGAAATGGTTTCCGCGGAAGGGAGCTACGTCGTCGGCGTCCTGCCCGGTCATCGGGCGGTAAACGTCGGCTACCCACTCGCTCACGTTACCCGACATATTGTACAGGCCGAATGCGTTCGGGAAGAACGATTTGACGGGGGCGGTATAAACGGCGTTGTCGTTCAGACCACCGGCGACACCCATGTTGTCACCGGAGCCGCGTTTGAAGTTCGCCATGAAGCTGCCCTGCCAGCTGCCGTGACGCGTGTCGCGCAGGCCGTTGACGTTGTTGGCCCAGGAATAGACCTGTTTGTTGGCGATGAGCTCTTCTCCGCGTTGTTTGTCCTTATGGCTGGGCATCGGGTTCTGGCCGACGTAACCGAGCGCTGCGTATTCCCACTCGGCCTCTGTAGGGAGGCGGTAGTTGGGCAGCAGGATGCCGTCTTCGAAGGTGACCTGGGTACGCGGCGTACCGTTGGGGTTCTTGAGCGGGTTGCTCTTGGACCTCGCCCGCTTGTCGGGGGTCGCCTGGAATTCGCCCATCAGATAGGCCTTGGTATTGAAGTTCTCCTGACCCAGACCCTGCAGGTTCTTGATGGAGTTGGCGTTGATATAGCCGCGATCGATCAGCAATTTTTCATTGACGCGATCGGACCGCCACAGACAGAAGTCGTGCGCCTGTCTCCAGGTCACACCGACCACCGGATAAAAGTTATACGAAGGGTGGCGGAAGTAGTATTCGACCATCGGCTCGTTATAGGCCAACTCGCTGCGCCAGCACAGGGTGTCGGGCAAAGCCGCCTCGCGGACAGCCTTGTACTCGTCGGCGTCAAACACGTTGTTGATCCAGTAGAGGTATTCGCGATAGTGGATGTTGGCCACCTCGGTTTCGTCGATATAGAAGGAGTTGACAGTCACGCGGCGCGGAACGTTGTTCCAATCCCGCATCACGTCCTCCTGGGTAGCGCCCATGGTGAAAGTACCGCCCTGCACGAATACCAGGCCCGGTCCGGTACGCTGTTCTTTTTCTTTCGAGACCTGGAATCCGCCCATCTTGGAATCGTTGTAATTCCAGCCGGTAACGGACGACTGCTCGGGTTTTTTCTTAAACATCGAGCAGGAACCTAAGAGGGTAACGGATGATGCCAGGATCGCTAGGTTTTTCAGATTCATAAGTTGACGCTTTTTAACCGATTAATGTCCTTTGTCCGAGGGATTTGCGGACCCGTCGGCTTGAACTGGAAAAACGACGGTTTTGCCTATTTTATTGTATGATATAATTAAGTACGTCACGAATTTATCCACAGTTGCCGGGGGTGAAAATGATTATATTTGCGACCACTGAGGGCAAAAGGGCGGGCGCGGCACGGCAGTTGCAAGGGCGTTCCCCGGCATTCGACGCGAACCGGCTCCCGTACGGATTTGCAAACAACGGGCCATATTGTTCCGTGCAAAATTCACAATAAACGGTAGCCAAATCCGTTGGAAGAAGGTTAAAATGGGCAAATTTTAGCCCCGGCGGCCTAAATTTTTCGGATTTGGGTCGGTCGAATATGTAAGTCATTAACAATCATTAATATAGCCGCCTATATCAAAAATCTACCTATTTAATTCTACAAGCTCATGAAAAGATCTTACCAGGGATTAGCTGCTTTATTAATGTTAGTCTTTACGGTGCAGGGGGTGTTCGGTCAAACGAATAATCTGAACGTTACGACGACCGCCGTGCCTTTCCTGCGCATTTCGCCGGATGCCCGGGCAGGTGGCATGGGTGATCTTGGGATCGCCACTTCTCCGGATGCTGCCTCCACCTTTTACAATCAGTCAAAGATCCCCTTTGCCAAGAAAGACCTCGGCTTTGGCCTCACCTATACCCCCTGGTTGAAAGACCTGGGGTTGAACGATGTCTATTTGCTGGCGGCCAGCGGTTACAAGAAACTGGACGATCTGCAGGCGGTCACGGCCTCCATCCGATATTTCAGTTTGGGGAATATCCAATTCACCGATTTCAACGGTAACGAGTTGGGCAGCGGTCATCCGCGGGAATTCAGCATCGATCTGGGCTACACCCGCAAACTGGGCGACAAGTTGAGCGTCGGTCTGGCGGGGCGCTATATTTATTCCAACCTGGCCTCGGGTTATGCGGCCAGCGGGTCGACGTATCAACCCGGCAAGACGTTCGCCGCCGACATCTCGTTGTTCTATCATGGGGTGACGGAAGACAAGGGCGGCTGGAATTTCGGCCTGGCGCTGACGAACCTCGGTGGAAAGATCGGGTACACCAACTCTGCTACCGACAAGGATTATATCCCGGCGGACTTCGGGCTGGGCGCGACGTATACTGCGGTCTTCAACGAAGATAACAAGCTGACATTCGGTGTAGATATGCACAAGCTGCTGGTACCCGTGCCTCCGCAGCCGACGGGAGATGACTCGACCGATCAGGCGAACCTGGATGCCTATCACAGCAAGAGCATCACGGGCAGCTGGTTCAGCGCGTTCAGCGGGGAGAACCAGTTCAAGAGCCTTCAGTTCTCGATCGGGGCCGAATATTCCTACCAGGACCAGTTCTTCTTCCGCACGGGTTATTTTTATGAAGATCCGAGCAAGGGCGATCTGAAATATTTCAGCCTCGGCATCGGGGTGAAGTACAATGTGATGGGGTTGAACTTTTCCTATCTCGTGCCTTCGGGCAGCGGGACCAACCGGAACCCCCTGTCCAATACGTTGCGTTTCGGGCTGACCGTCGACCTCGACAGCCATGGCGACAACAATACGTCTGCCAGCGAGCAATAGTTCGCCTGGCGCCGGCGCAACAGCCGGTGCGGCATGGTGAACGACGAATACCTTATTTTTGCGGCGTCCCGAAGGGACGCCGTTTTTTTTATGGCTACGAGAATAGGTTTCGGGATCGATTTTCACCAGCTGGCGGAGGGGCGGCAGCTTTGGTTGGGCGGGGTGCTCGTGCCCAGCACGGTGGGCGCGGTGGGACACAGCGACGCGGATGTGCTGAT
>DASZYU010000080.1:0-12965 GCA_035545215.1 Puia sp.
TCCTGCGTTTCTACCGCAACGAGTATGAGATCCTGCCGCTGTGGTACAAGCGGCTCGGACAGGTGATCAAGGTGGTCCAGGGAAAACGCAGTTTCCGGTCGCTATTCGACAAAAGCGTAAAAAAATATAAAGATTGAAATACTGGTTAATGACCACGGAGTATCCGCCCGCGCATGGCGGAGGGATCAGCACCTATTGCCGGTGTACGGCCGAGATGCTGTCTGCCCGCGGCATTCTCGTGACCGTCATCGTGCACGACGACGGCATCCCCGATCACCTCATCGAACGATTGGGCGACAACCTTTACCTTGCCCGGTTTAACCCCGGCAGACGCAGCGTTCCGCGCGAGCTGGGCGGCAGCGCGGGGCTCAGCTATGCCTACTTCGATATGCTCTGGATGCTGGTCGAGCGGCTCGGCGCGCCGGATGTCATCGAAAGCCAGGACTATCTTGGGATAGCTTATTATCTTCAACAATACCGGTTGCTCGGTTATCCGCCGTTCGTCAATGTACCCGTGCTGATCACCATGCACGCGCCCGCGTTCGTCTATTTGCCTTACAACCGGGTCCCGATCCACCGCTTCCCCGATTTCTGGACGGGGGAGATGGAAAAGCAAAGTATCCGCGCGGCTGACCTGGTGGTTTCGCCCTCGGAATTCCTCATCCGGGAGGTCGGCCGGCACATGGACTACGGTCCGCGCAAACCGGTGGTGTTGCGGTACGCCTATGAGCCTTGCGTACAGGCGTCGGATTTTCCGGCCGAGGAAGCGCTCGCGCGGCCCAGGATCGTCTATTACGGCAAGCTGTCGCCGCAGAAAGGAAGCTTTCAATTGATGGAATATTTCTGCCGTTTGTGGGAAGAAGGATTCCCACACCCCCTTCACATCGTCGGCGGTACCGACATCGTCTACCAGCCCGAGGGCCTGACGATGGGACAGGTATTCGAACGCAGGTACGCCGGGTACATCCGTCACGGCCTGTTGGTGTTTCATGGGAAGATCAGGCCCGAACACATCGGCGAAGCGCTGGCGGACGCGCACGTGGTCCTGCTGCCGAGCATCGTCGACAACCTGCCCTTTGCCTGTCTGGAGACCCTCGCATGCGGCAAGATCGTCCTGGCCTCGGTGCAGGGCGGACAGCGCGAGATCATCCGGGATGGCGAGAACGGGTTCCTATTCGACCACGACATCGGGGGAGACTTCGCCAGACAGCTGAAACGCATCCTGGCGCTCAGCGGTGAAGAACGGAGACGGATATGCGAAAACGCGCGGCGGACGCTGGAACGATACAGTTATGAGACGATAGCGCCGCAAAGGATCGCGATGCTGGAAGGCCTGGCACAGCAAAATCAGCCGCCGGCCGAATTCCCCTTCCTGTGGCAGGAGCCGGTCCAACTTCGGGTCCAGGAGCCAGCCGCCAAGGAGCCGGTCCAACTTCGGGTCGAGGAGCCAGCCGACCAGGAGCCGGTCCAACTTCGGGTCCAGGAGCCAGCCGCCCAGGACCCTGCCGCAACACAGAACGCGCGGGACCCTGCCGCAACGCAGAACGCGCGGGACCCTGCCAATTCCGGCATCGACGGGCTGCTGTCGATCGTCATTCCCTTCTACAACCTCGGCGCCTATCTCGATGAGTGCATCGGATCGATCCTTTCGGGTTGCTGGCAACAACGCGAGATCCTGGTGGTCAACGACGGCTCGACGGACCCGAAGAGCCTCGCGGCGCTGGACCGCTGGCGCGATCACACCGGGGTCAGGATCATCGACCAGCCGAACCGGGGGCTCTCCTCCGCACGGAACACGGGCGCGCGGCAGGCTGCCGGTCAATACCTGGCATTCCTGGACGCGGACGACAAGGTGACCCCGGAATACTATAACAAGGCCATCCGCATTTTGAAACATTACCCGAATGTCCATTTCGTCGGGTCCTGGGTCCGGTATTTCGACGGCGCCACGGGCATCTGGCCGACGTTCAACCCGGCGCCGCCCTACCTGCTGGCGCATAACCCGGTCAACAGCAGCGGCCTCGTCTACAAGACAGCGTCGTTCCTCGAGGCGGGTCTCAACGACCCGCGGCTGGAATACGGGCTCGAGGACTACGACAGCGTGATCGGGATGGTGAGCCGCGGTTTCAACGGCGTGGTCCTCCCGGAGCCGTTGCATCTGTACCGCGTACGCGCCGGGTCGATGATCCGGAGGATGAACCGGAACAAACTGTTGTATTCTCATGCGTACATCGCCGAAAAACACCGCGCCTACTACCAGCGTTTTGCGCCGGAACTGATCCATCTGCTGAATGCCAACGGGCCGGCATACCTCTACGAGAACCCGACGAGAGAGATCTTCGTCACCGCGAGCATCGACCGGCCCGGCGGGTGGCGCCACCGGGTCAGACGGCTTGCGCACAGGAACCGCGCGGTCAAAAGGATTCTACTAACCATTCTAAAAACAAAGGGACGTTTATGGCAGAGACAATGACAGCAAGGATGCTCAACCCGCATAAAATGGAACGGCTCTGGTTGCTCGCCCGGATCGAATTCAAGCTGCGGTATTACGAAAACCGCCTTGGTCTTTTGTGGGCGCTGCTCAAACCCGTGATGGATATCGTGATCTACTATGTCGTTTTCCAGATCGTGATCAAACAGAACATCCCCGCTTTTGCCTCCTACCTGTTCATCGGGCTGATACTATGGAATTTCTTCGTCGAATCGACTACCGGCACCATCCAGATACTCAGCACGAAGAAATACCTGTACGAATACAGCAACATGAACAAGATGGAGATCTATGTGTCGACGCTGATGAGCAATACGATCGGGTTCTTTTTCAATTTCGTGATGTTCCTCATCTTTTACAATTTTATCGAGAGGCAGTCGACCGGTCCGTCGTTGGAAAATTTCTGGATCATCGCCATCTTCGCTATCCTCTTCGTGCTTTCGCTGGGCTCTTCGCTGATCCTTTCGAATATCTATATCCTCGCAAAGGATATCAGCCAGGTGTGGCAGGTGTTCGTGTCCTTCCTCTTCTTTCTTTCGCCGATCTTCTACCGGCTGGACACGTTCAAGGCCAGCCTGCCGAAATTCGACTATGGCAACCCCATGGCGGGTATCATTATCAATGCCCGGCGCGTGATGATGGAACACAGGGCGCCGGATTTCCGGTTGCTGGCCTGGGATATGCTGTATGCACTGGTATTGCTCGGGCTCGGACTTTTTTTATTGAACAAACTGGGCAGTCAAGCCGCGGAGAAGCTATAACATGGAACAACACCTTGCCATAAAAGCAACGGATATCAGCAAGACATTCCACATCTCGGAGGACAGCCACAACACCGTGAAACACCGGCTTTTCAACCTGTTCAATCCACCCCGCGCGAGAAAAGTGGAGGCGCTGAAGCCCATGAGCTTCGACATCAAAAAAGGCGAATGCATCGGTCTCATCGGGCGCAACGGTTGCGGAAAATCGACACTGGTTAGACTGCTGGCGGGCGTTTACCCGGCGACCACGGGACAGATCGAGATACAGGGCACTACGCTGCTGATGAACCTGGGTATAGGTATGAGTCATGAGCTGACGGCGCGCGAGAACATCTATGTCTCCAGTTCGGTGCTCGGGCTCCGTATCAGGGAGATCGATTGCATCTTCGACAAGATCGTCGATTTTGCCGAGCTGCGCGGGTTCGTCGATACCAAGATCAAGTATTTCTCCTCGGGCATGGTCGCCCGGCTCGGGTTCTCGATCGCCGTCAATGCCGGCGCCGACATCATGTTCCTCGACGAGATCTTTGCGGTGGGGGACATGAAGTTCCAGGAAAAAGCGACAAAGGTCTTCGAGTCGAGCTGGATCTCCGGCAGGACGGTCATCCTGGTCAGCCATACCATGCAAACCATCCGCAAGTATTGCCACCGGACCGCCTACATGGCGAACGGCAGCCTCGTCTTTTTCGGGGACACCGGGGAGGCCGTCCGTTTGTATATCCGCGACAACGGCGAGTAGAATGCGGCGATCACGCTTAGCCAGAAGCCCACGAGCAGACAACCCAATTGCCGGTCGATCCAGGTTTCGGAAAACATCCCGGTAGCGATCAGGACGACGACCGCGACCCCCAGCACATCCCTGCGTTTGGCCGTAGCGAGCAGCGGCAGCACGACGAACGCCGCTATGAACAATACCAACCCGGGTACGCCGGTATTGATCAGGACGTCCAGATAGGTATTGTGCGGGTCGCGTTTGTGTTTGGACTCGTACGCGAACGCGAAACCCCGCGCACGGAATTCGGCCATGAGCGCTGCTTCCTTATCGCCGAGCGGGACGCCGGTCAGCCAGTGGCGCCGGGCGACGGCAAGCCCGCAGTTCCAGATCGCCAGGCGGGTATTGGCGCCGTTCCACTGGTCCGGGGTCACGGGCATGTTGTAATGGCTTTCCACGCCGCGGTTTTGAAAATTGTAATCGGTATACTGCAGTTCCTTGAACCGGTGGAGCGTCTTCGGAAAGGCGACGGCGACCGTCGCATACAGGATCGCACCCGCCGCCACGCGGCTAAGCACCCGGGGACGGTAGATCGTATAGCAGATGGCGACCAGGCACAGGAACAACAGCGAAGCGCGGCTGGCCAGCAGGTAGTGGAAAAAGAGGAGGAAGGCCATCGCCGTGTAAACGGCCCGCGTGCTATTCCTGCCCACCCCCCGCGCAGCCAGGATCTCCGCATAACAGAACAGCGCGATCGTGACCATCCACGCGACATAGCTCGACTGCCGGTCGATGACGACCGTCAGGCTGTCGTCATACAGCCATTGCATATCGTGCAGCCTTATCGAACGGCACACCGACCACGCGAGACAGAACAGCGCGGCCAGCGTCGTGATCACGGCGTACAGGACGAGCATCCGTTTGCGCAGCGCATCTCGGATGAGGACCGACCCGATCGAAAGCGGGAAAATGGCCAGCGGCGAACGCTTGATGAGCATCGCGAGCGCTTCGTGACGGTCTGTCGAAAGCGCGGCGCTGACGATCTGCACTGCGAAGAACAACAGCATCAACAGCAGCGCGGGCCGGTGCGCGAGATGGAACCTCCGCGCGCCGACGGGGTTAAAAAAAAAGCAGTAAACGAAGAGGCCGGCGATCAGGATGTTGGTCACGACCGGCATATCGGGCAGGTACAGACTGATGAAGAACACGCCGAGGAGCGTCGCGAAAATGTTTTCTTTTGCCGTGGCATCCATGTCAGGCGGGTTGCAATTGTTCTTCGATCAGGCGGTACGCCTCGCTCGGGCCCATCTTTGCCAGCGCCCTGAATCTTTTTCCCTGTAACTTGTTGTAATCGACGAAGAACTCTTCGAGTTGATCGGTGATCTGCCCGGGAAGGTCGTCCATTTTTTTAACGTCCTGGAAGATGTTCGTGAATTTGGGAATGGCGAGGAACCGGTCGTTCCGGATCATCTTATTGCTGTCTTTATCTTCCGACTGTTCGGCTTTGATACCGCCGATGATGCGGCATTTGATGATACAGCCGGGAAAACTGTTGAATTCGGAGATCACGATCACGTCCAGCGGATCGCCGTCCGCGCCTTCGGTATTCGGGATGAAACCGAAATCGTACGGGAAGACCATACCCGATGGAAGGATCTTTTTGAGCCGGAAGAACGGCGTATTCGGTACATAGTCGTATTTCTGCGAACTGCCCTTCGGGGTTTCTATCACTACATCGATACAGTGGGACATATCTTATTGATTTTTAGGATTGATACGATTTCCGGAATCGCTCCGGGCTCAACATCCCCAGTCGCAATACTCATGCCTTATTCAGCCTGGCGTGCGCCGGGTGGCACGGCAATGGTAAGGGTGTGACCATCAAATGCGGAAAGACGCCCGCGCAGATCGGGCATGCGTATTCGATCTTTCAAAAAAAAGGAAGACAATTGCGCGAGGGTCGTGCTAGATCCGTGGTTATGAACAGATGATCGCTACTATTCATATCAGTACATAAGATCAGCCGGTTCATTACGGATGCCAAAAAGCCGAATGACCCGCAGCAATCCGTGCCGCGTTTTTTCGACGTGTTCGGCTATGCAACACATTATACGAAAAGACAGTTAACGGCGTACGCGAAAAAATGCGGGAAATGGCTGGACGGAGGCCGTTCGGTTTGGGCATTCTTCAACAACGATGCCCACGGCCATGCGCCACGGGACGCGCGTACGTTGAAAGAGATGACCGGGCACAGCTTTTGATGCCTGCAGCGAAGGATTTCATTACTCACTTAAATTCATAAATTATGCCTAACAGAAACTCGGGGAGGCGGGGATTTGCCGCCATGGATCCGGAAGAGCGCAGAGAGATTGCCCGCAGGGGCGGCCAGCAGTCACACGGCGGACGCGGCGGAGGCTACCAGCAGGATTACGAGGAAGATTACGACCGCGATTATGACGAAAGTGACTATGACCAACCCCGGGGACGCTATGAGCAGAATGAGGAGGACTACGACGAGGACTTTGACAGCGATTACGACAGTGACTACGGTCAGGACTACGAAGACGAAGGGGAGTACGAACAACCGAGGGGCAGGTATCAGCAATACGGAGAAGAAGAGGACGAGGACATGGACTATGGCAGGAGCGGCCGGCGCGGTCAGCAAAATGAAGGCCACCGTAGCGAAAGCCGCGGGCGCCAGGGTCAAACGGACCGCCGCGGTTTTGCATCCATGGATCGCGAGGAGCGGCGTCGCATCGCCGGCGAAGGCGGTCGCGCGTATCACGAAAAACGCGGTGCGTATGGCCATGACCAGGGCCGCGGACGCTCCGGGGAAAATGGGCGAGGCAGCGAGGGCGGCCCGGAACGTCGTGGCAGCAGTGGCAGCAGCAGCGGGCGAAACAGCGGGCGCGGCAGCAGCGGGCGCGGAAATCAAAGCCGCGACGCGCAGGGACATTTTACCACCCGCGGTTCGGGCGGACGCTCGGGTTCGGGCCGGTCGTCGGGCAGCCACTCCTCCGGGGGTCGGTCGTCGGGCAGCCATTCGTCGAGCAGTCGTTCCTCGGGCGGCCACAATCGATCGAGAAATTCCCACGGACAGTTTACAAGCCGTTCGGGTCGCAGCGGCTATGGCAGCCGTTCATCCCGCTAAAAGGATTATCGGATAGGTGAAAGCCCTGGCAGATGCCGGGGCTTTTTTGCTGGCTGTGCGCGAGCGACACGGGCTCATCGCGCGGGTTCGGTTTCGCCTGCGTCCGCGAACCGGATGCCGTCGGGAAGGAAGGTATCCGCGGGATGGCATGCTTTTTACTTGGCATCGTGGATGAGCCGGACAGCCAAAGAACTTATGAAGCAAACATCCAGGGCCGCCGGGGAAAGGCCGCATCGCCCCAAAAGACACCGGGTTCGTCGCACCATCCTGATCGTAGCGGGCTCGCTGATCGTGATCCTCATCGCGCTTAGGATCGCCTTGCCATCCATCCTGCTGCGTTTCGTCAACAAAGAATTGCAAACGATCCCCGGCTACACGGGCCGGGTCGGGGATATCGACGTCCACCTGATCCGCGGCGCCTATACGATCCAATCGATCCGCCTGGACAAAACGGGGGGAAAGATCCCTGTTCCCTTCTTTTCGGCTGACGCGCTGGACCTGTCGGTTGAATGGAGCGCATTGTTCCACGGACGGCTGGTGGGAAAGATCATCGTGCAACATCCCATCCTCAACTTCGCGAAAGGGCCTACGAAGGAGACCTCGCAGACCGACATCAGGAAGGACTCCTGGACGAAGGTGGTAAAGGACCTGATGCCGTTAAAGCTGAACAGGTTTGAGATATTCGACGGTGAGATCCACTACCGCGATTTCTACAGCACGCCGAAAGTGAACATCTTCGCCACCTCCATTCACATCCTCGCGCAGAACCTTTCGAATGCCCGGCACCAGAAAGAGGAATTGCCTTCCACTGTCGAGGCCACCTGCGACGGCATCTATGGCGGGCATGCCAGGCTCAGCATGAAGCTGGACGCGCTCAACGACGTGCCTACTTTCAGCGCAAAGGCCGAGCTGACCGACATGGACATCAGCCGGCTGAACGATTTTCTCAGCGCCTATGGGAAATTTACCGTTAAACAGGGGACCATCGGCATCTATACCGAAGTCGCCGCGAAAGACCACAAGATTGCGGGTTACACCAAACCCATCATCAAAGACCTCCGGGTGGTCAACTGGGATAAGGACAAGGCGCATCCCCTGAAACTGGCCTGGGAGGCGCTCATCGGGGCGGTGAACTGGGTCGTCAAGAACAAGCCGAAAGACCAAACCGCGACCCGGGTCGAGTTCTCGGGCGATCTCAGGAATCCCGACGTGAACATTTGGTACATCATCGGCCAAACGCTGCGCAACGGCTTCATCCAGGCCCTGTACCCCGCGCTCGAAAATTCGGTCAACATCAACTCGGTCGACCGGGTGAACGACTCACCGCTGAAAGCCGAGTTCCAAAAACAGCAAAAGAAGGACGACAAGCGGGGGAAGGACAGGTAGCCGAACGGTACAATTTTTTGGCAAATCTTTCGTTAACTTTATTGGACTAACCATCAAAATTCAAAACTATGTTGCCCTATATCCTTTTGGCGGAAGACGATCCGGATGACCGGAGCTCTTTTGTAACCGACTTCGAACGGCATATTGTATTTGCCGCGGTGGAAACCGTCGGCGACGGACAGCAATTAATCGACTTCCTTTCCCGGTGCCGGTGGGACCGTCTTCCTTCCATGATCCTCATCGACTATAAAATCCCCTGTCTGAACGCGCCCGAGATCCTCCGTCAATTGTCGGCGGACCCCCGTTATTCGAACATCCCCAAATATGTGTGGAGCGCCGCGCTCGGTATGGAAGAAATAGACCAATGCAAACAGCTGGGAGCATCCACTTATTTTGAAAAACCGTCGGGCCCCCGCGAGATGGAAGAGATCGTCCATCAGCTCGGCGAGTTGCTGAATGCCGAACTCAGCGTCGATTGATCTTCCTGGCTCCGACAGCCCTGCCGGTATGCCACAACTGTCATTTTTTCCACCTACTTTCCACGTGGTCGGTCCGGCACACCGTTTGTGTTGCGATTTTTAATTGAACTATCCAACGTCATGATCACCTCAACCTTTTCCATCCGCTTCAATTTCCCGGTGGACGCGGCGCGGTTGAACATCACCCTGCAGGCCGACGTTCAGGAACATCATTCGGACACCTATTATTTAGTCTCGAACTTCCACGTGCCGGGCCACGATAACCGGCCCATGCTGCCGCCCATCAAGATCAGGAAAGAGGGCGACCTTTGGGTCCATACGGACAGCGGGAAGGCCACCAACCTGAGCGTTGCCGCGGGCGAGGCCATCGACGCGATGATCCTTAAAGCTCCGTGAGCGCCGGCGGTCCGGCGCGCCGGACTGGTACAATATGGCGGGCCGGCACGACACCTTGGCCACGGTGCTACCCCATGGCGTGGTCATCGAGGTCAATGCCAACCCCGCCGGGCGCTCAGGGCGCGAGCTGGATGCCCGTGTCGGTGATCAGGATCTTTTTTTCTTTGTAAAGGCGGCCGGTTGCCATTTTGAACGTCTTTTTGCTCATGCCGAAAAAACTGTAGATGGACTCCGGGTCGGATTTGTCGTGATAGGGAAGACGGCCCTTGTTTTCCCGGAGGAGGCGGAGGACCCTGTCGGAGGCGTCTTCGGTGCGTTCGTATCCCGGTTTGCCCGCGACGACATCGATCTCTGTCTCCCCGGATGACGACCGGCCGGCCGGCACGATGTTTTTGATGAAACCGGGAAAGCGGTCGCCGACGGCGATGTTCCGGAAGATCTCGTTGAAGTGCAGGACGCCGGTATGCCGGTTGTTGATGATCACCACATACCCGATATCGGTGCGCCGCCATACCGTGAGGTCGACGACGTCTTTTTCTTTCACAGTGAGCGGTTCATTGCTCAGGAAGGGCTCGATCTTTTCGGTGGCGGCAAGCCGGCCGGTCTTTTCGTCGAGGTAGATCTTTACGAGATAATCGCCGCCCAGCCGCATGCCGCTGAGTTGCTTCGATTTCGGTACGAAGAGGTCTTTCATCAGCCCCCAGTCGAGGAAGGCGCCCTGCGGGGTCACGCCGACTACGCGGAGCAGTACGATGTCGCCGAGCACGCCTTTTGGGTGCTGAGTGGTAGCAATGAGACGATCCTCGCTGTCGTGATAGAGAAAGACCTTCAGCTCGTCGCCAATGCGGGCCGAACGCGGGACAAACCGCCTGGGCAACAGGATGCCTTCCTTTCCATCGTCCAGGATGAGACCGAACTCGAGCTCCCTTTTTACTTTCAATGTGTTGTAGCTGCCGACCTGGATCATGCGGCAAAGGTAACCAAATGATTCGTGGAATCCGGGCCGGGATTTGGCGGGGGCAGGCGCGGGGCTGCAAAAGATTGCGTAGATTGATGCCCTATGCGAAAAATGATTGGGGCCGCTGCCGCCATGGCGGTGGCTATAACGGTTGCGGCTGGTTGCCGGGACGAGCCGCGAAGAGTGGTGACAGCAGGCAAACAATATCGAAATGAGACACAGGCGAAACAGACCATCGCGCTGCCCGACAGCAGTACGGTGATCCTGGCGCCGGGTGCAAATATCGGGCTGGCCGTCGGTTTCAGCAGCCGGAAGGAAGTATCGCTCGATGGCGAAGCCTGGTTCGATATCGTCCACGCGCCGCTGGCCCTCCAAACCCGCGATATGGTCGTGGAGGTGTTGTCGGCCTCCCGTTTTCATGCCGAAGCCTTCCGCGCGCGACCGGGTGAAGAGATCGATCTGCTGGAAGGCTCCATACGGGCAAAGAAATCCTACCATTCCGACACCGATAACGAGCCGGAAATGCTGGGGACGGGGGACATGGTCATGATCAACCGGGATATCGATCTGATGGAAAAAGAAAAACTGAATCCTGCCGAGCTCGACAAATTGAAAGCTGCGTGGTAGGCCCGGCCCATCGGGCGCTCGTTGGCTTCTCGTCAGGCCTGCTCGTGTTCGGCGAAGGTCAGCACGTAGTTGTTGTTGTCCAGGATCGAGAATTCGGTGGCGCCATAGAAGGTCTTTTGTAGCCCATGAAGGACCTGCACTTTGTCTCTGACGGACTCGAAGTAGGAGCCGATGTCTTTCACATTGATGTAAAACAGCAGCGAGCCGCCGTCGGTGCGGCTGATCTGCGGGAGCGTGTCGCCGAGGCTTTGGAAGGTCTGGAACATGAAGGAAACTTTTCCGTTGGTGACCATGGCCCAGACCGGTTCGGCTTCGGTTCCGCCGGGCACGGACATCGTAAGCGTGAAACCGAGCACCTGGTAGAAAGCAAGCGTCGCGCGGATGTCGCGGACGAAGAGGTTGGGGGATAATGCGTCCATCTTTTTTGCAGCAATATACTAAAAAATTTAGTATTTCGAACAAATTGACCGGATCATTTATTTTGTTAAGGAAGGGCGCGGAGAAGCAGAAGGGGCCGGCGTTCCGGTCGGCAAAATCCAGTTGTATGCACGTCATGTCGTTCCAGATCGCGGACAGTATCGAGGTGAAAAGCTTCCGCCAGAGCTTCAAGGAAGGGCTTTACCATTACGATGCGGACGAATTGTTCTACAAAACGGGACCCGACGACCTGGTGTATGTTTTCAAATACGGCGTGGTCTGTTTCCTGAATTACGACGACCAGCGGCGCGAGACGTTTTTGAAGCGGATCGCCCCCTTCTGCAAGAACATCTTCCAGCTGCCGCTCAGCGAGGAATTCGAGGTGGAGACCAATGCCAGGGAGAACAAGTTCGGCTACAACAAGATCGAGATCGTCAAACCCGACATCGAGGTGCTCCGGCTGATCATGCTCAATGTCAGCCAATCGGTCTCGCTCGACTATTATTCCGAACTGACCAACTTGCTGCTCGAAGAGACCAACTCGCACACGCTCACGCTCGAACGGAAGGGCCGGCTGGATATCTCGGGCGCCAATCTCAAGAAATACATCGGCAAGACGCTAAACCTGAAGAACAGGATCGCGGAGAACCTCTACATTTTCGACAGCCCGCCCGAGACCTGGGAGGACGAGGACCTCAACCGGATCGACATTGGGCTAAAGCGGACCTTCGATTTACAGGAGCGCTACCGGGATATCCGCGAAGGACTGGGCATGATCAAGGAAAACCTCGAGCTGTTCAGGGACCTGCTGCAGTACCGCAACAGCACCGTCCTGGAATGGATCATCATCATCCTGGTCGGCCTGGAGGTGCTCAATCTGTTCATCGATAAACTCTTCAAAACCACCTGACGCCGGTTATAGAGTTCTGCTTTTCGCGTCACGACCTGGGCAAACGTTGAGGCAAATCACGCGGTCGGAGACGGCGGCTGCTGCGGAGGCGCGGGCAGTTAGGATAAAAAAAAGAAGCCCAGATTGAAATCCAGGCCGTTGCTAAAATCCAATATCCTATTAAAAGCCATATTACTAAGGCAAATCGTGAGCCACCGGCATTTTAAACGGCAATAGGGTCGTTTTTCGCAAAAAAATGAGGAATCCTGGGGTAATTTTTCCACACCGGGCGGCAGGAAGTGGGTATTGTGTGATGCGGCTCTGCGGCAAACTGGCCGAAGGTATGGATGGGACAACAACAGGTGGTATTTTTGGTGAATGATTACGCAACAGGATAGGGAATACTTGCTACAAGCCATCGGGTTGGCCCGCGGCGGAATGGACAGGGGTGCGGGCGGCCCCTTCGGCTGCGTCATCGTTCGCGATGGCATCGTGGTCGGGAGAGGGTGCAACCAGGTGACGTCGAACAACGATCCGACTGCTCATGCCGAGATCGTGGCGGTACGCGACGCTTGCCACCGGCTGGGGAATTATCAATTGACCGACTGCGACGTGTATGCGTCGTGCGAGCCCTGCCCGATGTGTCTGGGTGCGCTGTATTGGGCCAGGCCGCGCCGCGTGATCTATGCCGCTACCCG
>DASZYU010000081.1:0-7874 GCA_035545215.1 Puia sp.
CGTGGGCGATATCAGCTGGCTCAACGACCGCAAGGCAGGGTTGGCCGTCATCGTTTCCAATCTTCAGGTGATCGACAGACAGGATAGCCTGCAGCGCATTGCCTCCCTGCCGGCCGCCCAACGGGATGCGCTGATCAGGAAACTGGTCCGCACGCTTCGTCGCCAGCAAGGCCTCCGCGACGAACAGGACACCGGACTTTCGAATGCCCCGTTACGCAGCAATCAGACGGTACCCGACCTGTTCTCCAACGGGGCCGGCGCTTCCTGGTATTTCGACAATCCGGCGCTCAAGGCCAAAGGCTTTTCCGACTTCCGGACCAACTGGGGCAATCGTCCCAATGTCGACAACTGGGCCATCGCCTCGATCATGAAAACGAATATGCCTGCCGGCCCGGGCGCCCGCCGGACCGTCGACATGAACGATAGCCTGGCCCGCACCGGCGTCTCCAATCGGATCGACTACAAAACACTGTTGAGCCACCTGCCGCTCACACCGGACAAAATGCAGAAATCGATGGATTCGATCGAAACGGCCTGGTTCCAACTGGGCCGCGGCTACAAGGACGGCATAGCCGATTATCCCTACGCCATCGATGCCTACGACACGCTCCTCTATCGTTTCCCCTCCACCAACCACCGCGAAGAGTCGCTGTTCGATCTCTATTATTGCTACAAACAGCTGGGCGACCAGCAACGCGCCGACAGCGTCCTGGCCTTGCTGAAAGGAAAATTCCCGAAAAGTACCTTTACGGCGAGGATCACCAACCCGGATTCGGTCGAAGCGGCCCGAAGCCGGCTCGAAGTCGGGGCCACCCGCCAGTACGACAAGGTCTACCTGGATTTCATAGAAGGTCGCTTCGATGACGCGCTGGCGGAAAAGAAAGTGGCCGACAGCCTTTATGGCGATAAATACTGGACGGCGCAGTTGCTGTATATCGAATCCGTCTATTACATAAAGACGCGTCAGGACCAGCAGGCCAGGGGTATCCTGATGAGTATTGAAAACAAATTCCCCAAAACGCCGATGGCCGGTAAGGCCGCCGCCCTCCTGGACGTTCTCGGCCGCCGCCGTCAGATCGAAGATTACCTTACCCGGCTGCAGGTGACGAGGGCAAAGGACGAAGACACGGTCCTCAACGCCGCTCCCGATACCGCCGCACAGGCCGCAGCGAACCGCCGACCCAGGCTCGTCCGGAATGATTCCAATCTGCTGGTGAAAGAGGATACCACCCAACTGGCCCGCGCCCGGGTCACCGCGGTATCTCCCGCAGCGCCGGGGGTGAAACCCGCAATACCCGGTTTTGAACCCAACAAGCTCAGGGTCGACACCGGCAGCCTGCGCAAGATCGGACTGGACGCCAGGCAGTTGGCCAGCCTTCATCACCTGCAGGACTCGCTCAACGCCGTCATGCTCAGGAACAGATCCGATTCGCTCCAAATGGCCCGGTTGCGGCGTTGGTCGGACTCCATCAATAACGCGTTGAAGAATTTACAATCGGATACGGCGCAATTGGCAGCAAAATTGCGAACCCTAAATTCTGTATTCACCCTCACTCCGGACAAACCGCACGCGGTGATCATCGTCCTGGACAAGGTGGATCCGGTCTACGTATCGGAAACCAGGAATGCGTTTGGCCGCTTTAACCTCGAAACCTATTACAGCAAGGGTTTGACGACTGAGAACGCTTCGCTGAATGACTCGCTAAAACTGGTGGTGATCAGTGGGTTCCCGAATGCGGACGAGGCACTCGCTTACCTGAAGACCGTAAAACCCGAGGCTCCGAGGGATATCGTGCCCTGGCTCCCGGCGGGCAAATACGTCTTCCTGATCATATCCGACACCAATCTACAGCTGCTGATGGACAACAAGGATATGCCTGCTTATCGGAAGTTCCTGTCTTCGGCATACCCGACGACCTTCTAAATCCATATCCCCGGAAGCGAACGGTTGTCCGTTGGCCGGCAATTTTGCCATTTGATTAACAGGGATAACCCTATTTTTACACCGCTCAAATAGCAACTGATCTACATATGTCGTCCAAAGCGATCCGTATTTTCTGGCGAGCCTTTTTCTATGGACTGGGAGCCTTCGTGCTCTTCCTGGTCCTGATCAATTTGGGCGTATTTGGCGCCTTACCCTCCCTCAAGGAACTGGAGAACCCTTCCATCACGCTCGCCACCGAGGTCTTCGCCGAAGACGGGACACCGATGGGGAAGTATTACAAGGACAAGGGCAATCGCAGCAATGTAGAATTCAAGGATATTTCCCCCAACGTCGTGAACGCGCTGATCGCCACCGAGGACGAGCGTTTTTACGAACACTCGGGCATCGACGGCTATTCCGTCATGCGGGCGGTCCTCAAACTGGGACGCGATGGCGGCGGCAGCACCATCACCCAACAGCTGGCCAAGAACCTGCTCGAACAGGGTTCGAAGAATTTCGTTCGCCGGTTTATCGAAAAGCTGAAGGAATGGATCATCGCCATCAAGCTTGAGCGCAATTTCACCAAGCAGGAGATCCTCGCGCTGTATCTGAACGAAGTCCCTTTCGGAGACAATGTCTACGGGATCCGGAATGCATCCCGCACCTTTTTCCAGAAAGAGCCCGACAGACTGACGGTCGACGAGGCGGCCATCCTCATCGGCATGCTGAAAGGCAATACGCTGTACAATCCCCGCAGGAATCCCAAAATGGCGATCGACCGGCGGAATACCGTCATCAACCAGATGGTGAAGAACAACTATTTGTCGGAGACGGAGGCCGCGCGGTACAAAGCAAGGCCCATCGATCTCAGCAACTATAAAAAGATCGACGAGAACAACGGTCTGGCTCCCTACTTCCGCGACGTCATCCGGGGCGAGCTGCAACGCTGGTGCAAGGAACATAAGAACCCTGCGACCGGAGAGCCCTACAATCTCTATACCGACGGTTTAAAGATATACACGACGATCAATCCGCGGATGCAGTTGTACGCCGATGAGGCGGTGGCCAAACAGTTGCCAATTCTGCAAAAAGCCCTCAGCGCCCAGTACGACGTCCGGAAAGGCCTCATCTGGAAGGAACACGCCAATATCCTCGAAGCCGCCATGCGCAACAGCGACCGGTGGCACAGCGAAGAAGACGACGGTTTGACCGAACCGGAGATCCGCAAGACATTCTACCACGCAGTGCCGATGAAGGTCTTCGCCTGGAACTCCAAACGCGAAAAAGACACGGTGATGACGCCGATGGATTCCATCAAATACACCCAGGAGATGCTCCAGACCGCCTTCATGGTGATGGACCCGGTGACGGGAGCCGTAAAGGCATGGGTTGGCGGCATCGACTTCAAGACATACAAGTTCGATCACGTCAACATGAATACCAAACGGCAGGTGGGCAGCGCCATCAAACCGTTCCTGTATTCATTGGGCATCGAAGACTACGGGTTTACCCCGGAAACCGAATGCGAAACCAGCCAGCAGTATTTCCCCGGCTTCGGCTATGTCCCCGCGCGTCCGGATAAACACGAAGGCGGCTCCATGACGATGGCATCCGGTCTTGCATGGTCGATCAACGGAGTGGCCGCCTATATCATGAAACAGGTAGGTCCCAAACGGTTCGCCGATTACATCCGCCAGATAGGCATTCCCACGAAGATCGACCCCTACCCTTCCATGGCCCTGGGGGCATGCGACCTGTCGCTGTATGAAATGATGTGGGGCTACACGATGTTCCCCAGCGGCGGCTTCAGCACGAGACCTTATTATATTTCCCGCATCGAAGACAAGAACGGAAATGTTCTTCAGCGTTTCGACACCGAGCGCAAGGAAGTGATCAGCCAGGCAACGGCCTACACCATGGCCCGGATGATGCAGGGTCCCGTTGACTTCGGCACCGCCGCCGGATTGCGCAACCGGCTGGGCATTGCGGAAATGGGCGGAAAGACCGGAACGACGAATGACAACTCCGACGCCTGGTTCATGGGCTATACCCCGCAGCTCATGGCCGGCGCATGGATCGGGTGCGACGACCGCTTCATCCACCTCGAGGGAGGACTCGGATATGGCGCCCAGGCGGCCCGCCCCATATGGGAATATTTCTTTACGAAAGTGCTTGCCGACAAGTCCCTCGGCATAGAGCGCCAGGCGAAGTTCATCGAGCCCGAGAACATTCGCAAGGAAATGATGTATGATTATATGAACATCGAAAGGACGGCACCGCCCGGCGCAGAAGGCGCTAACATGGGCAACGGCAGGGCTAACCAATACCTCGATACCAGCCCTCCCACCGTCCCCGTGGATTCAAAACTGTCCCCCGAAGAACAAAAGATCTTCCAGGAAGCCACACATGAAAAGACCAGCAAGGAAGGGTCGGTCAGGATCACGGTGACCGATGGCGGAAAGAACCCGCCCCCACCGAAAAAGAAACCCGGCTTCTTCAAACGCCTCTTCGGAAAACACCAATAAGCCATCGACCGATCCGCCTGCCCGCGTCCGGCGCGGGCACATCGCCCACCCGTGTCCAACGCACGCACCGGTCATTTCACATGCGCCCTCAGCATCCAGGCCATCTTCTCGTGCTCCTCCATCAGCCCCGTCACGAAATCACTGGTGCCGGCATCGCCATATTCGTCGGCAAACCGGTTGACATTTTCGCGGATAAAAATAATGATGTTCTCATGGTCCGTCAGCAGTTCCCGGATGAAATCCAGGCTGTCGTTGCGCTGGCCCGTCTGCTCGGTCAGGTGGGTGAGGGAAAGGAAACTTTGCAAGGTAGCGGGCGAATAATGCCCCAGTTGCCGTATCCGCTCGGCCACGGCATCCATTATTTCATCCAGCGCTTCGTACTGCTTTTCGAAAAAAATATGCATGGAATGAAAATCGCGCCCTTCCACATTCCAGTGCGCATTCCGCGTCTTGGTGTACAGGATGAATTCGTCCGCGAGTAATTTGCTCAATTCCACGGACACGGCCTGCAGGTTGGCCGGTTTGATGCCGATGCTTGCATTCATAATAGAAATGTTTAAGGCAACAAAGTTAAGGGGATTTGGCGGCTACTTCTTCGCGCATCTCACGGGGCCTCTTCTTCCCGAGCACGTCGATGCGCACCCGCGTGAGCCCCCTGCCGCTATACCCCAAGTGGTCGGCAGCCGCGCGGCTGAGATCGATGAGCCGCTTGTTCCGCGGGTGCATCTTGTCGTTGATCACGACGATGACGGTCTTGTGGTTGCGGAGATTCGTGATGCGAACCCAGGTATGCATCGGCAATGTATTGCTCGCACCGGTCAGGCTATCCTGGTGAAAGATCTCGTCCGTGTACGTCTTTCTCCCTTCGAACTTATCCGCATAATAACTGGCGACCCCGAATTGTACTTTTACCGCTGCCGGGGGATGCAGTCGCCGGTGAGGAATAGAGTCCCGGGTTGGTTCCCCGCGACCCGCGCCGAAGACAGCCCGGGCGGACGGCGCCTTCGATCTCGCCGCCGGCAGGAGCTCGTTCGCGGATTCGCGTCCGGCACAGGCGGCTGCTGCCGCTCCCTGCAGTAGCATACACGCAAGGACTCCGGCTCTTAGCTTTTGGGTGGACATGGATAAATGGATTTAGCGGACCTCTGTCAACGCGACCGCTGGTCGCAAGATATCAATAAATCGGCTTTCTTGCAAAATACCGGTTCCGGAGCTCGCGGTCCTCGCCGTAGATATCTTCGTAGAAAACGAGCCTTCCTTTCCGCCCTACGACGGTATAATAACGCAGGAAGATAGGGACCTTCGCAAACCCATAGACCGTATGCTTCTCCTGCCGGGCGATCCAGGCCCTGAGCGTATCCGGATGGTAACGCATCGTATCCTTCCGGATGAGGAAATCGGACAATTTGCGCCACTCTTTTACACGGACACAACCATGGCTCAGCGCCCGGTAAGACTTATCGAACATCCAACGCACGTTCGTATCATGAAGGTAAACATCATACTTGTTTTTGAAATTGAACTTCATGACCCCCAGCGAATTGTCATCGCCCTGCCGCTGTTTCAGCTGATAAGGGAAATTGTTCTTATTCAATCGCCGCCAGTTGATTTTTGTCGGGTCCCGGACGCTGTCGTTATCGTCGACGACCATCAGGTTTTGCTTTTGCAGGTAGTTGACATTCTTTTTTATCTGCGGCAACATTTCCTTCATGATGATGCTGATCGGCACCGTCCATTGAGGATAGGTGACAAAATTCGAAATTTCGCTGGTGAGCAGCGGTGTCCGGGTTTTCGGGGCGCCGACGATTACCTTGGACTCGAAAACGACGGTATCCGAATCGACCACCTGGAGGAAATACCCCGGAAGATCCACCCACACGTAGGTCTTTGGCAGCGTATCGGGCAAATGTTTGTACCGGTCCATGTTGATCGCAACGCGTTTGAACTTCTCCCAGTCGCCGTTGTTCATCATGTCCACCATTTCCTGTGTCGGGCGCCCCGTCACCTTCAATTTGTTCACCTTCTGATACTGCCGGATCGCTGATTTCAGCATCGTCGTGTCGAATTGTGTCACGGAAGAATCGATATAATTCGACTCCTGCAACCGATGACCCAGCGAGGTATAAAATACCATTGAATCCTTATAGGGGTAATCGAGCCAGGTATTTCTTTTGAAATGCGCCGTCGCCAGAAACGCTTTCAGGTATCGCTTCAGCGAGTCATATCCCGGGTGATGCGGCTCCAGGCTATCGAGCACAGGGCCGATGGTCCCGGCGCCGCGCGCGGCAGCCAACGTCCTTATGAACAAAGTATCGGGCAGCACCGAATCCTTGCGGAGCGTGACACTGTCGAAATCCAGACGGCCATGCCGGAGGTCTTTCACGAGACCGAAGAATGCGTCGGTAAGCAGCAGATCGCCACGGGTCCAGATGGCGGCGTTCTTGCGGGCGTTCGAGTCTTCCTGCACGATACGCTGGATGAACGAGAGCGCGGTCCAGTGATAGTCCGACGGGAACAGACCATACTCCTTGCTATCCCGGATGAAGGCCAGCAGGCTATCGCTCACCGGAAGCCAATGTTCTTTATCGCTCCACAGCGGCGTATAACCGTTCCCCTGGTAAACGCTGTCCTCGAGCCTTCGGTACACCAGCACGGTCGTATCGTTCATGCGGTCTTCGTGATCCGCGGCATATTGCAGCACCGATCGAAGGTCGGTGCCGACGTGCCGATCCATCTTCCTGGGATTCGAGACATGATCGGTTTCCGCCGGACCGGCGGGCTTGCCGTGACAGGAAAAAAAGATCGTGGAAATCAGTAAAACCAGGGCTGAAAAAATACGACGGTCGGAATACTTCATTTGGCGGAAAGATACAACGATTGGTTAGCTTATCAGCGTGTATTATAAATTTTTTTACTATTTGTTCACCGTGCCGCCGCACAGGCGAAAATGCACGGTGCGGTTTATAAACGTTCCCGCGGCTGGCAAATTGTTTGCACGCATACCAATGACGTCTGGTATCGGCCGTTCTGAATCAACCTCATCGTTTTGTACAAATTCTGTTCCTTCCGCTGGTCAGGACCTGCCGCCATTTCGCAGGCTAACCGGGGCGCCCGCGATGCACTTCTGTCAACGGTCCGGTTTCCCCATCACCCTGGGGGTATGCTGTTCGAGCAACAACAGGTCGGCCAGTACGATTGCCGTCACCGCTTCGAGGATCACCGGGGCCCGCAGGGCGACGCAGAGGTCGTGCCGGCCTTTGACGGAAAAAGGTTCGACCTGGCCGGTTTCCCAATTCAGCGTCTGTTGTTCCTTCGGCGTCGAAGAGGTCGGTTTGATGGCGATGCGGAAGACCAGCTCGTTGCCATTGGTGAGGCCGCCTACGACGCCGCCGGCGTGATTGGTGCGCGTATGCCCTTCCATATCT
>DASZYU010000082.1:0-2125 GCA_035545215.1 Puia sp.
CGATCAATGGCCGCCTTACGATCGATAGCGCGGCAGGCAAAGGGACGACGATCACGGTGACGATCGACCGATAACCGTCCGGCTCCCGCCCGGGATTGCCCGATGATTTCCCGGTGACGCGACCTTCGTCCGGGCACCCCGCGCCTCCGAAAAGTTACTCGCTGCGCAACGACCGCGCCGGGTTGACCAGCGCCGCGCGGATGGCCTGGACGCTGACCGTGGCGACCGCGATCAGGACCGCTATCGCGCCCGAAACGAGGAAGATCCACCACGGGATAGCTATGCGGTATTCAAAACCGCTGAGCCATTTATCCATCGACCACCATGCGATGGGGGCGGCAACCAACAGCGCGATCAATACCAACCGGATAAAATCTTTTGAAAGCAGCGTGACGATACCCGCCGCCGAAGCGCCCAACACCTTGCGGACGCCGATCTCTTTGATGCGCGCTTCGGCCATATACGCCGCCAAACCGAAAAGCCCCAGACAGGATATGAGGATGGTCAGACCGGCAAACAAGGCCGTGAGCGTAGCCGTCGCCTGTTCGTCATTGAACTTGCGCGCATATTCCTGGTCGGTGAAATGGTATTCGAAGGGGTAGTTGGGGTTAAAGCGTTTGAATACCTTCTCCAGATCGGCAAGGTTCCGGGCGGTCGGGTTGGCGCCATTGAGCCGGATATGCATCAGGTTGAACCAATTCGCCCTGGGTCCCTGGATAACCATCGGTTTGATCCGATCGAACGGCGACTCGAGAACGAAATCTTTCACGACACCGACGACATGCCAGTCGGCATCCCACACCCCCCGGTCGATGATCTGGCCGATCGGGTGCCTGAGGCCCATCGCCTTTACCGCAGCCTGGTTGAGCAGGACCCCGGTGGAGTCCGTCGGGTAATGTTTCGTATCTAGATCGCGGCCTTCCAACAGCTGAAGCCCGGCCGTTTTAACGATGCCGCCGTCCTCGTTGAAGAAATTGAACTGCGTCCCGTCGTTGGGGTCCTTGCCGTTCCAGTCGGCGGTGGCGACGCTCCAACTCGCAGACAAGGGTTCGCTCGACTTGGTGACCGAGAGGGCGATGCGGCGGTCCAGCAGCTCGTTGCGGATGAGATCGTAATTCTTACCGACGTCCCCCGACAGGTAGGTCCATACCACGTCGTCCTTGTCATAGCCCGTCGCCCGCGACTGGGCATATTGCACCTGCTGCCGGATGATCAGGGTCGAGACGATCAGGATGATGGCGAAAGTGAATTGGAGCACCACGAGGACTTTCCGGGGCGTGATCAGCGCGTGCGCTTTTTTGAAACTTCCCTTCAGGACGGCCACCGGGCGGAAACCGGACAGGAAGAAGGCGGGGTAGCTGCCGGAGACGACGCCCGTGAATAAGATGAACCCGGCAAAACCCATCCAAAAGGCCGGGCTGCCGTATCCGATCACCAGCTGTTTTTTCGTCAGCAGGTTGAAGCCGGGAAGAGAAACCTGTACCAGTAAAAGCGCGATCGCCCCGGCGACCAGCGCGATCAGGGTGCTTTCTCCAAGGAACTGGCCGACCAGGGAACCGCGCAACGCGCCGGACACCTTGCGGATGCCGACTTCCTTCGCGCGCCGTTCGCTGCGCGCCGTGCTCATATTCATAAAATTTATACACGCGATCAGCAGGATGAACACCGCTATCAGTAAGAACACCCTGACCTCTATCCTCCCTCCGGCCGGAACGCCGTCCTCGAAATTCGAATACAGGTGCAGCCTGCTCACAGGATAGAGAAAGGCCTCCTTCTTATCGAGGTCCTTGTCTTCTTTTGCATGTCGTTTATAGATGTCCCTGATCTTTTCGTTCACCCGCGCGACATCGGTGTTCGGTTTCAGCAGGATGTAGTTGCGCGTGGAGTTGGACGCCCAATCGCTGTCGTCCTGGTGCGTCCACTGCATGAATTTCCACGGTAACAGGTATTCGAAATCGAATTGCGTATTGTTGGGCAGATCCTCCATTACTCCCGTGACCGTATAATCGAGCCAGTTGTCGACGCGGACCATTTTTCCCATCGCGTCCGTTTCCCCGAACAGCGACCGGGCGGCCCTCCGGGTCAGCACGATGTTGTTCGGTTCGTTCAGTGCGGTATGCGCGTT
>DASZYU010000083.1:0-31791 GCA_035545215.1 Puia sp.
TTACCCAGTCCTCGATCGTCCTGTCCTTTTTAGTTTGCGCGATCACCGGCGTTTTTTTCGGATATTACCCGGCCCAAAAGGCGTCCCGTCTCGACCCCATAGAGGCGCTACGCTACGAATAATTGCATAACTTTACAACCATATGAAACGAAATGAAGAGGTCCTCCGCGATGTCGTGATCAAATTCGCAGGGGACTCCGGCGACGGCATGCAATTGACCGGCAGCCAGTTTACCAACAATACGGCCCTATTGGGTATCGACCTGGCCACTTTCCCAGATTTCCCGGCGGAGATCCGCGCTCCGCAAGGCACCCTCCCGGGCGTCAGCGGCTATCAGCTGCGGTTCTCGAGCGACAAGATCTTCACCCCCGGCGACGAGTGCGATGTGCTCGTGGCGATGAACGCCGCGGCCCTGAAGGCCAATCTGAAGAGCCTGAAAAAAGGAGGCAAGATCATCGTCAACACGGAGGGCTTTGACCAGAAGAACCTCCGGCTGGCCAACTATCCCGATGGCGTCAATCCGCTGGAAGACCATTCGCTGGACAATTACACGGTCTTCGAGATGGACGTAACGAAGATGACCCGTGAGGCTTTAAAAGATATACCGCTGGGAACCAAGGAGAAGGACCGTGCGAAAAACATGTTCGTGCTGGGGTTCCTGTATTGGATGTACAACCGGAGCATGGATTATACCATCCAGTTCCTGAAGGATAAGTTCGGTAAGAAGCCCGATATCCTCGAAAGCAATATCCGGGTACTCCAGGCGGGTTATGCCTTCGGCGATACGACCGAGACCTTCACCACGACCTATCGCGTCGAAAAGGCGAAGATGGCTCCCGGCGTTTACCGGTCCGTCATGGGTAACCAGGCGCTTGCCCTGGGACTGATCGCGGCCGCGCAGAAAAGCGGGCTACCCCTGTTCCTCGGCAGCTATCCCATCACCCCCGCCAGCGATATCCTCCACGAACTCAGCCGCCATAAATCATTCGGCGTCCGTACTTTCCAGGCGGAGGACGAGATCGCCGGCATCACATCGGCTATTGGCGCCGCCTACGGCGGCGCCCTGGGCGTCACCACCACGTCAGGACCCGGGATGGCGCTCAAAGCCGAAGCCATGGGGCTGGCCGTCATGCTCGAAATACCCCTGCTCATCTGCGACATCCAGCGCGGCGGTCCGTCCACCGGTCTGCCTACGAAGACCGAACAAAGCGACCTTTTACAAGCTTATTACGGACGCAATGGCGAGTGCCCGATGCCCGTCATTGCGGCTTCCACCCCCAGCGATTGTTTCGACGCCGTATATGAAGCCGCCCGTATCGCGCTTCAGCACATGACCCCGGTGATCTTCCTCAGCGACGGTTATATCGCCAATGGCGCGGAGCCGTGGAAATTCCCGAAAAGCGCCGATCTGCCCGCGATCACGGTGAAATTCAAAACAGGGTTGGCGGAAGGAGAAGACCGGTTTCAGCCCTATCTGCGCGATGAGAACCTGGTCCGTCCATGGGCGATCCCGGGTACGCCTGGTCTCGAACACCGCATTGGCGGCCTGGAAAAACAGAACATCACCGGAAATGTCAGTTATGAACCCGAAAATCACCAGCAGATGGTGAAAATACGCGAAGAAAAGGTGGCTCTCATCGCAAAAGACATCCCGCCGCAGCAGCTGGACAGCGGCCCGGATAAGGGGGATCTCCTGGTCGTCGGCTGGGGCAGCACCTATGGGTCGATCAAGAGCGCGGTCGCCCAACTGCAGGAAGAAGGCTACGCGGTTGCGCATGCGCATCTCCGTCACCTGCGCCCGTTCCCTTCGAACCTCGGAGAAATGCTCCGCCGCTACCGGCAGGTGCTGGTCCCTGAGATCAATAACGGTCAACTGGTCAGGATCATTCGCGATCATTTCCTCATCGATGCCAAAGGCTATCACAAGGTGATGGGCATTCCGATCACGAAGACCGAGCTGACCATGAAGATCCGCGAGATGCTGGGCGGGAGTAACTGATCGGAAGGATCTCGCCGGTCACAACGTCTTGTTTGCATCCTGCGGCAACAGGCCCGCCGCAGACGGCCAGGACGATCAAAACAAAGGGTTGATGCCGACGTCCTGTTGCGCGGTTACGAGCGTCTCATGCAGCGGCGCGCTCACTTTCCCGATATCCGTTGTCACTTTATCGATGAATGCGAACTGATCTGCGATCGGTCGCAGCTTCTTCGATGCGGCCACCCGGTTGTGGATCGCCCGCCAGGCATCCCTCGAAGCCGGCCGTTCCACCCCCGGCAGCGCGTCTCCCAGTACGCTCACCGTATCTCCAAGTCTTGCTACGATATCCTCCACCGCCGGCCGCCATACGGCGTCCTCGTAAAGGAAGCGTTCTGCCGCCGGGGAACTCTCTGAATAATAGGCGAGTGTCGCCACATGCGACGTCAGCATGTGGTTGGCCACGACGAACTGGTGCATCTCCGGTACGCTTTTTTGCCGGCTGCGCGGTTCGGACAACATCCGCGACAACGCATCCGAAAGATTCGCCAGCGCGACAAATGCATTTTTGCGCGAAAGTTTATACTGCTGAACCGTCACGGGTCTGCCGGTAAACGGCGCGGTCACATCTTTGAAATAAGCGATGTTGGCCCTCACGGCCGCCGTCATGAAATCGATAATCCGCTCGTGCTCCCACGACGGAACGATCAGCAGGTTCGCCAAGAAAGCGATACCCGATCCGACCAGGGTATCGATGACCCGGTCCGTGAGTATCGTGCGGAAGTCGACGGGATACAGCAGGTGAAAGAGCAGCAGCACATACGGCGTCATCAGGATCACGAAAACGAGGTAATCGATCCGCAGGAACGTGTAGGCGGCCACCATAAAAAGGATCATCAGCACGAAAAGCACATTCCTGTCTCCGATAAAATACAAGAGCAGCAACCCTACCAGCGCGCCCGCCAGCGTGCCGGCCAGCCGCTGGAAATTGCGTTTCCTCGTCAGGCTGTAGGCGGGCTTGAGGATGACGATGGCGGTCAGCATGATCCAGTAACCATGTCCGACGGGCAGGAGGCGCGAGATGATATAGCCGGCGATCGTGGCGATGCTGACGCGAAGCGAATGCCGGAAGATGTTCGAACCGATGGTCAGGTTTTCGCCGATCAGTCTTCTGTCTACCTGTTGGTGCACGACAAAGGCGTCGGGATCCACCTCCCGGTCGAAAGTCTTTGCGAGCTTACGGTCATAGGTCGTATATCCATGCAGTGTATGCAGCCGCCCGGCAAGGTCTTCGATACTGTCGAGGATTTGGTGCAGACCGGCAAAGGCATCGGCATTTTTTCCGGTGCGTCGTTCGCGACCGAATGCGTCGACCCGTTCCCGCAAGGACTGGAGGCGGGCCGCCAACCCCGGTGTCTCGACCGATGCCTTCCCGCTCATCACGGCGACGCCGATGTCGTCGAGCTCCGCTGCCAGCCCGAGGATCAGACCTCTGAACTCCCGCATGAGGCCTGTGCCATCGAAAAAATGGTGCAGCTCCCGATAGTCCTGCTGCGAGGTCATGATCCGTTCGAACAGATCGATCGTATCCAGGAACATCATCATCAGCACGCGACCGATGTTCGTCGATTCCCTGACGACATTCCGGCTTTTGAAAATAAGCTCCCTGACGAGATCCTGTTTCTGGTGGACCGTTACCTGGCTTTCGAGCAGCCGCCGGTAGGCATCCTCATAATCGGTATTGTCGCCGTAGAAGGATGCCTTTGCCCGGAGATAGTCCGCCGTCGCCCCCATACAGTCTCCCAATGCCTGCTGTACGAGTTTGTAAGGCCGAAAGCTATAGAGCATCAGACTGAGCAAGGTGTACCAGACGCCGCCCGACAGCACATAGAGCGCAGTGACCAGGCTTTCGGTGCCGCTCCTCGGCCGCGCCACGTTCAGCACCATGACCAGCAGGGCATTGATCCCGATGGAACTGGCCCTCGTTCCATAAATGCCGATGAAGGAGAATACAAAACAGAAGCTCAGCACGAGCAGACCCGTCAACCAATCCGAAGAAGAAGCCAGTCCCATCAGCAGCGTGACGAGAAAGATGCTGAATATGCAGGCTACCATCCCATTGCGACGATGATGTATCGGTCCCGGGTTGTCGGTATTGCCCACGCACATCGCACCGATGGAGATCGATATCCCCGCGGCAAGGTTGTGCAGGTAGCCCAGGAGGATGGCCGGCAGGGTGATGCCAACGGTGATACGAACAGCGCCGTTAAAGTAATGGCTGTTAATAAAACTCTTATATTGACGGATATAATCCATACGGATCCCAAAATAATTTGCTTCGCATTGTCGACCTCAACAAAAATTTTCTTTCCTTCGCATAATGCCCCGGTTGTAGCGGCCGAAACGTGTCAACCCCTGCTTAAACATGAGAACGCTGGCTTTATTCCTATTGATTGCTTTATCCTGTCAATGCCTGAAAGGGCAACAGCTGGCAGGTTTTGTGCAAGACGATGGGGGTAAACCCTTAGCCAACGCATCGGTCGCATTAAAGAATGCCAGGGATTCCTCCGTAGTGAAATTAAGCATTTCGGATACAAACGGCCGATATGCCTTCCCGGCCGTTAACCCCGGCCGCTATTTTATCACCGTCACCCGTATCGGTTATGCACCGCAAAGCTCGGCCGGCTTCGACATGGGGCCCGAAGCGGCCGGCAGAGCGCCGGATATCCGGTTGAAACCGGTCTCTCACCGGTTGAAAGCCGCTGTCGTGGAAACGGGAAGGCCGCTCGTCGAGGTCAGGAACGACAGGGTCATTCTCAACGTGGAAGGCAATATCAATGCCATCGGTTCGGATGCGCTCGAGTTGCTGCGCAAATCACCGGGCGTAACGATCGACAAGGACAACAACCTGGCGCTCGGCGGGATCGGCGGCGTCCAGGTGCACATCGACGGGCGTCCCACCTATCTGTCGGGCGCCGCGCTTACCGCCTGGCTGCAAACACTGCCGTCTGCCCAGGTGGCATCCATCGAGCTCATCACCCATCCTTCCTCGCGTGAAGATGCGGCAGGCAGCGCCGGTATCATCAACATCCGGCTAAAAAAGAATTCGGCGCTTGGAACGAATCTGTCGCTCTCCGCGGGCTACAACATCGGTACCTACGGCAAAAACGACGGCGCGCTTTCCTTTAACCACCGCGACCGTCGATTCAATCTCTATGGCGACTATTCTTACCACTATTCCAACAACGGGACGGTTGCTACGATGTACAGGGTCCGGCAGGACACGTCGTTCAACCAGCAAGCCGGCCTGGTCACCATGACCGGGACGCACAGTTACCGGGCAGGGCTGGACTGGTCCGTCGATAACAGGAATATGCTGGGGCTTGTCATTAGCGGATCGTCGTCACTATCTGCCGATGCCAGCACCAGTTCCACGCCGATCGTCTATTTGCCTGCAAACCGGACCGAGCGGCTCCTGCTGGCAAACAACCATACCGATGGCAGCCGCGACAACATCAATATGGATGTCAATTACCGCTACGCGGACAGCGGCGGCCGCCAGTTGGACATCGACTTCGATTATGGGGTTTATCACCTCCGCAGCAACCAGTTGCAACCTAACAATTACTACGACTCGACGGGTACAATGCTTCTCTACAGCGACGACTACGACCTCGTGTCGCCGACCGATATCTCGATCCGCACCGGTAAGGCCGACTATCAAACCCGGCTCGCGAAAGGACGGTTCGGCTTCGGCTGGAAGAGCTCTTTCGTCAGCACCTCCAATGTTTTCCAGGAATACGACCTCTATCCCGGTGGAAAACAACAGGACAGCCTCGGCAGCAATGATTTTGCCTACAGCGAAGCCATCCATGCGTTGTACGTGGATTACAAACGCACGCTGAAAGGCTGGGTACTCCAGGGCGGCCTCCGCGCGGAGAACACCTGGTCGCGGGGGACATCGACAGGCTATAAAGGTGCGGGAAGGAATTTGAGTGCCCTTGCCGCGAGGTCCCGCTTTATCCCTTACGATTCTTCCTTTACCCGGGATCATACCGACCTCTTTCCGAATATATCCGTCACCTGGAACGGGCATCCGGCCGACCAGTGGACGGCCGCATTCAGCCGGCGGATCGACAGGCCGGCTTACCAGGACCTCAATCCGTTTGAGTTCAAAATAGACGATTATACGTTTTACCGCGGGAATACCCGCCTGCTGCCGCAGTACACGAACGCCGTCAGCGTGACTTACCTGCATGCCTACAAATTATCCGTTTCGCTGACATACAGTCATACCCAGGGTCTGTTCACCGTCCTGGCGGATACGACCGGCGGTTCGCGGATGGTCGACGAGCGCGAGAACCTGGCAAGCCAGGATGTGGCGAACCTGACAGCCGGCTATCCCTTCAGCTACAAATGGTACAGCTTTTACACCAGTGTTACGGGCATCTATTCGGTGAACAAGGCCGATTTCGGACCGGGCAGGACCATCGATCTGGCCGTCTTCAACACTACCGTCTATTCACAGCATAGCTGCCGCCTCGGACGCGGGTGGACCGGTCAGATCTCCGGGTATTATACCTCTCCTTCCATCTGGCAGGCGACATTGCGCAGCCGTCCGCTGTGGAGTCTCGATGCCGGTCTGGAAAAGACCCTCTTCGAGGGGGACGGCAAGGTCCGGCTATCGGTAACCGACATCTTCGATGGCCTCCGGTGGTCGGCCACCAGCGAATTCGCGGGTCAATCCATCCGAACGTCGGGAGGATACGAAAGCAGACTGCTAAAATTGTATTTCAACTGGCGGTTCGGCAACAAGCAGCTGAAAGCCGCCCGCCGTCACAGCAACGGCGATGAAGACGAAAACAAACGCGTGGGCGCCGGGAGCAGCGGTACGCCCTGATTTCCTATCTTCGTGGGCTATCATAGTCCATCATGCAAACCATCATCGACGAGATCAAAAAGTTGTATGCCGATTACGCCGGCGGCGTGGCCCCCATGACCGGGATGGAGAAGATACCGCAGTCCGGCAGTAACCGGATCTATTTCCGTATCCTGACCGCTTCGGGATCCTGCATTGCGACCTATAACGACAATATCCGCGAGAACCGCACCTTCGTCCATTTCAGCCGTCATTTCCGCGCCAAAGGCTGCCCCGTGCCGGACATTTATGCGATCAACGAGGCGTATACCATCTACCTCCAGGAGGACTTCGGCGACCTTTCCCTGTTGAGCGAGCTCGAGCGCGAGGGTCATAACGAGCGAGCATATGCGTTTTTTCGCCGGAGCATCGAACAACTGGCCCGCCTGCAGATACTCGGCGACGAAGGGCTGGACTATTCGCAGACGATCACTTCGCGCGAGTTCGGGAAACAGGCGATCCTGAGCGACCTCCTCTATTTCAAATATTATTTCCTCGATACGCTGGGCATCCCCTACGACAAGGAAAGGCTCATCGACGATTTCGAAGCGCTGAGCACATATCTCACCCATGTCGATCACAAGTATTTCATGTTCCGGGATTTCCAAAGCCGCAATATCATGCTGCGCGGAGACAAGGTACATTTTATCGATTTTCAGGGCGGCATGAAGGGGGCCCTCCAGTACGATGTCGCTTCGCTGTTGTGGCAGGCCAAGGCGGAATTGCCGGACAGGTGGAAGGACGGTCTGCTGGAAGATTATATGGATGTGGTGGAGGGCATCCTCGGCAAGAAGATCGACAGGGTCCGGTTTGTCAGTCAATACAACGGGTATGTCCTCATCCGCCTGTTGCAGGTGCTGGGCGCTTACGGATTCAGGGGTCTCTTCGAGCGGAAAGCGCACTTCCTCATCAGCATTCCGCTGGCGCTGCGAAATTTAAAGTGGTTCCTCGGAAACAAGCAGGTGGGCATCGTGATGCCGGAATTCGAACGGTTGCTCGGGCTGATGGTGCAGGACGAGGTCATCGGCCGCTTTGAACCCGCGCAGGCGGACGAACACACGCCGCTGGTCGTCCACATCAACAGCTTCTCGTACAAGAAGGCGCTGCCCGCGGACGTGTCGGGTAATGGAGGAGGATTCGTCTTCGACTGCCGCGGTATCCTGAATCCCGGCCGCATAGAAGCGTTCAAACAGCTGACCGGCCGCGATAAAGCCGTCAAAGATTTCCTCGAACAGCAGACGCGAATGCCCGAGTTCCTGAACAGCGTCTACGATATCGTCGATATATCGGTGGAGGACTATATCCGGCGGGGATTCGAAAGCCTCCAGGTCAGTTTTGGCTGTACCGGCGGCCAGCACAGGAGCGTATACGCAGCCGATGCGCTGGCAAGACATCTGCGGAACAAGTTCCATGTCAGGGTCGACCTGCACCATGTCGAACAGGAAGCGAAAAACTGGGCTAACTAGATCCGTGTCTATGTACTACCTGGCCTACGGTTTACTATACCTCCTCTCGCTGCTGCCGATGTGGCTGCTTTACGGGCTATCCGACGGCATTGCCCTGTTATTGTACGCGGTGATCCGCTACCGCCGGTCGGTCGTCCTTTCCAATCTGCAGATTGCATTCCCCGAAAGAACGGACACTGAAAGACGCCGGATCGCGCGGCGTTTCTACCGGAATTTTACAGACAATTTTATCGAGACCATCAAGCTTTTATCGGCCAGTCGCCGGTTCCTGCGCGAACGCCTGGTGCTGGACAACCCCGAATTGCTCGATCATTACTACGAACAGGGCCGGAAGTTGCAGGTGCATCTCGGGCATCTTTTCAACTGGGAGATGGGCAATGCCGCCATACCGATGTACACCCGTTATCCCTTTTTAGTGGCTTATATGCCTATCGAAAACAAGGTGTTCGAGCGGCTGTTCCTGCACCTTCGAAGCCGCACCGGCTCGATCCCTTTACCGGCCACGCGGATGCAACGGGCGATCCTGCCTTACCGGAATCAGCAATACATCCTGGCCCTCGTGGCCGACCAGTCGCCGGGCGGAGCGGAAAATTCGTACTGGCTGAACTTCTTCGGCCGTCCGACGCCTTTCGTACGCGGACCGGAGCGGGGTGCGCGCATCGGGGATATTCCGGCCGTTTTCGCAAGGTTCTATAAACAACGCCGGGGGCATTACCGGGTGCGGTTGACGACCATTGCCGACCATCCGGGGGAACTGCCCGAAGGAGAGCTGACCCGCCGGTACCGCAATTTGCTGGAAGACGCTATCCGCCAACAGCCCGATGGCTGGCTGTGGAGTCACAAACGGTGGAAATACAGCTGGAGGGAAGACCTCTCTCCATTCTGGATCGACGAAGAAAAAAATATATCGCATTAACGCCTTCAGGATAGGGGAAATCGGGAATTTATAATAAATTTACTAAAGGCATACATTTATCCCCTGAACGTTGGTGCATGCCGCGCCCGTGCCCGGTTGAGAAGGAGAGGTGGTCTGATTAGTGGCCGACTACCTAAACCTAAACCTAAACCGGATGATACCTTCTAAACCAGGAGTGGTGTTGGTTGACGACCATGCACTGCTTCGCAGCGGACTTGCCAGCCTGATACGCGGTTTCGGCAACTATGACGTCCTATTTGAAGCCTGCCACGGAAAAGACCTGGTGAGGCAATTGAGAAATTCCCGCCGCCCCGACATCGTTCTCCTCGACATCAACATGCCCGAAATGGATGGCTATGAAACCGCCTGCTGGCTCAAAAGGAATTGTCCGGAGGTCCGCGTCCTGGCGCTTTCCATGTATGATTCGGATAACTCGATCCTGCGCATGCTTCGCAACGGCGCCAGGGGATATATCCTCAAGGATTCCGGACCCCGCGAGCTGCGACTGGCGCTCGAATCCGTCATCGGCAAAGGCTATTACTATTCTGATATGGTAACGGGAAAACTGATCCACGCGATCAGCCAACTGGATGAGCCTGACCTCCGCGGCCGCCGGATGCATACGCTGAACGACCGTGAGCTGGAATTCATCAAATTGGTGTGTACAGAGTGGACGTATAAAGAGATCGCCGACCGGATGTATCTCAGCCCCAGGACCATCGACGGCTACCGGGATGCGCTTTTCGAAAAACTGAATGTGCGGACCCGTGTGGGGCTGGCCATGTACGCCGTCCGTAACGGGCTCGTTCATATCGACTGAGCCGGTCGCGCGCGCTCAACCGGACTGTCAGTTCAGGACACTGTTCTCCTTGACGATCTCGATGCCTTTCTGGTCCTTGATCCTGCCCCACCCGCCGGACACGTTCCGGAGATTGTGAATGCCCTGCCGTTTGAGCAGTGACGCTGCGATGATACTGCGATAGCCGCCGGCACAGTGAACATAAAGATTGAACCGGTCTTCCAGATTGGCCATACTGGCCGGATCGGCAAGTTCCTGCAACGGGATGTTGATGGCATCCCGGATATGCCCATCCGCAAATTCGGCTTCCCTTCTGACATCGATGACAACAAGGTTCTCGTCGAATGGGATGTCCATCGCGAGTTCGTCCGGTTCCACGTCGATGATCATGTCGATCGGCTCGCCCGCCTGGCGCCAGACCGGGAAACCGCCTTCGAGATAGCCTTTCACCTTTTCGAAGCCGACGCGAGCCAGCCGGATGACGCTTTCCCTTTCCTCCCCTTCGGCCGTTACGAGGACGATCGGTTTATCGAACGGAAGGAGACTGCCTGCCCATTCGGCAAAGCGTCCATCGAGCCCGATGCTGATGCTCCCGGGAATGAATCCGGCCACGAAAGACTCGGACTGGCGGGTATCGAGGAGAATAGCGTCTTCCCTGGCAATCCAGTTCCTGAACGCAGCGAGATCCAATGGCTGTAAGCCCGACAGCAATACCTCATCGAGGCTTTCATAACCCTCTTTATTGATGCGGGCATTAATGGAAAAATACTGCGGCGGCGCAAGCAGACCGTCGGTGACGGCCTTGATGAATTCTTCCCTCGTCTGCGGCTTCAACGCGTAATTCGTTTCCTTTTCCTCTTTCAGCGTACTCTGCGTATTGGGACCGAGGTTTTTGCCACAGCTGCTTCCCGGACCATGCGCGGGATAGATGATCAGTTCGTCCGGCAGTGAAAGTATCTTGTCCCGAAGCGAATCATACAGCATTCCTGCGAGTTCTTCGCGGCCGAGGTTGCCGCTGCTGAGATCGGGCCTGCCGACGTCGCCGACGAAAAGCGTGTCGCCGGTGAACAGGGCATAAGGCCTGCCTTCCGCGGTCCTCACCAGGTAACAAGACGATTCGACGGTGTGACCGGGCGTATGAAGGACCTCTATCGTGTTGTCCCCCAGCCGGAACACTTCGCCGTCTTTCGCAAGATGGATAGGAAAACCCGTTTCCGTCCCGGGTCCGTAAATGATGGGAGCGCCCGTGGCCTTGGCCAGATCGAGATGTCCGCTTACAAAATCGGCGTGGAAGTGGGTTTCGAAGATGTATTTAATGACAGCGTTCCGTTCCCTGGCAAGCCCGAGGTAAACGTCGATGTCCCTCAACGGATCGATCACTGCGGCTTCCCCTTCGCTGTCAATGTAATAGGCCGCTTCACTGAGACAGCCGGTGTACAATTGCTTAATGAACATAGGCTTGCATTTGCTGCAAAATTACTCATTTTGTCATGGATGCAAAACCGGGCTTGTATGGGCAGTCTCCGTACGGGAGCGGCATTTTTAATCGATCAGCTCGTCCACGCATTTCATGATCTCGCTGAGGCGGTCATGATTGATAATATAATAGATGAATTTTCCGTCGCGCTGGGTCTTTACGATACCGGCCCGGCGAAGGATAGCAAGGTGCTGTGACGCAACGGATTGTTCGAGACGAAGGTGTACATAGATCTCGGTGACGGTCAGTTTTTTGTTTTCGTCGAGGAGCCGAATGATCTGCTGGCGCAGTTTGTGGTTCAGGGCTCTCAGGATCAAGGCGCCCTTCTTCAGGTTGAGAAAGTCGACTTTTACAGGAGCGCCATCGGAGCCCTCCGCGTTGACGACCATCCAATAGCTATTGTTGTTCATCGTTAAGCTCATGAGCGATTACCATTTTAGGATTTCAAGAAGATACGTGACAAGGATGGACAAATTTATGATCAACTGGGTGAAAAAAAATGTAAAATTCAGCTAATATGATGATTTACTCATTTTCTGGTATGAGTGTAGAATTCTTTTGTATAAACGGGCTCACTGTAAGCCAGCCCGGTGAATTCCTTTTGCAAATATCGGGAAAAAGATAAAATACCCAGATAGCCAGTATGGTAGGCCACCCGTTCGAAGCTCGCGTTGCACGAATTTATTAGTGGTTTACACTTATCACTGCCTTCCCCGAAAAACGCGATCCGATGACCCTGGAGCCACCCGGAAAATGATCGCTCGTCGATGATCATCGCACTGGCCGGAAGCAATTCGGTCATGTCGGGCCGGTAAATCGCTGTAAAGACTTCCATACGTCTGGCGTCGATCATCGGGCACAATAGTCTTTCCCCGTTCAGTTGTTCCCGCGCAGCGAATGCCATTACCTTCAGCGTGCTCTCGGTGATCAAAGGGATACCGAGGGCATAGCAAAACCCTTTGGCAGCGGCCATTCCAACGCGCAAACCCGTGTAAGACCCCGGGCCGGCGGTAACGGCAACGGCGGCCAGATCCCGCATCCCGAGTCCGTTTTCGGACAATGACCGTTCGACCGCCGGGTGCAGCCAGGCCGCATGCTCTTTCGGCGCCCGGTTCTCCAAAATGGCCAATACTTTTCCATCATCGGCGAGACAAATTCCCGCTGTTTGGGTTGCCGTATCGATGTTGAGAATTAGCGCCATACCCCGCTTTTTTTACATTAGTTTTTTTAATCACATTTTAATCCGATTGCACGGCTCCGTCCGCTTCTGCGGCGCGCTCCAGCGCCTCGCATGGCGTATACCGGGCATCGCTCCGGCTCAGGGCGCGAAGGAGCCGAAGGACGTTTCCGATGCCGATGCGTTCGCTCCACTCGAAGGGCCCGAACGGATAGTTGGTTCCCAGCCGCATAGCCGTGTCGATCTCTTCCTTGCTGCTTACCTGTGCCTCCCAGGTAAACCATGCTTCATTGATGATCGCCGCAAGGATCCGCGGACCGATCATGCCCGGCGTATCCGGCGCCAAACGGAACTCATGACCGATCGATCCATAAAGCGCTTTGACCCTTTCGGCCGTCGCATGGTCCGGCGCCGCCAGCTCATGTACGCTCATTTCCGGCCATCCGGGCCACCCGTTCATGCGGACGAAAGGATACCCGATCTCGCCGGTCGTCGGCACGACGGCATTGACGATCACCAGGTCCGGCAGCAGCCGGGCAAGCGCCTGACTGCGTTGCGCATCCCCCGTAAAGTCCAGGTCCAGCCAGGCTGCGACGCCGGTGTGGACCCCGGGAGGGGGAACGGTCTTCAGCATGACCCAGCCGATATCCGCGCCGGGAAAGAGAAGGCTCAGATCTTTTTCAGTATAGCGGTCCGAAATTGCGGCGATAGTCATACCGGTTCCGATTTGGCCGCAAATTTAGCGAAAACGGACCCGGCGCCCGTTGCGAAATTCAACATACCGGGGCTTTTTTGTCAAAGACTGCGTGGAAGCCCGATCTTTGTCCAATGGAAAACAAGATCATCAGTACTTCGGATGCGCCGGCGCCTATCGGCCCATATAGCCAGGCCGTTCGGTCCGGCAACCTTCTTTTCATCTCGGGGCAGATCGCCATCGACCCGTCGACCGGAAACATAGACACCTCCGATATCATTGCGGAAACGCACCAGGTAATGCACAACCTGCGGGCCATTCTCGCGTCGGCCGGATGCGGTTTCGATCGCGTCGTGAAGACCACGATCCTGCTCAGCGACATGTCGCTTTTCGCCGATGTCAATGCAGTCTATGGGAAATATTTCACCGGCAATTTCCCCGCACGCGAGACCTTCGCCGTAAAGGCGCTGCCAAAGAATGTGAACGTCGAGATCAGCATGATCGCGACCGCGTAGAGAGAGATCGCAGGCGGAAAAGATGCGCTGGTCATGACCACGCTGACCGGCTGCGGCAGGTACCGCTATTTTTTCAGGACGCCCAGTTCGGTGCCGATCTTCGAGAACGCAGCGATCGCCTTATCGAGGTGATGTTGTTCATGAGCGGCGCTCAGCTGCACCCGGATCCTCGCCTGCCCCTTCGCAACGACCGGATAGAAAAAGCCGATCACATAAATATCTTCTTCCAGCAGGCGGGCGGCGAAGTTTTGCGCCACAACCGCGTCATACAACATAATGGGGACGATGGGGTGAATTCCGGGGCGGATATCGAACCCGGCCGCGGTCATCTTCGAGCGGAAATACTTCGTGTTGTACTCCAGTTTATCGCGTAACGCCGTCGTCTCGCTGAGCATGTCCAGCACGGCGATGGAAGCGCCGACGATCGAGGGGGCCAGGCTGTTCGAGAACAGGTAGGGACGGCTGCGCTGCCGCAACAGCTCGATGGTCTCCTTTTTCCCGCTGGTGAACCCGCCGCTCGCCCCGCCGAGGGCCTTTCCCAGCGTACCCGTGATGATATCGATCCGCCCCATTACCCCGCACTGCTCGTGTGTTCCGCGGCCCGTCTTTCCCATGAAGCCGGAAGAATGCGAATCGTCGATCATGACGATGGCGTCATACCGGTCGGCCAGATCGCAGATCCTGTCCAGCTGCGCAATGGTACCGTCCATACTGAACGACCCATCGGTAACGATGATCCGGCTCCTGGCATCCGCCGCCGACTTCAGCTGCGTTTCGAGGTCCTCCATCGTATTGTGTTTGTAACGCAGACGCCTGGCCTTGCAGAGACGCACCCCATCGATGATCGACGCATGATTGAGCTCGTCGGAGATGATGGCGTCCTGTTCTCCGAAAAGTGGTTCGAACACGCCTCCGTTCGCATCGAAGGCCGCGGCATACAGGATCGTATCTTCCGTCCCCAAAAAGCCGGACAGTTTTTGCTCGAGCTCGCGATGAATATCCTGCGTCCCGCAAATGAACCGGACACTGCTCATACCGTATCCGCGCGCATCGATCGCCCGGTGCGCCGCCTCGATGACCTTTGGGTGGGAAGACAGCCCGAGGTAATTATTGGCACAGAAATTCAACACTTTTCTTCCGCCTACCGTAATTTCGGCGCCTTGCGGGCTGGCGATGATCCGTTCGGTCTTGAAAAGGCCGGAAGCTTGGATTTCTTCCAGCTCGGCGGCAATACGTTTGACAAAGGGGGCGTTCATGGTCTGTGCTTTTAGGACGCAAATATAAGCAGTCGGCGAGTAACGGCGCTAAGTAGTTGAGTCCTCAGCTGTTAGGTCGCTAAGTATAAATTTTTCGGGTAATGTAACAATTTATGTATTAATTTCGTCTAACATTTGTCATGAAACGCATTCTCTTATTCCGCTTGTTCATCGTCGTCGTGGCAGTTTCCGCGAGCCTGCTGCTGCTGTCCTATGTGCATGCCCGCACGGCCCGCACCGATGAGCAAAACTGCGAAAGCGGAAAATGTCCTTCCGGGAAAGCCCGGACGGAGGTCATCCTTTGGGAGTCCATCACTCATAACTTATTGACTGCCAACCGATAAGGAATTTATCGGTTTCTTCCTGTAACTTTCCCCCGTCTTTCACCGTATTAGCTACGGTGTCGATCTCATTTTTAACGGACTCCACGACGCCCCTACTGCTCATGACAGAGACGGAATACAACGAATGCGTTCGGCTTTATGCGGATAACGTTTACCGCTTCATCCTGAAGAACCTGAGACAGGAAGAAGATGCGCGTGACGTAGTCCAGTCGGCATTTGAAAAACTTTGGAGGAACAGGGGCGCGGTCAACGCGGAGAAAAGCAAGTCCTATCTTTTTACGATCGCCTACCATCAGATGATCGACCATCTGCGAAAAGCCAAACGCGTCACGCTCCGCGAAGAATTCCAGGAAGAAACCAGGGTGAGCGCCGCGCCCGTTCACCAGCTGAAAAAGGTCCTCGATGCCGCGTTGGCACGTCTGAACGAAACCCAGCGTTCGCTGGTCCTGCTGAAGGATTATGAAGGCTACTCCTACAGCGAGATCGGGCAGATCACCGGGTTGAACGAAAGCCAGGTGAAGGTCTACCTGCACCGGGCGCGTATTCAATTGAAAGATTACCTGGTAAAGGTGGAAAATTTAATTTGAGGCACATGATCACCAGAGAAAATTACGAAGAATTCTTCCTGTTATACGTCGATGACGAGCTGTCCTCGACCGTCCGTTCCGCCGTCGAACAATTCGTCGCCGACAATCCCGATCTGAAGGAGGAATGGGAGACCTTGCTCCAATGCCGGGTGCAGGCGGACACGGCGCAAGCCTTCCCGGACAGGGACGACCTTTTCCGGTATGAGTCGGCCATGCTGTCGTATGTCGATGGCGAGCTCGGCCGGCAGGAGTCGCTGGAGCTGGAAGATTGGGTGCGCCATCACCCCGGTGCGGCGGTCCGGCTACAGCAGTTACGGATGACCGTTAGCCAACCGGACCCATCCGTTGTTTTCCCCGACAAAGAGAGCCTCTATCATGGCCGGCAAAAAAGGGCCGTCGTATTGCCATGGCTGACGGCAGGCGTCGCCGCGGCGCTGCTCGGGGCCGTCGCTCTGCTGCTCGTTCCGCACCGGCGTCCCGCTATCCCGGAATTCTCCTATGCAAAAGATTTGCCGGAGGTTGTAACTCCTCAGGCATCTCACGCGTTATACCCTGCAAAGAAGGATAATGCGATGCAAGCGCTCACAACGGTAAAGGACAGTGCCGTGAAACGGAACAAGGCCCTGGCGTCTTCGCCGGCGCTTGCGGCGGGCAGACCTGGCGGTCGTCGGAATGTAAGACCGGGCGGCCCGGCTCGTGTCATCGTCGCGCAACCGGTGGCCGCGCTGAGATTGCAGGCGGTCGATACGGGTGGAAGGTCCGTGAAGACGGTGGTTACTGCAACGGATGCGCAAATGGCGGGCGACCGGCCGGGGTCAGTGACGACGATTGCAGCGGTGAATATCCCGAAGGAGCAGTCCTCCTTCGCCACGCAGGCCTTGTTGCAAGAGCAATTGGAAGACAATACAGACAACAGTATTGCCGATCTTTCGGCAACGCCGGTAAAAAATAAATTACGTGGCATTTTCAGGAAGGTGGGCCGCGCGTTTGGAAAGACCGCGGACCGCGACGGCGACGGGCAGCGACAGGTCCTGATCAGCGCCTTCCAGGTCGCACTTAAATAATTCTCATTTAAAAAACAAATGTATGAACCGGGTACTCTTACTAACGGCAGGGATTTGTCTTGCACTTTTCGGACGCGCGCAGACCGATACGACAGGAAAAAACACGGGAACAGGGACCGACACCCTCCGCGTCGGAAGCCTGCTGATCGTCCGCGACGGCGGACCCGACTCGTCCTGGAACGATTCGTATTCGCACAGACGGTATCATGATCATCATTATCGCCCTTCCAATGTCACCACCGAATGGTGTATCGTCGACCTGGGCCTGACCAATTTCAACGATATGACGGATTATTCCTCGTCCGCGACGCAGCAGTTCGCGCCGGGATCCAACAAGGATTGGTTCAGACTCCACAATCTTAAGTCCGTGGACGTGAATATCTGGATCTTCATGCAAAAGATCAACCTGGTCAAACACGTCGTCAATCTTAAATACGGCCTGGGCGTAGAGCTCAACAATTACCGCTATGAATACGATATCCGTTATCTCAAAAATCCGACAGAGGTGATCATGGATACGATCCACTATCACAAGAACAAGCTGGCGGAAGATTTCGTAACGCTTCCGGTGATGCTCAATTTCAATTTTACTCCGCACCGCCGTCACCCTTTCGGCCTCAGCGCCGGGGTCAGCTTTGGGTACCGTTATTCGTCGCGACAGAAATTCGTGAGCGGCGCCTATGGGAAACAGAAGACCTACAACGATTTCGATCTCAACTCGTGGAAGCTGTCCTATATCGGTGAGCTGAACCTGGGGCCGGTGGTCTTGTATGGCAGTTATGCGACGCGGAGCATTTTCAGCGATGGGCTCAACCAGGTGCCTTACGCCGTCGGCGTCCGCATCGGCAACTGGTAATGTTAAAACTTTTTCACATTGAAATATCCGGCTCGCGGCTTGCGTTGGAAAGGATAAAAGCCGTATCATGACATCCCGATTCCCGGTCCTGTGCAGCCTCCTGATATTCAGCCTTTTTTCTTTTCGCGATGCGGGGCGCGGCGCCCGCCGGCGTTTTTTTCACCGGGTACCCGAAGGAGAGGTCTATATTGTCGTTGTCAAATCGAATTACGAGCTGCAGCTATACGACAAAGATGGCTGGTATGCCACTTATCCCGCCGTTTTCGGCAGCCGATCGCTTGATGATAAAATGATGCAGGGAGACCGTAAAACGCCGGAGGGAGTCTATCACATTGTGTCCAAACGCCCGCATGAGAAATGGGACAAGATCATGGACCTCGATTATCCTACCGCTGCCGATGTGGCGAAGTTCAAGGAACGGAAGGCTGCCGGTCTCATTCCCCGCGGCGCAAAGATCGGCGATGGCATTGCCATCCACGGCACCTGGCCCCACGACGACAACGCGGTCGATGCCTACCAGATGTGGACGAACGGTTGCGTCTCGCTGAAAAATGAAGACATGGACGAAGTCTACCGAATGGCGCCGGTAGGAACAAAAGTGATTATTCAACACTAACGGCGGTCGCGCTCTTTTCCCGGCTCACCCAGGCACTACCCGGCGGAGGCTAAAGCCTGCCGCTCCTGATCTCCTCCACCACAGCGGGGTCGAGCAGGGTGGTCGTATCGCCGAGGTTTTGCAATTCCCCTTCCGCGATCTTCCGCAGGATGCGCCGCATGATCTTGCCGCTTCGCGTTTTTGGCAGGCCGCTGACCAACTGGATCTTGTCGGGTTTCGCAATGGGCCCGATGATCCGGGCGACCGTTTGAACGATACCCGCACGTACCGACTCATCATCCGCCTTATTGCCATTGAAGATCACATAGGCGTAAATACCCTGACCTTTGATGTCATGCGGATACCCGACCACGGCACTTTCCACGACGCCCGTATGCATGTTGATCGCGTTTTCGACCTCGGCGGTCCCGATCCGGTGACCGCTGACATTGAGCACGTCGTCGACGCGGCCGGTGATCCGGTAATTGCCTTCGTCATCCCGCAAGGCTCCATCCCCGGTAAAATACAGGTTGGCATAGGTGGCGAAATACGTTTGCCGGCATCGCTCGTGGTCCCCGTAGGTCGTCCGGATGATCGATGGCCAGGGGAATTTCATACAAAGATTGCCCGTGACATTGTTCCCTTTTACCTCTTCTCCTTTGTCGTCCACGAGTATGGGCTGCACGCCCGGCAGGGGAAGGGTCGCATAGGAAGGCTTTCCAGGGGTGATGCCCGCCAGGTTCGAAATGAGAATGCCGCCCGTCTCCGTCTGCCACCAGGTGTCGACGATCGGACAGCGACGCTTGCCGATATGTTCGTCATACCAATGCCAGGCCTCTTCGTTGATGGGCTCTCCGACGGTACCAAGCACCTTGAGTGAACGCAGGTCTTTGTTCTTCACCGGACCCAAACCGAAACCCATCAGGCTGCGGATCGCTGTCGGCGCCGTATAAAGAACGTTGACCCTGAACTTGTCCACGATATCCCAGAAACGGCCTGCATCGGGCCAGGTCGGGATGCCCTCGAACATCAGCGTGGTCGCCCCGGCGCTGAGCGGCCCGTATACGATGTAGCTGTGACCGGTGATCCAGCCGATGTCGGCGGTACAGAAATAAATGTCTCCGGGCTGGTACTGAAAGACGTTCACGAAACTGTAATTGGTAAACACCATATAGCCTCCGCAGCTGTGCACGACGCCCTTCGGTTTGCCCGTGGACCCGGAGGTATACAGGATGAACAATGGGTCTTCCGCATCCATCACCTCGGCGGGACAAATGGGATTACCCTGCGTTTCCACCTTGCGGATCTCGTCTTCCCACCACACGTCGCGGCCCTTGATCATGCTGATCGCCATACGGGTCCGCGTCAGCACGATGACCCTCCGGACAGATGGGCATCTTACCAGCGCATCGTCGATCACGGATTTCAGCGGGATCTCCTTATTACCCCGGTAAGCGCCGTCCGACGTGATGACGACACTGCAAAGCGCGTCCTGGATCCTGTCGGCAATGCTCTGCGCGGAAAAGCCGCCGAAGACCACCGAGTGTATGACCCCGATACGCGCGCAAGCCAGCACGGCGATGGCCAGCTCGGGCACCATCGGCATATAGATACAGACGCGGTCGCCCTTTTTGAGTCCGTTGTTCTTCAAAACGTTGGCGAACTGGCAAACCTTGGCATGCAGTTCCCTGAAAGAGAGGACACGGTAATCTTCTTCGGGGTTGTTCGGCTCCCAGACAATGGCCGGTTGATCGCCTTTGTCCGCGAGATGCCGGTCCAGGCAATTCTCGGTGATGTTCAGCTTGCCACCGATGAACCATTTCACGTCGGGGTCCCTGAAGTTCCATTCGAGCACCTTGTCCCATTTACGGCGCCAGGTGAAAGATGATGCGATACCTGCCCAGAACCCTTCCGGATCCTTTACGCTGGCCTGATAAACGGAACGATATTCTTCCGGTGATTTGATCTGGTAAGGATAACTCATTTGACAATGCGATTTTATTTTATGCGACGGCGGCTGTCACGACAGCGTTACGGCTCGCGGCCCTGTCCCCGATCGGCAGTACGACCCTGCCATACATTTCGTTCAGCAAACCCGCAATGCCCGTATAGATGGCCAGCGCACCGCAAACGATGCCTTCGTAACCGGTGAAATGTTTGAGACCCGCATTTCCCGTTGCGTCGCCCGCCGCCAGAAGGAAGAACAGGATGGCCAGCGTCGCGAATACCAGCTGCAGCGCGCGGCTGAGCCGCAGCGTTCCGAAGAACAGCAAAAACGTGAACACCCCCCAGGCGATCAGGTAGGCTACCATACCGTCCTCCGAAGCCGCGGTCATCCATCCCATCTTCGGCATGACGATCAGCGCGACCAGCGACAACCAGAAAAGGCCGTACGAAGTGAAGGCGGTCAGTCCAAACGTGTTGTTCTTTTTGGCTTCGATAATGCCGGCGATCACCTGGGCAATGCCGCCATAAAAGATACCCATCGCGAGTATCATCGAATTCATTTCGAAAATGCCGGCATTGTGCAGATTCAACAATACCGTAGTCATACCGAAGGCGCATAGGCCCAGCGGAGCAGGATTGGCAATGCCTTCCTTGCCAGCTGCAACAACAGGAGGGGTCATAATCGTTAGTTGAAGGTTAATGTGGCTTAATACTACAAGTTTAAATCATTCAGCCTAATTAGCCTAATTTTGCCCCGTAAAAGCGCTGCATGTCCATTGAAGTAACTGGTCTCGTAAAGACCTACGGCGAACAGAAGGCCGTAGATTCCATCTCATTCAGCATCGGGAAAGGAGAGATCGTCGGATTCCTCGGCCCCAACGGGGCAGGAAAGTCCACCACGATGAAGATCATCACGGGTTACCTCGGCGCCGACACCGGCGAGGCCTTTGTCTGCGGTATCCCGGTGAGCGAACGCCCGCTGGAAGCTAAAAAGAAGATCGGATATCTTCCCGAAGCCAACCCGCTCTACCCGGATATGTACGTAAGAGAGTACCTGGACTTCATTGCCGATGTGCACCGGATCTCCGACAAAAAAACCCGTCTCGGGTCCGTGATCCGGTTGGTTGGTCTTACGGCCGAAAGCGGCAAGCGATTGGGCCAGCTGTCGAAAGGTTACAAACAACGCGTGGGATTGGCAGCCGCCCTCCTGCACGATCCGGAAGTGCTTATCCTGGACGAACCTACCAGCGGTCTCGATCCCAACCAGATCGTCGAGATCAGGGATGTGATCCGGCAGCTGGGGCGGAATAAAACGGTCCTCTTTTCGTCGCATATCCTCCAGGAAGTGGAGGCCCTTTGCGACCGCGTGGTCATCATCAATAAGGGCAGACTGGTCGCCGACAGCACGCTCAGCAAGCTGCGTCTCGAAGGCAGCGGAGCGAATACCATCCGTGTCGCTTTTCGGGAAGCGATGGAGCCTGCTTCGTTCCGGCAGCTGAAAGGCGTGAATTCGATCACGCGGCTGTCCGACCAGGAATGGGAATTGCATACGGGAACGCCCGACGAGGTTAAAAAACAATTGCTCGAACTGGCTTTGCAGAACAATTGGAACATTGTTTCTTTGCAAAGCGAAAACCAAAGCCTGGAAGCAATATTCCGGAGTCTGACGAAACAAGATTAAAATCATCAACAATTTATCATGAGCTACATTGCTGACATTCATGCCAGACAGATCCTGGACAGCCGGGGCAATCCTACCGTCGAGGTCGATGTTATTACGGAAAACAATCTTCGCGGGCGTGCCGCCGTTCCGAGCGGCGCTTCGACCGGTATCCACGAGGCCGTCGAATTGCGCGACGGCGATAAACAGGTATTCGGCGGCAAAGGTGTGCAGAAGGCGGTTGCCAATGTGAACGATATCATCGCAGACCAACTGATCGGTTTTCCCGTCAACGAGCAAGCCAGCCTGGACGCGCGGCTGATCGAAATGGACGGCACCGACAACAAGGGCAAGCTCGGCGCCAATGCCATGCTCGCCGTCAGCATGGCGGTAGCCAAAGCGGCCGCGAAGGAAAGCAAGCTGCCGCTGTATCGTTATCTCGGTGGCGTCAACAGCACCGTCATGCCGATACCGTTGATGAATATCCTCAATGGCGGGGTCCATGCCGACAATAAGATCGACTACCAGGAATACATGATCGTACCCATGGGCGCCGAATCGTTCAGTGAAGGCTTGCGTTGGGGAGTGGAGATCTTCCATCAGCTGAAGTCCGTGCTGAAAAAGAAAGGATTCGGCACCAATGTCGGTGACGAAGGGGGATTCGCCCCCGATATACAAAGCAACGAGGAAGCCATCGAAACCGTTCTGCAGGCGATCGAGGCCGCCGGTTACAAGGTAGGCAGCCAGATCGGGATCGCGCTCGATGCGGCGAGCAGTGAAATGTTCAAGGACGGCAAATACAAATTCTACAAGAGCACCGGTAAAGAGCTCACCAGCGACCAGATGGTGGAATATTGGGTCTCCTGGGTAAAAAAATATCCAATCATCTCGATCGAGGACGGCATGGCGGAAGAAGACTGGGACGGCTGGAAAAAGCTCACCGATGCCATCGGCCGACAGGTCCAGCTGGTCGGAGACGACCTTTTTGTCACCAATACAAAGATCCTCCAGAAAGGCATCGACCGGGGTGTCGCCAACAGCATCCTCATTAAAGTCAACCAGATCGGTACCGTCACGGAGACTATAAATGCGGTGCAATTGGCTCAAAGTCACGGATATACGACGATAATCTCGCACCGCAGCGGGGAGACCGAGGACACGACCATCTCCGACCTTGCCGTCGCGCTCAACTGCGGCCAGATCAAGACCGGCAGCGCCTCGCGTACCGACAGGACCGCCAAATACAACCAGCTGCTCCGCATCGAGGAACAGCTTAGCGATGCCGCGGTTTATCCAAGGGGACGGTTCTTTAAGAAATAATCACTAATTTAGGTGGCGGCGAATCCCGAAGGAACGGGGCCGCCACCGTCTTTTATGAAGCTTTTAACGCATATCCCGGCCTGGCTGAAGAACAAATATCTCCTGACGACGGTTGGATTTGTCGTATGGGTACTGTTCTTCGACTCGCGGGATTTCATAACGAGCCATTTCCGGGAAAAGGCTCAGCTGACCAGGCTCGAAAGTAGTAAACGGTATTATGAACAACAGATTGCCGATACCCGGAAGGAACTGCAGGATCTGAAAAGCAACCCGGCCCTGCTCGAAAAATATGCCCGGGAAAGGTACCTCATGAAACGCGACAACGAAGACCTGTACCTGATCCGGGAAAAGAATACGACTGTTATACATTGATTGCCATACCTTTATAGCACGCCCGCTCCCTTTATAGCTAAGCCTCGCCCGGCATCCGCAGCGAACAATTATTACGGCGCCGGACAATAACGGAATCCGAATATCGTTTTATAGAAGGACGTTTCACTTTTACTGCTTCGGAACATATTAGGACATTAAATGGTTTTGCCTATGACACTCTTTACACCGGAGGATCTTTTGTCGTATTTGTATAAAGAGTCTTCCCCGGAATTGACATTAGCGATCGAGAATGCGCTAAAGGAAGACTGGATGCTACGCGAAAAATTAGCCGTCTTGCAATCTTCTGCCGAAAAGTTGGATGCTATCACCGTTTCCCCACGCATGGAGGTTATTCAGCGGGTTATGAACTACGCAAGGAGAACAGCCGTACAGGAACCCGTATCGCATCACTAAGAACCTTTCTGACGTAAGTTCGCCGGTCAGCGAATCCACGCCAGGGGGGCCGCAGGCTTTCCCCGCATCATCAATGACGGAACCCAATGACAAGGAGGGAGCGGTTTCAGTTCGTACTGGACTATTTCAGCAAACACAACCCGGATGCCGAAACCGAGCTTTTGTATGACAGCCCTTACCAATTACTGGTGGCGGTGATCCTGTCTGCGCAATGCACGGACAAACGCGTCAATATGACCACGCCGGCCGTCTTCGAACGGTTTCCCGATGTGGCTTCGCTCGCCAGGGCGGAGGTGGATGACCTGTTCCCGCTGATCAAAAGTATTTCTTACCCCAACAACAAAACGAAACACCTTATCGGCATGGCAAAGATGCTGATGGATAAGTTCGGCGGAGAGATCCCGCTGACGGTGGAAGAACTGACGCAGTTGCCGGGCGTCGGGCGAAAGACGGCCAATGTCATTACGTCGGTGATCGACAAGCAACCGAATATGGCCGTGGACACGCATGTGTTCCGCGTTGCGGCGCGCATCGGTCTTACGGTAAACGCAAAAACGCCTTTGGCCACCGAAAAGCAACTGCTGCAATGGATCCCCCGCGACCTGGTGTTCATCGCCCATCACTGGCTCATCCTGCACGGCCGCTATATCTGTGTGGCACGCACGCCGAAATGCGCGGAATGCGGCCTGCGTCCGGCCTGTAAATACTACGCAAGAAATGTCGGCGGCAAAGAGCTGGTCAGTCCGCTGAAGCAATAAGCGCATCTCAGATGCTCCAGAGCAATTCCGTCCCGAGCCTGGCTTCGTCCCCGGTCCAGTGGCCGTAAATCTCCAGGTAAGGCAGACGCGGTCGCCATCCTTTTTCTTCCAGTTCGATCTTCGCTTTAGCGCCTGCTTCGCCGATGCGGTGGCCGAGCTTCGCCCAATTCTTATCCGCGGCCTCACCAGAAAACCCGTAAAGGTCCACACGGAATCTGTTCTGGATGATCTCTATCATGTCAATGTTTTTTCCTGCGGTGCCTTTTCTTCTTCTCCGCGACCGGCGCTTTTGTGGACGCCCCCTGACCGACTCCCATCGCCTGGTAAACCGTCTCCTGGATCCGCCCGCGGATATTCAGACGCGAAAGAAGCGGATTGTTCTCCACCGGGTTTACGCGGTTTGAAAGGAAGATGAAAACCAGCTTGTATTTCGGGTCTACCCATACACAGGTGCCGGTGAAGCCCGTGTGGCCAAATGTTTCCGGCGAAGCGGACAGACAAGGATAAGGCTCCCTGCGGGTTGAATTGTCTTTTTCCGGCTTGTCGAAACCCAGCCCCCGGCGGCTGAGATCGCTGTGATAGGCGGTGAAATATTCGATGGTGGATGGTTTGAGGTAGGTACGGCCATTGAAGGTGCCGCCGTCCAGCAACATTTGTTCGAGGATCGCCAGGTCATAGGCATCGCTGAACAGTCCCGCGTGACCGGCAACGCCGCCGAACATGGCCGCGCCGGGATCATGCACATCTCCCCAGATCAGCTGGTGGCGGAAGATCGGCTCCAGCGCGGTGGGCGCGATACGCCCCAACGGGAAACGGTCCCTCGGCCTGAAACCGGTGGAACTCATTCCCAGCGGATCATAGAACGTTTTCCTGACATAATCATTCAGCTTCATTCCCGTAATGGCTTCCACCACTTCGCCCATGTAGATAAAATCGTTATCGCTGTAGACGTATTTGCGCGGACCCAATACGCTTTGCACTACCCGCAGGTCCATCGTGTCGCGCCAGTCGCTGCGCAGGTAAAGGTTTTCAGCCACGCGGACATCGTGCAGACTGTCGGGCCGCGCCGTAAAGATGCCGGGCATCGGGTTCTTGTCCTTCGTGCTATCGACCACTTCCTTATAGAACACTACGTCGGGGACCAATCCCGCCTGGTGCAACAGTACATCCCAAATGGTCAGCGAAGCTTTATCGCTGCCCCGCACCCAGGGCAGGTAATCCCCGAGCGTCTTATGGATATCCAGCTTGCCCTCGTCATAAAGTTTCATGACGGCCATGGTGGTCGCACAGATCTTGGTACAGGATGCCATGTCGTAGATCGTCTCTTTATACACTGGATCCTTCCTGTCATATTCGGTATACCCGAATGATTTCTCATACACGATCCGGCCATCCCTGGCGACCAGTACTACGCAACCCGGAAAGGCTTTTTTATCGATGCCTTCACGGCAGATGTCGTCGATCTTGTTCAGCCGGTAGGGGTCCATCCCCACCTCGGCCGGAGTCGCGGCGGGAAGCACTCTCGCCGGCCCGGTGATCCCGGCGCCGGCTTTCCATTGGGCACAAACGGATACGGGCAAGTGTCCCCGCGCCGTAAACTGCCCGTTGAGCAGATCTGCGGCCGCGTCCTGCGTGATGCTGTCGTCTTCGTAACACGCCACCAGTACCGGGGCGTCACAGGTATTCCGGATGGCATAAGGGTTGCCAAAAACAAAGGTGACGGTCTTTTCGTTTTGTTCCAGTTGACGAAGAAGCCATGCGGCCGGGGCGCTGATGTTGAAATTCCGCGCGGGGAACCGGTTGTAATTGTGCAGTCCGATGACGATCGCTTCATAGCGATTGCTCAGCAATTGCAATGCTGCCGCTGCTTTCGCGCTGTCGAGCGAGTAGTCGAACAGGTATACCTGTGCGTGGTAGTCCGTCCGCATCCGGCGGCTGAATTCATTGTCCTCGGTCAAGCCCATACCGATGTAGGCGATCGGTTTCCTGCGGCCCGCATGTCTTCCGGGCGATGCATTGCCGGCAGCCATCAGCGAACTGTCGCGAACAGCATGCAAGGGGAATACCGAAGGGTTGTCGTTCCGCAGCAGTGTGAGGGCTTCGGTGGCCACCTGCCTCCGCATATCGGCCACGCCCTGGTTGAGATCATCCGTAAGGTGCGCTTTGTCGACGGGTTGCCACTGCGCCAGTCCGTATTCATATTTGGCCCGGAGCACCTTTTTCACGCGCGCATCGATGTCTTTCCATTTGAGCCGCCTTGCCTTCAACGCTGAATCGATCTTCAGGATGCTCAACGGCACGTCGCCAGGCAGACAAAGCATGTCGTTGCCCGCGATCAGCGACTGGACGGCGGCGTCGCCATCCGGATAGTATTTCGCAACGCCCTTCATTTCCAGCGCGTCGGTAAAGCTGATGCCCTGGAACCGCAGTTGTTTCCGCAGCAATTTGGTCACGTTGTTGTAGGAAAGCGACGTAGCGCGGTTGGGTGTATTGTCGATGGCCGGGATATACAAATGCGCGATCATGACACTGGGCACTCCCGCTTTGAAAAGCGCGCGGAACGGATACAGCTCCAAAGAGTCCAGCGCTTTCCTGTCCTTGTTGATGACCGGCAGATCGAGATGCGAGTCGACGGAAACGTCGCCGTGGCCAGGGAAATGTTTGGCGCAGGCCATGACGCCTTCGTCCCGCAACCCCTTCATATATTGTATGCCCAGCTCGGCCACCTTCAATTTGTCTTCCCCGAATGACCGGTCGTTGATCACCGGGTTGTCCGGGTTGTTGTTGACATCCACGACAGGAGCATAATTCACTTGGATGCCTATACGCCGGCATTGTTTGCCCACCAGGCGGCCGTACCGGTAGACGAGATCGGGGTCGTCAGCAGCGCCGAGCATCATTTGCCGCGGAAGGCCTTCCACGCTGTCCATGCGCATACCCACGCCGTTCTCGGCATCGATACAAAACAGGATAGGAGTCCTGGACAGGCGCTGGAGATAATTGATATGGTCAGCCTGCGTCAGCGGATCGCCCTGAAAAAGACAAATGCCCCCGATATTGTATTTGCGTACCAGCGAATCCACCTGTGCATCGTAAAATACGGGGCGGCGGCTGGCAGGATCGATGCCGGAAAGGCGGATCACCATCAGCTGGGCGATCTTTTCATCGGACGACAGGCTTTTGAATACGCTGTCCACCCATTTGTCGGCATCATCGGAGGAACCGGCGGCGCGGGCCGAAGCCGCGGCGGAAGAGGAGATGGCTTCATCGGTAGAAACCCTGGTAGCGGATTGTGCATGACCCTGAAGCGTATAGACCGCCAGGGCCAGCAGGAACATGAATTTTATCATTTCGACGTAAATTGCACACAAATTAAGGTAGAATTGCCAGACATCATCCAACTATTACCCGAGCACCTGGCCAACCAGATCGCGGCCGGCGAGGTCATCCAGCGTCCGGCCAGCGCCGTGAAAGAGTTGCTGGAGAATGCCGTCGACGCCGGAGCAACCGAGATCCGGCTCTATGTTCAGGATGGCGGCAAAACGCTGATCCAGGTGGTCGACAACGGTAAAGGGATGAGCGAGACCGATGCGCGTATGGCCTTCGAACGACATGCCACCTCCAAGATCAGGGAGATCGACGACCTCTTTCATATCAAAACAATGGGTTTCCGCGGCGAAGCATTGGCTTCCATCGCGGCCGTCGCGCAAATCGAGCTGAAAACCCGGCGGGGAGAAGACGAGACAGGCACCCTCATCGCGATCGAGAACAGCCGTGTCGTGCGGCAGGAACCGGTGGCGATGCCCGCGGGCACGAACATCGCCATGAAGAACCTCTTCTTCAATGTGCCGGCGCGCAGGAATTTCCTGAAAAGCAATGCGGCCGAGATGCGGCACATCGTCGATGAATTCATCCGCGTCGCGCTGTCCTTTCCATCGATCTTCTTCTCGCTGACCGCGAACGGTCACGAGCTGATGCATCTGGAGAAGGGGAGTCTCAAACAACGCATCGTACAGGTGTTGGGCGCCTCCTTTGCCAGCAAGCTGGTCTCCGTGCAGGAGAACACGGACTACCTGAACATTTATGGATTTGTCGGTAAACCCGAGACGGCGAAAAAAACGAGGGGCGACCAGTATTTCTTTGTGAACAACCGCTATATCCGCAGCGCCTATCTGCACCATGCGGTGATGAACGCTTTTTCGGAAATGATCCCTCCGGCTTGTTTTCCGCTGTTCGTTCTCTTTATCGATCTCGACCCGACGCAGGTCGATATCAACGTACATCCCACCAAACAGGAGATCAAATTCGAAGACGAAAAGATCGTCTATGCTTTCGTTCAGGCCGCGGTAAAGCACGCGCTCGCGCAGTTCAGCATCACTCCCACGCTGGATTTCGATCTCGACCCCGCGATCCAGGGCCTCGATGCGGTGAGCAAACCCGTGTCCGAAGAAAAGAAGGCGGCCGTCGCGTCCTCATCGCTCTACCAGACCTTCAGCCAAAAGAACCAGGCGCACCTGATCGAACCGACGAATAAAAGCAATCTGAAACACTGGACGTCTGTCGAACCCTCCGCCGGCCCTTCGGTAACCGGACCGGCGCCAACCGATCCATCCATCGCCGCCTCATCCGCCAACCCGGCCAAAACGGGATCGTCCCCCGGCAGTTCCTTTGCGACGGCTGCGCATGTCCAACCGCCGCTGGCTTCCGCAGGCGCTCACCCGTCCGTGACGGGCGCATCTGCTCCGGGATATCAGGCATCCGCCGGCGCCGATCCGTGGGCAAGCCAGGCACCGGCGAGGATCATGCCCATCGAGAATGCCCCGCTGCAGCAATTGCTCAACGCGTACATCGTGACGCCGACCAACCGCAGTTTTATCCTGGTTCACCAACAGGCGGCCCACGAACGGGTCCTGTACGAGCGGTACAAGAACGCGGCGGCCGGCGAGCGGATCCCGAGCCAGAAGAGCCTTTTCCCCGGCACGCTGACCCTGTCGGCCCCGGACGCGATCCTCCTGGCGGAACTGCTGCCCGACCTCCGGCTGCTGGGATACGACATCGAACCTTTCGGCAAAGACAGCTTCATCGTTCAGGGAACACCGGGAGACATCGCAAGGGGCAACGATAAGGCGGTACTGGAAAGCCTGCTCGAGCAGTATAAACATTTCACCAGCGAGATAAGGTTCTCCCAGCGTGAGCGGTTGATCAGGACGATGGCGCGCCAGCAGGCGATCAAACCCGGCACCGCGCTTACTGAAAAAGAAATGCGCACCCTCGTGGACCACCTGTTCGCTTGCGCACAGCACAACATTACGCCGGGCGGCGATCCTACTTACATCGAGTTCAAAAAGGATTATGTCGAGCGCCTGTTCGGGCGTCAGTAAAACGGCTTGCCCCGATAGCCGACGCCCGGCGATCGGGATGGCTAATAGGTATTTCGAATCCGATGGATCAATTGCTCCATCCGCCGACGGACGGCGACGCCGCTCCCGGTATAGTTATTGATCAGGATGGAAAACAGCATCAGATGACCCTTTTTGGTCACCAGGTACCCGCTCAGCGCAACCACCCCTGAAAGACTGCCTGTCTTGGCAAAGATGTAGCCTGCATCCTGATGATAATAGGAAGCAAGGGTTCCCTTTCCGCCGGTGGGCAGGATGCGCTCCATCCTTTCCAGTCCGAACTGTTTCCGCATTGTGTCCAGCAGCCAGATAAAGTCCTGCGGCGTAAAATTGTCATTCCGGCTCAGGCCGCAGCCATCCACCCAGATCGGGCGTTGGGGCAGGCCCTTCAGATCTGTTTTAAGCAAGGTGTCGATGATCCGGGCGTCGTTCATCTGCCCCAGCAATTCGTTGCTCACCATGAGCAGGGTCTGCTCGGCGAAAAAATTGTCGCTGTTATACATCATGGGCACGAACAGCGAGTCGACCGGGCGCGAGTGGATGACCTGCATGCCGTTGAAAAGGATATCGCGCAACGAAATGGCGCCGGGGAAAACTACGCGGTCGCCCCGCAGCTTCTGCAGATGAACGGCCTGTCCGATGGTATCCTTCAGCAGCAAAGCCGCGGACGCATTCCCGTTGGTGATAAAAGGCACATCCTGCTCGCCTCGTCCCCCGCTGCCCTCCGTGATCTCGAAAGCGTTGTCATGGAAATCGCGTTGTACGAGGAACCCCCGGCGGGAGCTATCGGGCGAGAACCGCACCGGCCAGTCGATGTCGGGTATGGAATAGAAAGAGGCGGATACGGAGTCGAACTTCCACCGGATCAGATTGCCATACACCGGCAGCGGGCTTCGTTCGGACATGTAATCGTCGTTGTAGTCGTCCCAGGCCCAGCCCCTGCCGAGCGCGCGGTCCTTCCAGTTATTATCCGAAAGATAGATGTTGCGCCCGGCCCTTTGGAGGAAACGGACCACGGGTTGATCGGGATAGGCGGGATGCAACAGGGTCGGATCGCCGGTCGGCACGATGAACAGTGCGGTATCCGTCATCCGGTAGCGAATGCCCGGCAATGAATCGCCGAGATATTTCAGACCCGCGTACAGCGAGAACAGCTTGGTATTGCTGGCAGGCATAAAATACTTGTCGCCCTGGTAGTCGAAGAGGTACCTGGCTGTGGCGGGATCGTAAAGGCTGATGCCTGCCTGTGCCGGCCGCAGACCCGGCAGGCCCAACAACGAGT
>DASZYU010000084.1:0-1556 GCA_035545215.1 Puia sp.
CTGCAGACGATACTCAAGCTTGTAGACGGCATGTCCGGTTACGATAAGGTGTCGGTGGGATTCCCGGGCTACGTGCGGAACGGGATCGTCTTTACCGCTCCCAACCTGGAAAACCTCCACTGGAAGAATATCGGGTTCGGGCAGCAGATCAGCGACGCACTCGGGAAACCGGTCAGGCTGGTCAACGATGCCGACCAGCTGGGACTCGGCGTGGCCAGCGGGAAAGGCTATGAAATGGCGGTCACACTGGGCACGGGTTTCGGGACGGCGGTCATGATAGATGGCTACCTGTTGCCGCATCTCGAATTGGCGCATCACCCGATCCGCAAGGACAAGGACTACGACGCATGGATCGGCGAAAAGGCCATGAAGAAAGCCGGTAAGCACAAATGGAACAAACGGGTGGCCGAGGTGCTGGCCATATTGAAGACCGTGTTCAATTACGATCACCTATACATTGGCGGGGGCAACGCGTCGAAACTGACCATCCCGCTGGCGGGGAACATCCACCTTTTCACCAACGAGGACGGCATCAGGGGCGGAGCGAGATTATGGCGGCAGGAGGATAAGTACCATATCACGACCAATTACCCGAAGAAAGCAGCGCAACCCATACATGAATAGTCCAGAACCTGAAAACCTCAAAGAACCCGGATTCAAACTATCGACATTCTTCGAAATGACGCCCGATCTCGTGTGCGTGGCGGGAAGGGACGGCTATTTCAAAAAAGTGAACGCAGCCGTCATAAAAAGGTTCGGCTATACGGAAAACGAACTGATGTCCAAACCGATCGCCTTCTTCATGCACCCGGAAGACCGCGAACAGACCCTGCACCGCCGGAGCGAGCTGCTCGACGGCAAGGTGCTGGTCAATTTCCAGAACCGCTATATGACGAAAAAAGGCGAAGTCATCTGGCTGCACTGGACCTCCATCTATCTCGAGGACAGCGAAGTGGTCTTCGCCATCGCCAAGGACATCACCGAGCGCAAACAGATCGAACTCGATATCGAGGAAAAGTATAAGAAATTCAAAGGCCTTGCCAATCATTTCAAGACCACGATGGAGGAAGACCGGAAATTCCTCGCCAAAGAGCTGCACGAAGAGCTCGCGCAACTGGCTTCCGTCCTGAAGATGGACGTCGAATGGGTCAAGAACCATTCCGCCGAACTGTCCCCTCCCTCGATGCAGCGCATCGAGCACGCTGCGGTCATTTCGCAGATGCTGATCACCACGATACGGCGACTTTCCTTCTATATCAGCCCGAATATGCTCGGCCACCTGGGTCTCACCGCCACCCTCGAATGGTACTGCCGCGAGTTCACGATCCTGACCGGTATCCCGTGCCGTTTCGAAAGCACCTATGACGAGACCGGGCTCACCGAAGAGATCCGCATCGACCTGTTCCGGATCTGCCAGGAGGCGCTCACCAATACGCTCAACCATGCGCGGGCAAACCATGTGACCGTAAAGATCAGCGACGTCGGCGGACAACTGCAACTAACGGTCACCGATGACGGTTGCGGCTTTGAACCGGGCAAACAAAAAAAGAAGGCGG
>DASZYU010000085.1:0-3805 GCA_035545215.1 Puia sp.
ATTTTTGAAACCGGCCTGCTCGAAGGCCTGTTTCCAGTCGTTGATGCCCTGCATCAGGTAGGGCACCCACCGGCGCGGCGTGGCGGGGTCGATGTAATAAACGATCGGCTTCTTCGGTTCGACCAACTCGCCGCGAAGCCATTTTTCCCTGTCCTCCGGTTTGGGCTCGAGCCTCCAGCGAACGATGAACTCCTGGTTATCGACCTTTTGCTGCTCATCCGAGTAGACCGTATAGTCATCCGCAAAGTAGCCGACGCGGGGATCGAACAGTCGCTTGGCCATCGGGATGGCGGGCAACAGGATAAAAGAGGTATTCAGCTCGAGCGTAACCGCGCCTGCAGCATCGGTCGGCGTCGTAATGCTCAGGCCAAACGGCGAAGGCATGCCGCCCCCCGAGGTGTAGGTCTTGACAGACCGCACCTCCGTATTGATCGGATAGGTGTTGATGTGCTCGATAAAAGAGCGGTCGGCCGCCAGGCCGCCCAGCCGCATCCTGGTTTTGGCGTGTTCGGGTATGCCAACGACCTGGTTGTCGCCCTTGAAGAACTCCGTCACGTCGATGACGACACTGGCCGAATCCTTCCCGTAGGCGCGGATATCGAACGCGGCGGCGATCGGGTTGACGCTCGAATTGGTGACCGCCTTGTAGATCTTATTGGTCGAGTCAGCCATGCTCACGAGTGTGACTACCCGAAGGAACAGGCTGTGCGAAGGACCCATCTCCCATTCCAGCGTCTGCTGGTTGGCCAGTTCCCCGCCATAGATGCCGCCGCCGGCGGCGGTCTTGCTGAACCGGGTGATCGCCATGAATTCCCTGTCGAGCATCGAATCGGGGATCTCGAAGAACCATTTGTCCTCTACCTGGTGCACGGTGAACAGGCCGGTATGCGTGATGGCCTTGTCGGTGATCACGTTTTTGTAAGGCCTGGGACCCTGTCTTGGCGCGTTGAAACCGGGAAATCCGGGTACCCGGGGTTTGGAAGTGTCGGTCGGAACGGGATTGGCGCGTCGCCGTTGAGCCGATGCAGGGACGATGGCCATCGATGCCAGGACCGCCATCCAGCAGGCTTGCTTTAATCGATTCATGAGGGGGGAAAATTATACGATTTTCCGCTTCCATTTCGTTAAAGGGCCAAATAATTTGATGGAATTAGCCCCTATCGCTTTCGCCCTGCTCTCCGCCGTCGGCCTCCGCGCCCAACAGAAAGCTCCCGGCCCCGAGGAGCGCGCGGGCCTGGTCGCCGGCAAACACCGGAGCCTGATCGCCTACGCGGGCAAAGCCCGGTCGTATACGCTGGAGATCGGAGCGCATGCCGCCAAACCTTCGGATATCCCCGGATTCATCACCATCGACAAACAGATCGTCCAGTCGACCCTGGTGCCGCTGTCATCGGCCGTCGACGCCAACCGCCTGACGCCCGCGAGGCAAAAGGAGGTACTGCTGCAGTACATGAACTACGAGCTGGAGTTCTATAAGAAGAAACTCAAACAGCGCTACAGCCATCTCCAGACGGAATGGGTGACGCTTCAGGGACGGATCTTCCTCGTGTGGTATTTCGACATGCCCGAAGATTACAAACTAGTGAGCCGCCAGGTGTACGCTTCGACGCTGTTCTACGACCGGGTAATGGACCTCAATGCGCCCGTATTCAAGACCGATGACTGGGGCAAGGCGCGCGCGCTGTTGATACGGCTCGCCGGCACGATGAGGACCTACGACAGACACCTCGACTTCGACGCGATGCGGAAAAAACTGTAGTTGCAATGGGCGAATCCTTTGTAACTTAACCGTATGAAGCCCCTCCTTTTCTCAGCGTTCCTGCTGATCCAGCTGTATCCCGCCCACGCCCAGCCGCGGCCGGCAAAACCGGCATCTTACTTTCCGCCGCGCGGCGCGTGGGAACACCGCCGCCCGGGCCTGCTGGGACTCGATTCGGCGCGGCTGCAGGATGCCATCCGGTTTGCAAGGGACAACGAGACCCGCGCCCCGCGCGACCAGGAACTCGCGCAGGCCGAAAGCTTCGGAAAGAACGAACCCTTCGACGAAGGCGTGGGCCCGTTCAAAGACCGCGGGGAGCCCACCGGGCTCATCGTTTACAAGGGTTATATCGTCGCCGAATGGGGCGATCCTGCGAGGGTGGACATGACGCACAGCGTGACCAAGAGCTTCCTGTCCAGTGTCATCGGTGTGGCCGTCGACCAGGGTCTGATCCACAGCGTGCTCGATACCGTTGCCGCGTATGTGCCGCCGATCGAAGTGTATAACCCGGCTGCGCCCGCGCAGTCGCCCGAAGACCTCGGCAGACCCCAGCTGCTGTACCCATTCTCCAGCGCGCACAACCGGCTGCTGACCTGGGAGGTCATGTTGCGCCAGACCAGTGACTGGGAAGGCGTGCTCTGGGGCAAACCCGACTGGGCCGATCGACCCGAAGGCCCGCCTAACGAATGGACGACAAGACCGCGTCATGCCCCGGGTACCGTTTGGAAATACAACGATGTCCGCGTCAACGCGCTGGCGCTCGCCGCCACCAGCGTATGGCGCATGCCGTTACCGCAGGTGCTCAGGACCTATATCATGGACCCGATCGGGGCCTCGAATACGTGGCGATGGAACGGCTACCGCAATTCCTGGATCGTGCTCGACGGACAACCTGTCCAGTCGGTCAGCGGCGGCGGCCACTGGGGCGGCGGAATGTTCATCGATGCCTACGACATGGCGCGGTTCGGACTCCTGACGCTGCACCGCGGAAACTGGAACGGTCGCCAGCTGATCTCCGAACAATGGGTCAGGCAGGCGTTGACGCCGACTTCGGTGCGGCCTGACTACGGCTACATGAACTGGTTCCTCAACACCGATCGCAAACTCCTGCCGAGCGCGCCGGCCAGCGCCTTCGTCCACATCGGCAACGGTACCAATTTCATCTACGTAGACCCCGAACACGACCTGGTAGCCGTCGTCCGGTGGATCTCCAACAACGCGATGGACGGCATGATCAGGAAGGTCCTCGCCGCCCTCGGAACGCCGTAGCGAACAACAGGAATCATTGCACATGGAACTTGCCAGGACATACCGGATGGAAACCAAACGATTGCTGATCCGTTGTTACGAACCGGCGGACGCCTTCCGATTGCACGAGTCCATCACCTTCAGTCTCGAACACCTGCGCCCCTGGGTACCCTGGGCCAGACAAGAACCCCGCGAACAGGAGTGGATGGAAAGCTTTATCCGGATGTGCCGAGGTCAGTTCGATCTCGGCCAGGACGCCATCTACGGCATCTTCGACAGGACCGGAAAAGAATTCATCGGCGGAACGGGTTTGCACAACCGTATCGGCAAGGACGCGCGCGAGATCGGTTACTGGATCGACGTCCGCCATACCCATTGCGGGTACGCCACCGAAGCGGCCGCCGCCCTGGTGCGCATCGGTTTCGCCATCGAACAGCTGTCCCGCATCGAGATCCGCTGCGACCCGAACAACCGGCCGAGCCGGCGGATCCCGCAGCGTCTCGGGTTCCATCACGAGATGACGCTGAAAGGACATTCGACCGATATGAACGGGCAACCCGTGGACACCATGGTCTGGACGATGACGAAAAGCCGTTACGCGGAGACCGCGCCGGACCCGGCGCCGCTGCGCGCCTTCGATTTTATGGGAAGGGAACTGCCGCTTTAATTGCGCACGCCCTGCTGTCTGTAGCGCAACATCGCCTCGACGAAATAATAATCGGCATAGGTCAGCGGCATGTCCACTTCGCTGTGACCGGGCAGGTTGCCGACGCTGTGTTTCAGGAGGAATCCCCCGTT
>DASZYU010000086.1:0-5868 GCA_035545215.1 Puia sp.
ACATCGGCGAGGTCGAGAACAGGGGCCTGGAAGTCGGGGTCGGCGCAACCGTTTTCCAGACGGCGCGTTTCAACTGGTCGCTAAACGGCAACATCGCTTTCAACCAGAACAAAGTGCTCAGTCTCGGCGGCCTCGGCGATCTGATCAATATTCCGAACGCGTTCGGCACGGGCTATCCTCCCTTCCTCCTGCAGGACGGCAGACCCATGTATGCTTACTATGTGATCAAGAACATCGGCATCCTGAGCCAGGACGATATCAACAACCCGAAGGTTGCCAAGCTGCCGAAACAGGCCGTAGGCGATGAAAAGTACCAGGACGTCAACGGCGACGGGATCATTGATGCCAACGACCGGCAATACGGCGGACAACCGACCCCCAAATATACCTGGGGCCTCACCAACACGTTCCGGTATAAGGCGTTCGATCTGAACGTACAGGTGTACGGTCAGCATGGCGGCGCGATCCTTTCCTATCTCGCACGCGCGATCGATAACCCGGGCAACGGTACCGCGACGACACTCGGCACCTGGCGCGTCCGTTATTCGGACTATCACCCGGCTCTCAACTCACCGCGCGGAAAGATCGGCTATTCGTATGCGATCCCCTACACCACTTCCGACTGGGTCTATTCGACGGATTTCGTCCGCATCCAGAACATCACGCTGGGATACAACCTGAAAAGCGTCATGAAGAACGGTTTCTTCAACAGCGCGCGGGTTTACGCTTCGCTGCTCAACTGGTTTGGTCAGGACCGGTACAAGGGCGGGGTCAACCCTGAAGCGGAGAACACCAACCTGACCAGCGGTACCTATCCGCTGCCCGGCGACTACGGCGCCATGCCGCTCAACAAATCGGCCATCATCGGTGTAAACTTTGGATTTTAACAACGCGGACCACCAAGCCGCGAAAAAAATAACATTCATGAGAACGAAAAAATATATACCCGTCTGTTTCCTCGGCATCACGATGATCGCCGCGGGATGCAGCAAACAATTGGACCAGGCTCCGCCGTCGCAGATCGTGACCTCGCTGTTCTACAGCAATACGAACGATTTCACGCAGGCGGTCACCGGCGCGTACAACCAGCTGAGGAACTATCCCGACCAGATGATGTGGATGGAAGAGATGCGTTCGGATAACATCAACGCCACCTCGGACGGCAACCGCGACTGGCAGGGCATCAAGGACATGTCCCCCAACCTCACTTCGGTGACCTTTATCCGGACGGCGTGGGATAACAACTACAACGGCATCTACAACGCCAACACGGTGCTGGACAACCTGAAGACGAAAGGCGATAACATTACCGACCCGAATCTTCGCGCCCGGTTTGGCGGCGAATGCCATTTCCTGCGCGCCTTCTACTATTTCCAGCTGGTCCGTCTGTATGGCCCCGTACCCCTCGTCGATCATGTGATGTCGGTGCCCGAAGTGGAAAAGGTCAAACGCAGCCCAGTTGCCGACGTGTACAGGCTGATCATCTCGGACCTGGACTCCGCGATCGCGGTCCTTCCGGGCAAGTATACGGGTGCGGATGTGGGCCGCGCCACCAAATGGGCTGCCGAAGGCTTGCTGGGTCTGGTCTACCTGACGCGCAGCGGGCCGACGTACAGCGGCGTCGACGGACCCACGCTGGCCTCCAACGAATACGATTCCGCATTGAGACATTTCAACAATGTGATCAACAGCGGGCAGTTCACCTTCGGCTCCAGCTATCCGAACATCTTCTCGTATACGAACGAGAACAACCCCGAGGTCATCTTCGACGTGCAATACATGTCCACCAACAACGGGGCGACATTCCCGAGCGATCTGACGCCGCTTGGGTTTTGGGGTGGCGCGGGCATCGCCGGCACCTACAACAACGGCTATGGCTCGTCCACGTACACGGTCACGAAGGACCTGCGGAATTCGTACGCCGCCAGCGCCGGATCGGCGGTGGATGTGCGCGACACCTTCAATATGATGCTCAAGTATCCTACGACGGTGACCCCGCCCATCACCGTGGATACGACGGAACCCTTTATCAGGAAATACCTCAATCTCTCCAAACGCGGCGTCGGCTATAACGACTGGCCCATCAACTTCATCGTGCTTCGGTATACCGACGTACTGATGATGAAGGCCGAGTGTATCCTGCACGGGGCGAACGGCACGCAGTCCGACGTTGACAATATTGTCAATATGGTCAGGACCCGCGCAGGCATTCCGACGGTTTCGAATGTCACGCTGCCCATGCTGATGGAAGAGCGAAGGAGAGAGTTCCTTGGCGAAGGGCTGCGATGGAATGACCTCGTCCGCGAAGGGATTGCGGTGACGACGATGAACGCGTGGATCGCCAACGATGCCGTCACCAATGTCGCGCAGGTCGTTCCTGCCTATATCATCTATCCGGTGCCGTCCGCGGAAATGCTCACGGTCCCCGGTTTGTATACGCAAAACCCCGGTTATCAATGAGAAAATCCCTGATCGCTCTTCCGGCCCTGTTGCTGCTGTTGCATTGCGCCGCCCTGGCCCAGCCGCTGGAGCAGACCGGCCCGAAAAAGGCCATGCCCGACGAATGGGTCGACCAGGACACGCATCATAAAGTGGTCCGTTTGTCCCGGAAGGATGGCAACAACCTCAGCTTTTATTTCCACAACAACCCGTTCATCGGCGAGCGGATGATCTTTTACAGCACCGACGAGGCGGGCAAATGGCTGTATACCGTCGATCTGAAAACGCTGCAGCTGAAACGGATCGGCAAGACGACCGGGAACTCCGAGATCGTCGGTCATCACAGCAAGAGCGTGTATTATCAGTCGCACGACAGCGTTTTCAATACCAGCATCGGGACGGGCCAAACCAGGCTCGTCTTCGTGTTCCCCGCCGACTTCAAGGGGAATATCACAACGCTGAACGCGGACGAGACGCTGCTTGCCGGTGGATGGGCCTGCGACGAACAACGCGACATCTACAGGAAATACCCGGAGAAACACGATTATTTCGACCGCATCTTCGACGCGCATCTGCCCAACAAGCTGTTCACGATCGATCTGAAAACCGGCCGGCTGAACGTGATCCATACCGAGAACACCTGGCTGGGCCATATCCAGTTCTCGCCCACCGATCCCGGCCTGCTGATGTTCTGTCACGAAGGGCCCTGGCAGAAAGTTGACCGGATCTGGACCATCCGCATGAAGAGCGGCGAGGTCCGGCTGATGCACAAACGGACGGTAGAGAACGAGATCGCAGGTCACGAGTTCTTCAGCCCAAACGGCAAGACGATCTACTTCGACTGGCAGATACCCAAGGGTCAGACCTTTTACCTCGGCGCGGTGGACGTCGCAACGGGCGCGGAAAAGAAGTACGCGATCACGCGTGACGAATGGTCGATCCATTTCAATGTCTCACCGGACGAGAAGCTGTATTGCGGCGACGGCGGCGACGCCGGGCAGGTTGCCCATGCAAAGGACGGCCGGTGGATCTACCTTTTCCGCCCGGCGGGCGACAGTCTGGCCGCCGAACGGCTGGTGAACATGAAGGACCAGTATTACAAACTGGAGCCGAACGTACATTTTTCCCCGGATGGCAAATGGGTCATTTTCCGTGCTAACTTCGAGGGAAAGGAAGAGGTATATGCTGTCGAATGTAAAAAATCATAACATCGGATGAGACCTCTGTTGCTCCTGCTCGCGATCAGCACCCGGCTTTACGTTTGCGCCCAGCTGCAATGGCCCGCGGTCACCGAACAGACCAAACCGTGGACGCGGTGGTGGTGGATGGGCAGCGCGGTCGACAAGGCCGATCTGGCGGCAAATATGGAGAAATATGCCGCCGCGGGTTTGGGGGGTCTCGAGTTGACGCCCATCTATGGCGTCCATGGTTACGAGGACCGGTTCATCAGTTATCTTTCGCCGAAATGGATGGACCTGCTCAGCTACACGCTCGGCGAGGCGAAACGCCTGGGTCTGGGCATGGACATGGCCACCGGGACCGGGTGGCCGTTCGGCGGGGGACCGCTCATCGACTCCACCTATGCCTGTCGCGAATTGTTTCACAAAGAATGGACAGTGAAGGGAGGCGAAGCGCTGAAGGACAGCGTCCGTTTTCAACAGGAAGGATACGTACACACCGACGGCAGACCGGTCACCATCGATCAGCTGGTCGAGCCGGTTTTTGCGAATAAGGACCTGCAGGCGCTGGCGCTTTTCCAGGTGCGGTTCCCGCATTCGCTGCCCCCTTTCTCGCTCATGGCCTATTCGACCGACGGCCGTGTCCTCGATCTGACCGGCAAGGTGAACGCGGCGGGACGTCTCGGATGGACGGCGCCGGCAGGCGCCGACTGGACGCTTTATGGCCTTTTCCTCGGCTGGCATGGCAAAATGGTGGAACGGGCCGCGCCGGGGGCCGAAGGCAATGTGATCGATCATTTTTCTTCAAAAGCGCTACGGCGGTATCTCAGCAGGATGGACACGGCATTTGCCGGTCGCGATCTGACGCCGTTGCGTTGTTTTTTCAACGACAGTTATGAAGTCGACGACTCGAGGGGCCAAAGTAACTGGACCCCTGCTTTTTTCGACGATTTCCGGCGCCTGCGCGGGTACGATCTGCGGGAACACCTCCCCGCGCTGTTCGGAAAGGATACGCCGGACAACAATGTGCGGGTGATCTGCGATTACCGCGAAACGATCTCCGACCTGCTCCTCCGGCAGTTCACCGGGCCGTGGAGGGAATGGGCGCGCGCCAGGGGCGCGCGCATCCGTGATCAGGCGCACGGCTCTCCCGCGAATATCCTGGATCTCTATGCGGCAAGCGATATCCCCGAGACCGAAGGCGGCGAGATCCTCCGTTACAAGTTCGCTACATCCGCCGCGCATGTCACGGGCAAACCGCTGGCATCCGCCGAGACCGTCACCTGGCTGAACGAACATTTCCTCAGCAGCTATGGCGACGTGAAGACGGCGCTTGACCGGTACTTCCTCGGCGGCGTCAACCACGTGTTCTATCACGGTACCGCATATACGCCGATGAACGACCCATGGCCGGGCTGGCTGTTCTATGCCTCCGTGCATTTTACGCCCAACGACCCGGCATGGCCGTATTTCTCCACCTTGAACAGGTATGTTGCGCGGTGCCAGTCGTTCCTCCAAAAAGGGACGCCCGACAATGACGTATTGCTGTATTACCCCTTGTACGACAGCTGGTCGCAACCCGGCAACGCGCTCCTGAAACACTATGACCGCATGGACCCCGAGTTCACGGGCACGGGTTTCAAGACTTGCGCCGAATTCCTGCAGGCGCGCGGCTATACCTTCGACTATATATCCGACAAACAGCTGCAACACGTGACGGCGGCCCCGGGCGGCGGCATCTCCACCGGCGGCGTTACGTATAAGACGGTCCTGTTACCCGACTGCCGGCTCGTTTCCGTCGCGGCGTTACAACGGCTGAGCGAACTGGCCGCCCGTGGCGTAAAAGTGCTGGTTTACCGGGCGCTGCCGACAGGCGCCCCCGGTTGGGCGGACCAGCGCGCGCATGCCGTGCGGTTTCATCAGTCGCTTGCATCCGGCCGTTTCGTGGTGGGCGACGACCTGGACAGTCTGCTCGACGCGGCGCACGTCGCGCGCGAGACGCTCGTCGACGATAGCCTGGGTTTCGTGCGGCGAAAGATGGGTGCCGGCAGCGTCTATTTCCTGGAGAATACGGGCAGCAAAGCGTTTGCGGGGTATTTGAGGCTGAATACCCCTTTCCGGACAGCGGCGATCTTCGATCCCATGACGGGCGATAAGGGTATGGCGCGCCACAGGGGCGACTCGGTTTATATGGCGCTCCGGCCCGGCGAGACCTGTTTCGTGCAAACCAACCCGGCCGCAAGAGCGGCGC
>DASZYU010000087.1:0-10182 GCA_035545215.1 Puia sp.
CAGCGATCCCGTTCGCCCACCATAGGATAGCCGGCGGCCCCTGCACCAATTCGGTAGCCGCCTTTTTATCGAAAGAATTTGCATTGGCTGCCGCGACGGGAGAAATTTCTTTCCGGCAGGAAACAATGCCGGCAGCCACCAGCAACAGGAACACGCCACCGTATAAAAAGGATTTATACATAATCATACAATTGGTTTGAGTTGGTTGATTAGTTCGACCAGTTGAAAGTCTGGACGGTCGTATTGATCACAAAAGCGCTGTACCGAAGGACAAACCCGGCCTGCCTGTTAAGATTACCACCCGCGAAACCCCACACCTGCCCCCACGTGTCGGTGATCGGATTGTATTCCCATGAATCATCAAACGCTTGATCATCGCCGTTGACGTGGCCGTTCCCTCCGATGATAAGACCGAAGTCATGCCCGCCGATGGTTGCGGTACCCGTGACGGCGTTCCAGCGACCGGTCCCGGGGAAATCCGCTTTCCGCGTCCAGGTGTCAGCGACCGGATCGTATTGCCATACCTTGTTGTTCAGGATATTCAGATCGGTTTCACCCGAAACGACGTAACCCATCCCGTCGATAGCAAAGCCTTCCGCCCCGGCCCTTTTGCCCCCGGGGAAATTGCTCTTTTGTGTCCATCGATTGGCAACCGGATCGTATTCCCACCAGTCATTGACGCAATGGATACCATTATCTTCCACAAAACCCAGGCCCATGTATCCCTTGCCGTTGATCGGGAAGGCGGTGGCAAGCCGACGTGTCAGCGCCGGCACGAAGGCAACGCCGGCCCAGGAATCGGCAGGCTCATTGTATTTCCAGGCGGCATTGCCGGTGACGATATAAGCATTATCGCCAATGACGAAATTCGCCGCCTCGATAAGATCGGATGGATTACCGGGAAAGGGGGCTTTCTTTATCCACGACGCCGTGGGAGCATCGTATTCCCAAAGATCCCGGATACCTACGATGCTGTAATCCCCCCACAATTGCGTACCACAGACGAAGCCTTTCCCGTTAATGGCGAATCCGATCGGCCAATTATTGGATTCCAGCACATCATTGGGTAATTCGCTGCTATACGGAATTGCCGGCGCATTCGCCCACCAGACAAGGGTCGGCGGACCCTGCACCACCTTAGCCGTTTCTTTGTTAGAAGAGCCGGCGTTGTTTTCCGCGCCGGGAGGGACCTCCTTCTGACAGGAAAGTATGATCAGCGAGAGAAGAAAAATGACAGCCAGGTTTCGCTGGCTTCGAATAAGTGTTGGCATAACGGGAGCTGTTGGTTGAGACAAATTTCCAAACTACCCGCTCGTAAGTCAATACACCAATCAGGGTATGCGATCGCCGGCATAACAAAAGACCGGCGCGTATCTTTTTGCATTCCCACCAACCGACACGGACCTGGATATCGAACCGTCAGCCGACAACCGGACGGCGCCGCAGCCTTTCCATCACTTCGACTTTCCGGTAACAGATGACCAACGGCACGATCCCTATCACGCCGAAAGAACAATCGATCAATCGCCAATAGACCGGGATTCCGCGGAAAGCCCCGGCAATAAAGGCCAGCGGGAAAACCATGACGCAGGCGATCATCCCAAAGACAAGGATCCATTTGTTCCGCACCGGGTCGCGCCAAACACCGATGAACGCCACCGCGATCACCAGGTGGGCAAACGCCAGCCAATCGAACCCGTAGGCAAGGAAAGGATAACGGATATTCGCGTCCTTCAGCGCCTCGTGGGTTCTCGACACCCAACTATAAAGCCCGCCGCCTTCCCGCCCCGGCCAGTTGGCCAGCAGCCAGCCCAGCTCGGTCTCCAGCGCAAATGCCGTGACTCCGCTGAGGATCAGCGCGATGACAAAGAACGCGATCCATGCCCGGATCGAACGCTCCAACCGTTGAATTTCCATAATTAAAAGTACTTTGAATTACAAAGTAAAGGCATTTATTTCATCCTTCCAAACTGTTTCCCTCCTCCTATCTTTGCAGAAACCCGGAGACGTGAATAAAGACCTTTTCCTGGCTGTAGACGACTACATCACCCGCCTTTTCGTCTGCGAAGACGATGTCCTGATCGCCGCCCGCGGATCGATCCGCAACGCCGGCCTCGAAGATATCAGTGTTTCCCCTGTCCAGGGTTCCTTCCTCCGGTTGCTGGGACGCCTGATCTCAGCCAGGAACATTCTTGAGATCGGAACCTTCGCCGGTTATAGCACCATCTGGCTGGCCCGCAGCCTCATTGCCCCCGGTCGTCTGATTACGTTGGAATTCGATCCGGTACACGCGGCCATCGCTAAAACCAATTTCGAACGCGCCGCATTGAGCGATACGGTCGACCTTCGCGTCGGCAGGGGTCTCGACTTGCTGCCACAGCTCGAAAAAGAAAGGAGCGGGCCTTTCGATATGATCTTCATCGACGCCGACAAACCGCCTTATCCCGAATATTTCCAATGGGCGCTCCGGTTGTCGCGCCCCGGTACCCTGCTCGTCTTCGATAATGTCATCCGCGAGGGCAAGGTGCTCGACAGGGATTCCGCCGATGAGAAAGTAAAGGGTGTTCAACGGCTCAACGAGGTATTGGCACACGACCCGCGTGTCTGCTCAACGATCCTTACGACCGTTGGCGCCAAAGACTACGACGGGATGGCTATCGCGGTCGTTAACTAGAACAATAAGGCCGCTCCTTTCGGAACGGCCTATGCGGAAGTCGCTGGTCCGGGTCGGCGCAAAAATGGATAAGGGCCCTTGCGGGCAAATGGTAATGGAACGGAGAAAAACAATTACTCCGGCGTGATCCCTTCGGCTTCGTGCTTCTTTACATATTCTTTCAACATCAGGCCGAACATCTGATCTTTGGTGAGCCGGCAAAATGTTGCAATCTTAAATAATTCCTCGAGGGTGAATTTCTCGACCTGGTTCATCATCACCGTGAACCGGTCTACTTTCTTCCCCAAATCGTTCGCGACGATGGTTTTGGGGATGTATTTGAAGATATCGGTAAAGGACACTATTTTACCTTCTGACAACATGGGCTTGATAAGGTCATAGCGAGAATCTCTGTTTCCCATACACAAAAAAAAGTTTTTTCGAATTATAAATCGGCGGTGCAAAGACATTTTTTTTCGCCTTTCCTTTTTTCTTACCGCGCCCGTCAGTTTTTAAATCCGGGTTCTACTTTTTCTTACTCCCATTTCTTCATTATCGCTGGAATCCGCTGCTGCAAAGGATCACAAGGCATTTGCTCCAAACAAAATTACTAAAAAAATTAGTAACAATGGACTAAAAAAATTAGTTTGTTCATAACTTTGTCCCCAGGAGAACGCATCATGTATTTCGCCAAAACCTATTTCAGCTTCAAGTACGGAACCTTTCCCACAGAACAACTCGTCCGGGCCGGCGTCGAAGCCGGCGCTACCGCATTGGCCCTCACGAACATCAACTCCACCTGCGACGCCTGGGACTTCGTCCGGTACTGCCGGCGCGAAGGGGTCAAACCGATCCTGGGCGTTGAGATCCGAAACGGTAACACACTGCTATATACCCTCATCGCCGCCAACAACGACGGGTTCCGGCGGATCAACGATTTCCTGTCCGACCACCTGCTGGAAAAAAAGCCCTTTCCCCCACCCGGCGCACTGCGCCCGCCCTTCGCCGAACCCGGGGACGGCTTCATCGTCTACCCCCTCGGCGGCAAAGCGCCCGAAATGCTGCTGGAGAACGAACGCATCGGCGTCCTGCCGGGAGAGGCCGGCCGCTTACTGCGCGCGCCGCTGGCTTCCTGCCCGGAAAAATGGATCGTCCGCCAGCCGGTCACCTTTCAAAACAAGACCTATTACCACCTCCATCGCTTGCTGCGCGCCATGGCGGCCAATACCCTGCTGTCCAAACTCAAACCCGAAGACATGGCGGACGAAAAGGAATATTTTATTCCCCCCGTGGAAATGATGACCGCTTTCCGGCAATACCCCTTTGTCATTACCAATACCTATCGCCTCACCGATGCCTGCTCGATTGAAATGGATTTCGGCCGGGATAAGAACAAGCGGCTGTATGGCGCCAGCCGCGAAGACGACCGCGTATTATTGGAAAAGCTGGCCAGGGACGGGCTCCGCCTTCGTTACGGTGCCGACAAGAAGGTCAGGGCGCGGCTCGATAAAGAGCTGCGCATCATCGACCAGATGGGCTTCACGGCCTATTTCCTCATCACGTGGGATATGATCCGCTATGCCCAGGGCCGGGGCTTCTACCACGTGGGCAGGGGCAGCGGCGCCAATTCGCTCGTAGCCTACTGTCTCCGGATCACCGACGTCGATCCCATCGAGCTCGATCTTTATTTCGAACGCTTCCTCAACCCGCACCGGACAAGTCCCCCCGACTTCGACATCGACTTCTCCTGGCGCGACCGCGACGAAGTCATCGACTACATGATGAAACGGTATGGCAAAAAACACACGACGTTGCTCGGTATGTACCCTACCTTTCAATACAACGCCATGATCCGCGAGCTCGGCAAAGTGTTCGGCCTTCCCAAATCGGAGATCGACGCGCTGGCCGCGAACCCCCGGCGCAGCCCCGCTGACCGGATCCACCGGGCCATCCTCCAATACGGCCGCCTCCTCCGGAATTTCCCCAGCGGGCTCAGCATCCACCCCGGCGGCATACTCATTTCCGAAGAACCACTCTCGGCATGGTGCGCCGTCCATATGCCCCCAAAGGGATTCCCGACATCCATGATGGACATGTTTGTGGCAGAAGACATCGGGCTTCATAAACTCGATGTGCTCAGCCAGCGCGGCCTGGGACATATCCGGGAATGCACGGACCTGATCCGGAAGAACCACCGCGTCGACATCGATATCCACGACATAGAAAAGTTCAAAAAGGACCCCGCGATCAGAGAACAACTGCGCGCGGGCAATACGATCGGCTGCTTTTATATCGAATCCCCCGCGATGCGCCAGCTCATCCGCAAACTCCATTGCGACAACTACGAGTGCCTCGTGGCCGCCAGCTCCATCATCCGTCCCGGCGTAGGGCGCAGCGGCATGATGCAACAATACATCTACCGGCACAATAACCCCGGTGGGTTCGAATATGCACACCCGAAGCTCAAAGACCTCCTCGGCACGACTTACGGGGTCATGATCTACCAGGAACAGGTCATACAGGTGGCGCACGAATGGGCGGGCATGGACATGGCCGACGCCGACCTGCTCCGCCGGGCCACCAGCTCCAAATACCGCGGGAAAAGCCAACTGCCGGCGCTCAGGGAAAAATTCTTCGCCGGCTGTTCGAATTTCGATTACCCAATACCGGTAGCAGAAGAGATCTGGCGGCAGATCGAAAGTTTTGCGGATTACAGCTTCTGCAAGGCCCATTCCGCCAGCTTTGCCGTCGAGAGCTACCAGAGCCTTTTCCTGAAAACGCACTATCCGATGGAGTTCGCCGTCGCAGTCATCAACAATTTCGGCGGGTTCTACAGCCGTGAGCTCTATTTTTACGAGCTGATGCGCACCGGCGCCAGGATCCACCGTCCTTGCGTAAACAACAGCGACTACTTTACCAACATCCGCGGACGGGACGTCCACGTGGGCCTGATCCATATCAAGGGCCTCGAGCAGGCCTTCAGCGACCGGCTGTTGGAAGAACGCGAACGCGCCGGCCCCTATGAAGATCTGGCCGATCTCATCGACCGCACCGCCGTGACACCCGAACAGCTGGACATCCTCATCAGGACCGACGCCCTGCGCTTCACCGGGAAGAACAAAAAAGAGCTGCTGTGGCAGGGCGACTTTCTGCAAAAAAAAGCGAGCCATTCCCACACGTCCCCCAATCCGCTTTTCAAAGCGGCGCCGCTCGCCTTTACCCTGCCGGTATTGCCCGTCTATCCGATGGAAGACCTTTACGACGATATCGAGCTCCTCGGCTTTCCCGTGAGCGACCCCTTCGGCCTGGCCGACGACGACCCATCCCGCTACCTGACCGCCCGCGACCTCCCGGGCCGCATCGGCGAGACCGTCACCGTCTTCGGTTACCATATTACGCAAAAACCCGTACGCACCGTCAGGGACGAGGTGATGAGCTTCGGCACCTTTCTCGACGTCAACAAAGACTGGATCGATACCGTACATTTTCCTGCCATCCATGCAGCCCACCCTCCACAGGCCGGCTTCTACCGGCTGACGGGCAAGGTGCTCGAAGACTTCGGCGTTTGCAGCATCGAAGTCACCCGCATCGAAAAAGCCGGCCTTAAACCCAGAAACGCAGCACGATGATGTCCTTATCCAGCCTTCCGTCGGACCACAAGCGCCACCCTGACTTCGCGGCGCCGTCCGACTTCCGTCATATCGCTCATTTCGATCTCGACGCTTTCTTCGTATCCGTCGAATGTCTGAAAAATTCCCGCCTGAAAGGCAAACCATTGCTGGTGGGCGGTTCGGGTGACCGCGGGATAGTCGCCTGCTGCAGCTATGAGGCGCGCAAGTTCGGTATTCACAGCGCCATGCCGGTACGCCTCGCCCGCCGCCTCTGCCCCGAAGCCATCATCATCCGGGGCGACATGGAATCCTATTCGAAGTATTCACAGATCGTAACCGAGATCATCACGGAGAACGTGCCGCTCTTCGAAAAGGCGTCCATCGACGAGTTCTATATCGACCTATCGGGCATGGACAAATTCTTCGGCTGCACCCTGTTTGCCCGTGAACTCAAAGCCAGCATCCTGAAAGAAAGCGGCCTGCCGGTATCCTACGGTCTGGCGAGCAACAAGCTCATCAGCAAGGTGGCCACGAGCGAGGTCAAACCCAACGGCCAGTTGGCGATCCCCTTCGGCAACGAAAAAGGCTTTTTGGCGCCGCTGCCCGTATCGCGGCTGCCCGGTATCGGGAAAGACACCGCTTACAAACTGATCCGGCGAGGCGTCGAGACCATCCGCCTGCTCAGCGAAATCCCCGTCGAAATGCTCGAGACCATGCTGGGCAGGACGGGCATCGCGCTCTGGCAAAAGGCGAACGGCCTCGATGATTCCCCCATCATTCCCTACCGCGAACAAAAGTCCATATCGACAGAACGGACCTTCGACACCGACACCACCAACCTCGGCTTCCTGCACGCTGAACTGGTCCGGATGACCGAATCCATCGGCTTCGAGCTGCGTAAACAAAACAGACTGACGGGTTGCCTCACCGTCAAGCTGCGGTATTCGAATTTCGACACCGTCGCGCGACAAAAGACCATCGACTATACCAACGCCGACCACATCCTGCTCCGCACCGCGCAGGAGCTCTTCGACAAACTCTATGACCGAAGGCTATTGATCCGGCTGCTGGGCATCCGCTTTACGCGACTCGTCCCGGGCAATTACCAGATCCGGCTGTACGAAGACACCCAGGAGGTCATCCGTCTCTACCAGTCGGTAGATTCCATCAAACGGCGCTTCGGCGAGAGCGCCCTTTTCCGCGCCGTCGGCGCCCGGCCCCCCCGATGAGACTGCTTTTTCGTATCTTACAACGGTATGTACAACCCATTCCCGCTGTTGACCCGCGGTCTCCTCGCAGATCAGCTCGCAAAAGGCAAGCGCTTCTTTGTGCGCCAGACCTTTCCGCGCGGAATGGAACCACGCCTGATCGCCGCTTTCCTGGTCCGGGCTTATGCGGCGGACGAAAAAGACACGGCTTCCAGACACCTGGCCTCGCTCGCAACCGACGGCAACGCATTCCTTTACGATACGGAGACGCCCGGACACCTCGACAAACTGCACATCGCCTCGACGCAACCCTTCGGGTACAAAGTCTACTACGCCGCTAAAAAAGGCCTCGATTGGAGGCCGCCGCAGGCCTACCAGGAGAAGATGCGCCGCTACATCCTCCGCAATCACCCGAACTGGCGTCCGCAAAAACAAGGCGATATGGTCGAGATCGGCCTCTACGAGGAATTTGGCCGCCTTTTTATCCGGATTAACCATGAAGACGAAGAGGACAATATCCCCTTCGATCTGATCGAAAATTATTGACTTCCCTATATGTGTCTCGATATCTCGTTCTATTCCGCCCTCCAGCTGATCGACAATTATTTTCCCGACCTAGTCCATGACGGTGAGATCAGCTTCGACCTCGACATGGGTATGCATTTCATGGCGCTGGGCCACAACCGCTACCCGGTGGTCATCTTCGACAACGGCCGCTACCACCGGCACTACTTCGAATGGGGCATCATCGCCGAATACATGGATACCCCCGAAAAGATCAAAGCCATGCGCCGGTCCATGGTCAACGCCCGCAGTGAAAAGATCCTCGGCGACCGCCGCTCATTCTGGAACCGCATCCGCGGAAAAAGATGCCTGATACCCGTCACCGGCATCTACGAACACCGCGAGATCAAGGGCTGGAAGAACAAAGTCCCCTATCTCGTCCGGCTGAAGGACCGCCCCGTTTTTTGCGTCCCGGGTCTCTATCATTACAATACGAAGATGCCTTCCGATCCCGAAACCGGCGAAATGCGCGGCACCTTCACCCTCATTACCAGGTCCGCCAATCCGCTCATGCGCCAAATCCATAACAGCGGCGACAACGCCTTCCGGATGCCCTTGTTCCTGCCCAAAGAGATGGAATTGGAATGGCTCAGTCCCGATCTCACCGACGACGGCATCGGCCGCATCCTCGACTATGAAATGCCGTCCGACCAGCTGATCGCCGACGCCGTATTCAGCATCCGCGGCAGGGCCCCGCGTCCCGACGGCCAACCGAAAACGGCCCCCTTCTGCTGGCCCAATCTCCCACCGCTCGGCAACGATGACGGCCAACCGCAAAAATCGCTTTTCTAAAGTGCCAGCCGCCCAGCTTATCCCCGCCGCAGCGGCACTGCTCTTCCTCATCACCGGCGCCATCATCAGCGTACGCCGCAGGAAGCTAACCCGCTCTGCCGCCACGACAGGCGCTATCCTGGGTGCATTCACCTATTTTGGCGCGGGCTTTATGGGGCTCAGTTTGCTGATCATGTTTTTTCTTGCCGGCACGGCCGCCACTTCCTGGAGAAAGAAAGATAAACTCGGCATCGGGGGCTCCGCCGCCCATCAAACCACCCGGCACGCCGGCCAGGTATTCGCCAACGGGGGTGTTGCAGCCCTCCTGGGCGCCGTGGCAATCGCGATGCCCCTTCACCACCGCCTCCTTGATCTGATGATCGCTTCGGCGATGAGCTCCGCCATGGCGGATACGCTCTCCTCCGAGCTCGGCATCGTATACGGTCGCCGTTGTTTCAATATTCTTACGTGGAAAAAGGACCGGCGCGGACTCGACGGCGTCGTCAGCATCGAAGGCTTGCTGTTCGGTCTCGCCGGCTCGGCGCTCATAGCCGTCCTCTACTACCTGTTCACGGCGGACCGCCTCTATGCACTGGTCGTCATTTGCGCTGCCGGAACCTTCGGCAATCTCGCCGACTCCATCCTGGGGGCGCTATTCGAACGACGCGGCCTCCTGTCCAACGACCTCGTCAATCTCCTCAACACCCTGCTCGCCGCAATCTTCGCCGCCGCGCTCGTCATCTGAAAGACCCGCCGTCTTCACAAACATGCCCGTTCTACCCAATCACCCTGACCGATTCCTGGCGGCGACGCATAAACACCCTGGCGAAGAACCGATTCATCTTCAACCGCGGCAACCATCCTGCACCATCCTGCCCGCGTCCTGTCGCAGCATAAGTATAACTATGTAAAATTTTCGTTGGGCTTCATGCGCAAAATCCGATGAAACCCGCTACTGGCAAGGGTTCCACATTTTTTTCAGCGTTTTGACATGATAGAATTAACATTAAGTTGTTTCCTCTGCTCCCCAAAAGCGCTGTATATTTGTATCATCAAAGCACAGATCAATTCAGGGCCCGGCGAAGAGGGCCACTCGAAATAAAGATTTTTCATATGGCAAGCAATCGTTAGAGGTCGACTGTTTCTACAGTTGACCTTTCTTTTTGCGCCGCATTTTCCCGCCACCGCCTCCTTCCTTCCCGTTAACCCTTCCCACCGCTCGCCGGGATACTCCGCCCGCCGGCTCGATGAGCATCCGCGCGCGCCACCCCGCTTCTAACAGCGCATATCCGAAACCGTTATATCAACCTCCTGAAAACTGAAATCCGCGAACAAGTCGCGGACTCAGCTTCCTATATGTAACACGCGCAGTATG
>DASZYU010000088.1:0-25221 GCA_035545215.1 Puia sp.
CCGCAAGATAAGTATATCCTGCGGTTGGGGGTCATCCAATGGTGTGAAATCCCGGCCGACCGGCCCCGCGGCTCCGGTAAACCTATTGATATTTCCGGTAAAGACTGTACAGGATCTTTTCGTCCGTGAGTCCCCAGGTACGCGTCGTGTCCCCTTCGAAATGCCGTTTGAACGCCAGGGCGGCCGCGCTGCTGTCCCGAACGTCATAACCGATGATCCGCAGCGCCGTCACACTGCTGAAATCCGACGGGAGGCATACGCCGGTCGTGTCCGCATACCACAGGCCGTAGCCGCTGTCGGCCAGTTCCTTCCACGGGAACCAATGGTTCGGATCGTCCTTGCGCGTCGGTGCAACATCGGCGTGACCGATGAAATTTGAGGCGGGAATGCCATAGCTGGTCTTGAGTTTGCGCAGCAGGTGCAACAGGCTCGTGATCTGGGCGGTGTCGAATGGCTGGTACCCGTCATTGTCCAGTTCGATGCCGATAGAGATAGAGTTGACATCGGTGACATTTCCCCACCGGCTGATCCCGGCCTGCCAGGCCCTGAGATAATCGTTCAGCATGTGATATACGGTGCCGTCCCGGCAGATAACGTAATGCGCGCTGACCCGGGTGCGGGGCAGCGTAAAGGTCTGCAGAGTCTGCGGACAACTCAGCTGGGCGGTGTGATGGATAATAACGAAATTCGGTTTCCGCAGATTGAAATTGGTCGTCCCGACCCAAAACGGCGGCGCGGGTACGGAATCGGCGCCGGTTCCCAGCGGCGTTTCGCGGATCGCACGGGCATACTGGCGGGCCTGCCGCTTGTACGCCTTATTCGTGGTCTTGTAAGGATTGAAGGTGCATCCAGCCAGCAGGCTTAGCAGGACGATAGCGATGGTATACTTCATAAAATGCGGTGAAGATACGCTTTGGTCGCCAAAACTCCCCTGCGGGATAGCGTTTCGACGATGACCGGCTTATTTCGGGCTGGGCGCTTTTCGGGTTCGCGCACAGCCTGATGGCAAGCGACTGGTTCGTCTCCCGCTGCAGGTCCGCCATGGGCCGCCTTTTTGGTATCAGGCTCGAAGAGCGCAAGCTGCTTTGCCTGTTCGGTCGGACCTATGCGGACTACCGGGAGCAAACACCGATGCTCGAAACGTATCTAAACCCCGAATTTGGTATATTCCTTGCAGCTATTGTATAACCATCCCTCTATCACCATGTATAAAACCCTGCTTTTCATTGCCCTGCTACTCGGCGCTGGCGGTATTTCGGCCCAAACCATCGGTCGTGTCGATAAAAAAACCAAGGCATTCTACATCGCTTCCGATCAAAAAATAAGCTACCTCGTGTTTGGTTACCAATACCCCAATCCGACGACCAAAAAAATGATCTGCTTTTCCTCCAGCGCCGACAACCTGCGCGCCAATTATCAATGCCCGCTCGGCGCCTATTTCGATACCGGCAATATGGGCGCCGGCGATAAGATCGTTTTCCTCGGCGTTGCCGGCCCCTACGGCAAGATGTCGTTCATTTCGGGCAGCGGAAAAGCTACCGTTTTCTATCTGCCGAAGACGAGCTTTACGATCAACTGATGCGGGATGTCATTGGCGTGCGCCGGCCCAGGCAAGACCATCCGGGCCGCCGCCGACATCGATGTGCGCGATGACCTTCAGCGTTTTCAGGTCCACAACGGCGACATAATTGTCCGGCGTACAACCCAGGAATGCCCGCGAGCCATCGGGGGCCACCAAAATGCCGGCCGCCCCGTGTCCGATCTTCACGCGTCCTGCTTCCTTCTGTGTCTGCGAGTCATAAATGACCAGATCGCCGTCCCTCAGACTGGTGATCAATACCCGCTTGCCGTTGGGAGTGAATCGGAGCCGGTTGGCCCCAAAGATCTTCGCGTCGATTTTTTTGACGACTTTCCTCGTGGCCGCATCGACGATAAAGATCATCCCGTCTTCCGCCGACACGGTCCAGAGCTGCCGCCCGTCCGGCGACAGATCGAATCCTTCGGAGCCCCTGGATACCGGAACGATCGTTTGAGTCCAGTCCCGCCGGGGGGGAGCTCCCGGGGGGCCGCCGCGGAGCAGCGTATCGGTCAGGACACTCACCGTTCCCGAGGACACATTCGTGGTATAGATGATTTTCCCACCATTGGTCACATACAGCATGTGCGTCCTGTCCTGGCCGGTACCCATCGCCCAATCGAAAAGATGCGTTGCAGGATCATACCGGGCGATGCATTTCGATCCTTCCGCAGTGAACCAGACTTTACCCCCGGCAACGACGATCCCGTGCGGTCCGAAAAAAGGCCGGGTATCGATGGGCGCCAGTGCTTTTTGCGCAACCAGGTCGAGGACGTCTATCTCATGAAGACTGCCTCCGCCGTAGATCGAAACATAGGCGGTCCGGCCGTCCTCCGAAGCGATCACTTCATGCGGGTCCGGGCCAACAGGCATTTTGGCAAGGACCTTCAGCGACACGGGGTCTACGATCGCCAGCGTATGATCCGTTTTTGAGAGCGCCAGCAGCGACGCGCGCGGCGCCGGTTGGGCGATGCAGCGGCCGGAAAGAGAAAATACAAGCGGCCAGATCAACAGCATTACGACTGACCCGCGCAGACCCGATAACGTTCTTTGCATAAAAAGCCATTTACTTAAAATTAAAGAAGATTGGTTAGCAAAAAAAAGTGCTAATTTTTTGTCCTGTTCCGAAAAGGCGGGGTGTTACTAAGGTATATCATTCACTTTAAATTATTTATTATGAAAGAATTTGCACTGATCTTCCGCGTGAGCGACAATGGCGCCAACCAGGTTACCCCGGCGCAAATGCAGGACAGAATGACCAGTTGGACCAACTGGATGGGTGGGATCGCCGCAAGGAACCAACTCTCCAACGGAGGCAGCCGCCTCGGCGTCAAGGGTTCGAAAACGGTCGGCCCCGACAGATCCGTTACGGACGGTCCCTACGTCGAGGTAAAGGAATTCATCAATGGGTACATCATCGTCAAAGCGAATTCCGTGGACGAGGCCGCCGAAATCGCCAAAGAATGCCCGATCCTTTACGGCGGAGGCAAAGTGGAAGTCCGGCCGCTGGTGACACCGGACAACAACGAGTAAGCGATGGACAACTTGATCCCAGAGCTGTACCGGGCGGAGTATGGCAAGATGGTGGCCGTGCTCTGCTCCCGGTTTGGCATCGGGTTCATGGACGAGGCCGCGGACATTGTCAGCGAAACATTCCTGACGGCGGCCGAAACCTGGGGCATGAAAGGTATGCCGGCCAACCCCGCCGCATGGTTGTACACGGTTGCGAAAAACAATGCGCTCAACAGCCTGCGGCACAACAGGGTCTTCGACCGGAAGGTAAGAGGCCACCTCCTCCGTGAACCCTCGAGCACGGACGGCGCTCCCGGTGACGATATCCGGCTGACGCAGCAACAGATCACCGACAGCCAGTTGCGGATGGTCTTTACCGTCTGTCATCCTTCGATACCCGCCGAGGCGCAGGTATGTCTGGCCTTGCGGGTGCTTTGCGGATTCACGATCGACGAGATCGCCAGCGCTTACCTTACAACACGCGAGAACATCAACAAGCGCCTGTTCCGGGCGAAACAACGACTCCGTGCCGAAAAGATCAAGATGGATTTCCCGCCCGTCGCGGAGTTGCCTTCGCGTCTGGATGCGGTACTGGTCACGCTGTATTTGCTCTTCAATGAGGGATATTATTCTGCGAGCCCCGACAAGGTCTTGCGAAAGGACTTCTGCCTGGAGGCCATGCGACTGGTCTACCTGCTGACGACCGCCCCGGCCGCTTCCGGTATCTCGAAGGTACAGGCCCTGATGGCCCTCATGTGTTTTCAGGCTTCGCGATTCGATGCCCGGACGGGGACCGGCGGCGAACTGATCCTTTATGAAGATCAGGACAACACGTTGTGGGACCGCGAGCTGATCAATCGGGGCAACCAATTCTTCGTGCAGGCTTCCAACGCCGGGGAATTGTCCCGTTATCATCTCGAGGCGGCCATTGCCTGGTGGCATACCAATCAGGCAGACGCCACCGAAAAATGGGAGAACATCCTGCGTCTCTACAACCACCTCCTGGTGCTCGAATATACGCCCGTCGCGGCCCTGAACAGATCGTACGCCTATGCCAGGGTATACGGAAAGGAAATGGCGATCCGGGAAGCGGAGGCGCTACGCCTTGAAGGCAACCTGTTCTATCATTCGTTATTGGGAGATCTTTACACTGGCATCGACGATCGCCAGGCGTTCAACCACTTGCAACAGGCAATGCAACTGGCCGGGTCGGCGCCGGAACAGGCCGTCCTCCGCGCTAAACTGGAACGGCTTTCGCCCTGAATCGATCGCGGGACCTCTCTCCGCCGCACGCGTCCTGTGTTTGCGCTACGCGCGGCATGTCGCTCCGTCGCACGCGGTCACTTTCTTTTCCTTTTCGGTAATACGAGGCTATCGGGCGGGTAATTCGCTTTGATTTCGTCGATGATCCGCTGGCACCACCCGCTGAGGCTGTCTTTATCGGCTTCGCTCAATAGGGCGTTCCGGTGTATCAGGGTATAGGAGCCGAGCGGCATTTCGTCGTTCTTCAGCTGTTCGAGACAATCCTCCAGCCTCTTTTTTTGCATGGCGATCCGCATCGAGGTAAATTCGTCAAAGTTCAGGTGGCGCTTACCGTTCCGAATGTGGCTGTCCAGCCACCAGGCAACCGGCTGTACCCGGTCATACCACGGATAGTGGGTCTTATTGGAATGGCAATCCGTGCACGACCGATGCAGTATCGTATCGACGTGCGCAGGCACTTCATAACGCGTCCCGATAGCGGCATGCGTATCCGCGGAATCATTGCTCGTTGGACGAAAGAACTGAATGACAATGAAGATCGCTAACAAGCCGAATAGAATCGCCCTGACCATATGTCGAAGTTGGTTTATAGCGAAAATAGGGAAAATATGATTGAATGGCGGTGGTCCCGTACCTTAGCCATTCATTGCGAGGGACAGCAAAATCGGATGCAGGTAAAATGCTATCATTTCCTTCCCCGAAAATACGGGCGCGAGTTGCTGCTCGACATTGGCCGGATCGAAACGCTGAAGGACTTCGTCCTCGACGATACCGCCCACCAGATCAGCTTCTACGAGATCCTCTTTATCGAAAAAGGGAAGGGCGGGTTTTCGCTGGATGACCACCGTACGGTGCTCCGGCCCGGAACGGTCATCTTTACTTCCCCGGGACAGGTCCGCCGCTGGGACGTCAGGGAGCCGGTCCACGGCTATACCATGTTTTTTGAAAAGGATTTTCTGAGCCTTTTCTTCACCGACGAGCTGTTCCTCCACCGGTTGCAGTTCTTCCATCAGTATTCACGACCGACGGGCATGCAAATGCCGGGCCCCGCGTTTCGCCGGATGCTGGACCTTGTGCAGGGCGTTGAAAAGGAGTTCACCCATCTTCAGAACGACAGCAACCATTTGCTCAGGGCCATCCTCTACCAGTTGTTGATCCTGCTCAACCGGCAGTATGCGGACACCTACCGGATGCATGGCGATACGCACGTACATCCCGACTTTTTCCGGTTCAGGTCCTTATTGGAGCAGGCGGGTATTGCACATCGCCGCGTCAGTTCGTATACCCAATTGCTGAGGGTTAGTCCGACTCATCTCAACAAGGTCTGCCGCCGGTACGGCGGCGTGACCGCCCAGCAGATGATCCATTACAAACTGGTCTCCGAGATAAAAAAACAGCTGCGGTCCGACAAATCCGTCAAAGAGATCGCTTACGAACTCGAGTTCTCCGATCCGTCCAACTTTAACCGCTTCTTCAAAAAGATGACCGGCGCCACCGCTCAGCAATACCGGGACAGCCTGTAAAAGCGCCGGCATAACCCATAAATGAATGTTCTGTTTTCAAAATGACCATGCAAAGCCGTCCGGACCGCGCAACCTTTGCAAAAAAACGGACATGATCAAAGTATTGTTGCCGGCAATCCTGCTTGCCGCGACGTTGCAGCCCGCGTCTGCGGAACAACTCTATATCAATTCGAAGAGCGGAAATGACGCCAATCCCGGCACGAGAAGCGAACCGTTGAAAACCATCGCAGAGGCGGCAAGAAGGGTCAATGCAAATAAGGCTCCCGGACCTTCGACCGTTTTTCTTTCGGCCGGTGTTTACCCCTTGACGGAAACCGTCCGTTTCAGCAACGATAAGTATACCGCGCAGAACCGGTTGATGCTGCGGGCCGAAGTATTGCCCGGTGACACAGGCTGGACGCCCCAGCGAATGCCGATCATCGTCTCTGTTATCCCTACGGTCCTCGAGCCCCTGGGCGACGAGATGTCGCGGGGATTGGATATCGAGACCAGCCATGTCACGATAGAAGGGCTGCGGTTCGGCGGAAGCCAGAGCTACTACTATATCGACGGAAAACACAACCGCTGTTATTATCCGATCTGGCGCGAAGGCAAGACCCTCGATGACCTGCTGGTGACGCAATGTCTTTTTGCCGGCGATATGGACGTGCTGCCGATCCGCGTCGCCGTCATTGCCAACGGCCACGGGCTGGTCCTCGACCATTGTGTTTTCTACCACTGCCAGAACCCGGTTGTCTTTTGGGAAGCCGAAGGCGGGACCAGCCACCGCGACGCCATGCGCTACTGCCTGGTCTATGGTTGTTATTACACCGGCGTGTGGACGACCAAGAGCACGGGAGAGGATTTTGAGTTCCATCACAACATTATCGCCGGTTGCCGCACCGGCTGGATGAGGGAGAACAGCCATCCTTTTGCGGTACATGATTGCATCCTTACGGACAACAGCAACCCCGTTGGGATTGGTAACGATGCCGCGCCCGGGACGACTCCTTCGGCTGCCGATTTTTTGCAGATGCCCAACGTGCAGACCGCCGGCACGATCACCATCGAAAAGGACCAGGGCAGGAACAACTATCTTCAAGTAAAAGAAGGTTCTTTCGGTTCGGAACTTCGCGCGGGGCTGTTCCGGTAGCCGGTCGTCTGCCGGCGAACAACCGGTGTCCGGAAACGAACACTGTACCCGGCGCCGATACATTCAACGCACTGTGACTTAGTAGCTTGCAAAAATGGTATCGTTTTTCGGGCAGGATGACATGCTGCTCAATTACTTCATCACCGCCTTGCGCAATATCCGCCGCCGCCTGGGCTTTACCGTGATCAACATCCTCGGCCTGGCACTCGGTATCGCCTCCTGTCTGCTGATCTTCCTGGTCGTCCGGTACGAATTGAGTTATGACTCCTTTAATTCGAAGGCCGACCGTATCTACCGGGTCAACCACCATTCTGTGGATTATAACCCGCGGACCTCGCCGGCGGTGGCCGCAGCCATGCGCAACGATTTCCCCGACCTGTTGGTGACGGAGTTCTTCTACGACGACGGGATTGTCAAGATCGGCAACGACCGGTTCAATGAAAAGCATTTTGCCTTTGCCGATGAGAATGCGCCCCGCGTATTCGACTATCAGTGGCTGGAGGGGGATCCCAGGACGGCGCTCACCGCACCAAATTCCATCGTCCTGACGCAAAGCATGGCCAGGAAATATTTCGGGTCGAAGGATGCTATGGGACGGGCCATCAACCTCGAAAACCAATGGGACTGCAAGGTGACCGGCGTTATCGCCGATCTCCCGGGGAACACCAGCATGCCGCTGGATTTCATGGTCTCCCTCTCCACGATGAAAAAAGATCTGGCGGACATGGCCAGTGGGTATTTCAATATTCCCGGTGGCAATTACACCTATATTTGTCTGCCCGAACACTATCCCATCGACCGCGTCCGCAGCAGGATCCATTCCTTCATGGAAAAAAACTGGGGAAAGGACATCGCCGATCACGCGACCCTGATCCTGCAACCTTTGCGCGAAGTACATTTCGACCAGCGCTATCTCGATATCTCGCTCAGTCCAACGACGTCGAAACAGACTTACTGGGCGCTGGCCGGAATAGCGCTCTTCATCATCATCACCGCCTGTATCAATTTTATTAACCTGGCAACCGGCCAGGCTGCCACACGCGCCAGGGAAGTAGGGGTGCGTAAGGTACTCGGCGCGCGCCGCCCGCAACTGATCGGGCAATTTCTCGGAGAGACCGCTCTGCAGGTGGTCCTGGCGATGATCATCGGAGTCGCCGTAGCGGCCATGCTGACGCCGCTGTTGGCCGTCTGGCTGAACATTGCCATCCAGGCTCGCGACCTCGAACAACCTTCGGTGATCGTGCTGCTGGCGGTGCTGGTCGCGTCCATCATCCCGCTGGCAGGTCTTTATCCCGCATTCGTACAGTCTGCCTTTCGACCCGCGGTATCACTGAAGGGCACACCCGCGGTTTCCACCGGCGGCCTCACCCTCCGGAGAGGGCTCGTGATCGTCCAGTTCGGCATCTCTCAACTGATGATCATTGGCACGATCGTAGTTGCCCGGCAGATGGATTTTTTTCAGAACCGCGACCTGGGGTTCAACAAGGATTTCGTGGTCTCGTTTCCCATCGCCGATTCGGCGCATCGCCAGGTGTTGTGGCAGCAGCTTTCGGCCATACCGGCCATTTCAGCTGTCAGCTTTTCGTCGGGAGCGCCATCCTACATGGGCAACGCGGGCAGCTATGATGCACCGCAGTTCGGCGTCACAGGCGAGAACGTGACGGAAATAAAATTCGTCGACGAGCATTTCATGCGCATGTTCGGGATCACCCTGCTGGCCGGCGACACCGTCGTCAAGTCCGATATCAAACGCGGAGACACGTCTGCCAATGTTGTCGTCAATGAAACGATGATCAATAGCCTGCATATCCAGGATCCCGCAAAGGCCATCGGCCAGAGTATATTCTTTGGAAAATTCCGCTGCATCATCAGCGGCGTCGTCCGGGATTTCCAGGAAGAGAGCAAACACAAGAAAAGAAGACCCTGCGTCCTGGTATATGCCGAAAACAGGTTCGGGACCGCAAGCGTTCGGATCAACCCGCATAACATGGATGCCACCATCGCCCATATTGGTAGACTATGGTCGAAAATTTATCCGGACCAGCTGTTTGAATACGAGGTACTCGACGACCATATTGCCGCCTTCTACCGGCAAGAACAAAAGGTCTATACCGCGTTCAGGATGTTCTCGTTTATCGCCATCTTCATCGGTTGCATCGGTCTCTATGGGCTGATTGCATTTGCAACCCTGCAACGAACGCGTGAAGTGGGTATCCGAAAAGTACTCGGCGCCTCCGTGCCGAGTATCCTTTATCTGTTCGGTCGCGAATTCATCTGGCTGATCGGGCTGGCCTTTGTCATCTCCGCCCCGCTGGCATGGCTGGCGATGCATTCCTGGCTGAACAATTTTGCCTACCGGATCGATATGGGGTGGGGGACCTTCCTGGTCTCGATCGGTGCGTCCTTCCTGATCGCAGCGCTGACCATCTTCTACAAGTCCATGGCAGCAGCGGTCGCCAATCCCATCCGCAGCCTGAGGACAGAGTGACCGGGGCGCTTCGGGCCTTCAGGTTCACCGCGCCGCAAACGGCGCGTCCGTGAGTCCGCGGTACATCCTCGCGTATAGCGGCGTAGGGATGCCCAGCCGTTGGCCGAGCCTTACGACATCCCCGGTCAGTTGTTCCACCTCCGTCTGGCCTCCTCTTTGGAAATCGGCATACATCGAAGTCGTCGTACCCGCGGGCAGACCGTTTATCCTTTCCAGAACCGCCCCGGCCAGCTGGTCCGTAATAGCGACGCCATTGGCAACGGCAACCGCCTGCAGTTCGCCGACCAGCCCATGAATGTTGGCGGCCTTCGCGGGGTCCGCACGAATTTCGCCGATAGGCGAGCGGTAATAAGAGGTCAATGTCGCCATGACCGAGATAAATAGAAATTTCCGCCAGGTCTCCAGCCCGATGTGCGGACTGACGATCGCCTTTATTCCCGCGGCCGCAAAGATCCCGGCTACATGCTGCAGTTCTTCCGTCGCGGCCTCCGTCGAACCGAAGATGACCTCTCGCAGTGTTCCGGTCTGTTTGACGATTCCTTTATCCACCTGACGCGCGACAATATAGATCAAACCCTCCCAGGCGACCGTCCCCGGAACGATCGCCCGGATTTTTTCAGCGATCCCGATACCGTTCAGCAACGGCAGGATCGTCGTAGCTTCTGTGAAACATGCTTCATACCGGAGGAGACTATCTCTCAGGTCGTAACCCTTGACAGAACAAACGAGCAGATCGATCGGGCCTATCTCCGTCGGATCGTCGCTCACGATGTCCGGCCGCGCAGTGATGTCGCCTTCTTCAGTCATCAGTTTTAGCCCATCGCGTTTCAGCACGTCCAGCGTCCGGCCCCTGGCGATGAAGACGATCCTGACATCCGGCAACCGCGCCGCCGCCAGCTTACCGCCGATGTATCCGCCCACACCGCCGATACCCAGGATCGCAATAGTGTATTTTTTCATGACGCAGGAACAAATTACGGCTTTTTTCAGGCGCGGAAGAGCAGTAATTTTGGCTATCCATGGCATTACCTGACAAGATCGGCGGATCGAATTTATTCAGAGCATTCCGGAGCAGAAATTATACTCTTTATTTTGTCGGCAGGGCAGTGTCGCAATTCGGCACCTGGATGCAAAGAACCGCGGTGATATGGCTGGTCTACTCGATCACGAGATCCGCCTTCCTGCTCGGTCTGACGGTCTTCGCCGAACAATTCCCCTCGTTTTTGTTTTCGCTTTTCGGCGGCATCGCTGCAGACCGGTACAACCAGTACCGGATCGTTAAGATCACCCAGGTCGCTTCCATGCTCCAGTCGGTGATGTTGGCCTTCCTGGTGTATACCCACCATGCCGCCATTTGGGCCATACTCGCACTCAGCGTGCTGTTGGGCATCATCAACGCTTTCGACGTACCCGCGCGCCAAACGCTGGTCCACGAAGTCGTGACCGACAAGCTCGACCTCGCCAACGCCATTTCGCTGACCACGGCGACTGCCTGTCTGGCGCAACTGCTCGGTCCGCCTGCCGCAGGCCTCGTTTATAAGGCGTTCGGTCCGGCGGATTGTTTTTTGATCAATGGGATCAGTTTCGCCGGGGTGCTGGTCTCGGTATTGTTGATGAAACTGCCGGCGTACCGGCCGGGACCGACGGAAAAAAAGATCTGGAAGGAGTTTGCCGAAGGCTTTGGCTACCTCCGCAGAACGCCTGCTATCGGGTACACGATACTGCTGCTTGCCGTCATCAGCCTGATCGTCCTTCCTTACAATACGGTGCTCCCCATCTTCGCCAAACTGGTCTTTCACGGCGACGCGGCGACGTTCGGATATATCCAGAGCTTCGTGGGGATCGGCGCGATAGCCGGAACGATCTACCTGGCATCGCGCAAGCCGGGAGCGCATTTGCGCCGTATCCTGTTCTACTGCACGATCATCCTGTGCGCAGGGCTCGTCTGTTTTGCCCTGATCAGGAACTTTCCTTTGGCAATGTTGTTCGCCGCTTTGACGGGTTTCGGGGCCATTGCACAGTTCACGGTCTGCAACATTATCGTCCAATCCGAGTCCGCACCACAGATGCGGGGCCGCGCCATCGGTATCCTTTTGATGGCCGTTTTCGGCATGACCCCGCTGGGCAGCCTGCTGGTCGGCGCCGTTTCGGAACGCATCGGGGCGCCTTATGCAGTACTGGGCGAAGGCGCGATCGGCCTGATCGTCATTCTGGCTTTTACCAAATTCCTGACCAGCCGGAAGACTGCTTCCGCAGCACATACGCAGGCGGGTCAGGCCGAGCCGGGCTAAAGCTGACAGTCTGCCCGTCAGCGGTGGAACTGCTATGGCTGAATACAAGCCTGGGAATGGTGGAAAGCCCCGCTTTCTGCGGCCGCCAGGCGTCCCCGCGAACGAGAGGATCTTTTGTGCACAAGTTGTAAATTTGGGGACGCAACAACTGATGAAAGTACTTCTGCTCATCGATATTCAAAATGATTTTCTGCCGGGAGGAGCCTTGCCCGTGCCTGCAGGCGATGCAATCATTCCTGTCGTCAGCCGGCTCACCGGTTCCTTTCCGCTGGTCGTGGCCACCCAGGACTGGCATCCGCGGGGACACGGCAGTTTCGCCTCCAGCCATGCCGGTAAACGACCCTTTGACACCGTCACTTATGGCGCAGAACGGCAGACCCTATGGCCCGACCATTGCGTCCAGGGCACACCCGGCGCCGCATTTCCCGTTTCGCTGGATACAAGACCCGTGGAAGCTATCTTCCGGAAGGGAACCGATCCACTGATCGACAGTTACAGCGCCTTTTACGATAAGGATCATCGTAAGACGACGGGGTTGGCGGGATACCTTCGCGATAAGCAGGTCACTGACGTCTATCTTGCCGGTCTGGCCGCCGATATCTGTGTTTTTGAAACGGCCAAAGACAGCCTTCGGGAAGGCTTCAACACCTACTTCGTTCAGGATGCTACCCGCCCGCTGGAGGCGGAACGACTACCCGGGCTTCTCAGGCAGTTCCGCGACCAGGGGGGAACCGTGCTGCAGTGTGGCGACCTGCTTTGATCCACCCGGATCTTTATTGATGAATGCTTGTTATATTAGCAGGTAATAGCAATTATGCGGATCGAACGGATGCCGGGGAGACCCGCAACGATATGCCTGTTGTGGCTTGGGATGGCCATCGGCCTTTGCGCGGCATGCTCCTCCCGGAAATATATCTCATTCCCTAAAAGGACGGGCCAGGTTGTCGGCGGCGCCCGGTTCTATCAGACTGTTGCGGCCTGGCATTGGAAAGAACGCGATTCGCTGGCGGTTCAACTGGCGCTGGCAGGTGACCTGCCCGCATTTCTGCATCGATTTGTCCGTATCCGTACGAGCATAACCGACCCCGTCTCGGGGAAAAGAATCGACGCGCGGTACTACGTCGCGCCCGATTACCTGGGTGTAGGCTCGGATGAGGACTGGGCAAGAACGCCCCTGACCCCGATGGCCGCTCAAAAGATCGCGGATACGTTGAATTGCTTTCTTCCGACCCGAAAAATGGTCGATGATATTTACCGGCAGGCTGCGGTAAAACTGGAACCCGTACCGATGTATGCATACAGGGACAGCAGCGTCACAATGTGGCAGCACCACCTGATCATAGAAGGACAAAGAAAGGGACGAAAAGGACTGATTGCAGGTATCAAAAAAGATGTCGTGCTATCGGGAAAGGTCCCCAGGGACCCGAGACCCGATCGGGTGGCGATCTATGGTTGGCATCGGCTCACCGGGATCCCGATCCAGCCCTTGTATACCGGGCACGTCGATTGGTATGTGGACTACAGCCATGGCATACGACTGGTCTACAGGACGATTTTCATCAACGGGAAGGCCATGGACTATACCGAGGTACTAAAAAGCCCGCAGCTGCGCAGGCTCTTGTGTGACGAGGACGACTGTGACTTTTACCGGTACGCGTATTGAAAAGGGCGGTCCATGAAAATAATAACCAAAATAAAAAACAAATCAACATGAAACGGGTAACAGGGATTGGCGGCATCTTCTTCAAATGCGAGGACCCCGAACAAACAAAACAATGGTACAAGACCCATCTCGGCTTCGACATCAACCAATTCGGAACTACGTTCGGGTGGCGCGAGGACGAAGACCCGACAAAAAAAGGATCTACCGTGTGGAGTCCGTTTTCCGGCAAAAGCAAATATTTCGAGCCTTCGACAAAGGATTTCATGATCAACTACCGGGTCGAAAACCTCGAGGCGCTCGTCGAAGCATTGAAAAACGAAGGCGTGACCATCCTGGATAACATTGAAGCCTATGATTACGGAAAATTTGTGCATATCCTTGACCGGGAAGGCAACAAGATCGAATTGTGGGAACCGCACGAATAACAAGGTTACTCCATCTGTTCAAACCGCGCCAACGTTGCTTACCATGCCTTGCTGGCGTTGCGTTACAGCAAGCACTTGCCCAAAAGAACGGCTGTCCGTTCAATCACCGGCAGGAACGATCCGGCAAATCCATTGAATACCTTCCCGACTTCCATCGCAGTCTGCCGCTCGAACCCGCACTGGATACCACGGCGAACCTTAGCTTTGGAGACTTTGATAGGGACGGCATCCCGGATATCGCCGCGGCGCGGTCGGAAGGACAGAATATCGCGTACTTCGGCCAGGTCGGATCCAGGCGGCTGAAGTGACGAAGTCGGGCTAAAATTACCGGGGAGAACAGGGTAGGGAACCTCGCCCGGCAAATACATCCCAACGACAATTAGCAACATGAGTAAAGAACAAACAAAAGACGTTTTGAAATTTCTAAAGCCATTTGGTGACGAAATATCAGAACTGGTCATGTGGCTAAGGGATTTCGCCTGGGACTTATGTCCCGAAGCGAACGAACTAATTTACGACAATTACAACGCGGTCGCATTCGGCTGGTCTCCGACAGACAAGGTCGGACACACGATTTGTTCGATTGCGGTCGGTCGTTCGAGCGGGAATATACATTTTGGCTTTTATTGGGGCAGCGAACTCTCCGACCCGGATAAGCTATTGCTGGGTGCAGGCAACCAGTATCGCTACATCCTCGTGACCGATAAAAACAAATTTCCCAAAGCCTACATCAAGCGGCTCGTAGGCGAGGCATATGCGAATTCTCTTTCAAAAGTCAAAGACAAAAAGCAATTGAAACAAGGCCTTACCATAGTAAAATCGGTTTCAGCCAAAAAGCGGCCGGAGAAAGGAAAATCGGTGAGCCGCAAGAAAAAGCGAAAATAAATCTATGGATGATATTTTTTCCGGCAAGCGAAGCTCTCCAAAAGAGCCAAGGCCTCCGCATCCGCGGAGGCCTTTATAGCTTTAGACCCTTGTTCGAAAGACAGGACTCGTTTCGCCGATCCCGAAAGAGAGGCGCCTGAAGACTGATCCCTATCTTTTGGCTCTCACGATGACCGCGCCGTCCGCATTGCCCCGACGGCCCGAGCAGGTGTCTTCCACGACGGTCGCCGAAACCGAGTCATCGGAAAGCCATGTCATTTTGTATTTTCCCCAATATCCGAGGCCGCATGAACTATCGGCGAATGCCGCGGTATTCCCAACTACCTTATATTGGCCTCCGACCTTCCATTGCTGACCGTCGAAAGTGGCCTCGAAGGTTCCGTTATTCCTGAACACCATATGACCCTTTGGCCCGTTTCCATAAGCGACATTCCAATGCCCGATCAGACTGTGCCCTGCAAGCGTCAAGCCCAAACCGATCGCCGCGAATAGCGGCAAAACAAGGAGATTCTTTTTCATGTGTTTTGTATTTCATGGTTTTGTTAAATACCACAGCGGCTCGGCGTCGCCGGGGTTGTTATCTGAAAGATTTCCGACGATGATATTGTGTGTACTGTTGACAGAACCGGTGAACGTGAAGTCGATGATATTGAATTCCGAATACTTCATTGTCACCGTCGTCCCGCTGACCGAATAAGTTCCGAACGTCACTACCTGGCCGGCCGTATCCGCCAGCGCGGGGCCCGATGCTGTATCGTTCAATGAAAGCGCCTGGTACATCCGGAAGGTCCCGTCGCTTTTGAAAAGCACATTGGCGTTCCAATAGTCTTCTGCGGGGTCTTCTTTATAAGTCCAGAACCCGTCGATCCATCCGGTCGCGGACGACGACCCGTCCTTGCTGTCCTTTTTGCAGGCTGTCAGCAGTATGAGCGCCGCCAACGCCCATTTTTTCCAACGCTTCATGGCAAAAGGTTTTAAAGATTGGTTTTTAATTGCTCGGCGGCTTGCTTCAATCCGTCCAATGCATGACCATCGAGCCCAAGCCCGTCCCGCAGTCGTTTCAGTATTCCGCCCGCCGCCTCCTCAGGAGCGCCATCACCCGTCAGGTGATCGATCCCCTGGTTCGAAAGGATCGATGCGGCGGTGTTGATGAGGTCGCTGCCCGCTTCCCGTATCTTTTCAGTGTCCGGATTCCCGCTGGCGATCGACTGCATCACAATATCCATATCGGTCTTGATCCGATCTGTGTTTATCGGGCCACTCGCCGGGCCCGCTGGCGTTTGATCTAAAAGTTCCATATAGTTTAATTTAAGGTGACTAGTTTGCCGTGCTGCGCCGGTATCGCTTCGGGCTTCAACGACGTGATGGTATTGATCTGGCCTGCGGGAATCTCTACGACCCGGATGACCGCGGGGATATGGTTCTGTGCATATCCGGCGGCGATATTCGATGAGGCGGCGCTCAAATAGATATAGAACCCTGCATCGTCGAAATTCGACGTGAGACTGACTTGCGCCTGCGCGGACACGCCGTTGATCGTGTAGTTGGTAACAAACGACGCCGGCAGCTCTGTCCAGGCCGTCATGCCAGCGTCCGTCGCCGTGTCGTTCGGCCCCCCGAGGAAATAACGGATATATGACAGAACAACCCCGTTGTCTACGACCGCCTGCGGGATCGTGAAACCGGTGGTCTGCGCCGCCGAATTGTTATAAGGAAGCATGATCTCTTCCCATACCGGACCTCCTCCCGCCAATACAATCGGCGCAACCCAGTTGTAGGGCAGGTTGTGCTGCACCTTGTTCACAAAATCATACGTGATGGTATTGTTGACCTGCAGTGACAGTCCCGTCGCCGGCCACCCGGTGCTGGTCTTCGGTCCGTACATGATCGCATGTGTGTCATCGATATAGTAGTCACCGACTGTCCCGATATTGGCCGCGGGCGCACCGCTGCCGCTGTAAATCACGCTTCCCGCTTTCCCTGCCGCACCTGTGGCGCCGGTCGCACCCTGCGTCCCCTGTGATCCTTGTGGCCCTTGCGGTCCTTGCGGTCCCTGGGGCCCTTGTGGTCCTTGCGGTCCCTGTGGCCCTTGTGGTCCTTGTGGTCCCTGAGGCCCCTGTGGTCCTTGTGGTCCCGGAGGTCCCTGTGGTCCGGGAGGTCCCTGGGCGCCGCTGCCACCGCTCAACAGGATCGGTTGACCCCAGCCGTTAGCCGTTTTCGGGCCGTAGAAATTCCCGGTACTCCTGTCGATATAATAGTCTCCGATATTGCCGAGATTGGCGGCCGGCGCACCGGTGCCCGCAAAGATTTGGCTTCCCGCCACACCCGAGGGGCCCGCCGGACCCTGCGGTCCCTGCGCCCCGCGCAATAGCATAGGCGTTCCCCAGCCATTTGCCGTCTTCGGCCCATACAATTCATAGTTAGTATAGTCGAGATAATAATCTCCGATACTTCCAAGACTTGCAGCCGGCGCACCGCTGCCGCTGAAGATTTGGCTTCCGCTTTTGCCGGATGGCCCCGCAACACCTTGCGGTCCCTGTGGTCCTTGTGGCCCCGATGGACCTTGTGGCCCGGCTGGCCCCTGCTGACCGGATCCGCCCTGTCCATTGGTCAAATTCAACGGGGTACCCCAGCCGGCATCGGTCTTGGGACCGTACAAGCTACCCGTACTCTTGTCGAGGTAATAATCGCCATTCTGTCCCAGCGAAGGGGACGGCGCTCCGGTACCGGCATATATCTGACTGCCATCCTTACCGGCGGGACCCGTTGCGCCCGGGATACCCTGGGGCCCCTCCTTCGCGCAGGAAGGGAGCAGCGAACAAGCGCCGAGCACCAGCAACGCCGCTATACCAAGAGAATAGATCTTACTTTTCATGTCTGCTTTTTTAGGGAATCGTTATATGAACAGGTTTACTCATTGCGGAAACCGCTGACCGGTCGCGGTACACCACTTTGATGGCATAGTCATATGCTCCGCTGCCGGCCTCATCGTCCTCCCCCGACGAGACCCCCTTGTTAAAGGATTGCCAGGCACTCAATGCGCCGTGATTGAAGCCGCGGTAGACTACAAAAAAATAATCGCCTTTATCCTTATACTGCCAGCTCAACCGGACATGATGCCGCTTGTCATCCAGCCGGACCTGCAAACCGGAAGGGGCCGCCTGGCTATCTGCCGCATGGTATACTGCATGCACCGGTGACGACCATTCCGACCGCACTCCGGTACTGTCTATCGTGCGCGCCACATAATAATAATCGGTATTGACGCTGATCGTGTCGCCAAAAAAAAGAGACCGCCTGTTCCAATCCTGGGCCATCTTTCCGATCAATATATAAGGAGCGGCATGCCCGGCATCCAGCGTCTTTGCCTGACCGGCATCAGGTGTGTTCGGCTCACCGGCGTCCGCCGTCTTCGCCTGACCGGCGTCCGCCGTCTTCGGGTCATTGCGTATCCGCGCGATCTCATATCCGGCTGCACCTTCGCTCCGGCTTTCGATCCACTCGACGGTCACCCGTCGGGCGGCAACCGAAACGGCTCCCGCAACCGGCGCCGACGGCGGCACTACCACCAGCTTCCTCAACATCGCCGGCGCCGAATAGGCCGAATGGTTATTGCTGTTGTCGACGGCTACCACGGAGTACCATACCCGCCGGTTCAACGACCGCATGGAAACGGTATCGACAAAACTGGTGTCGGTCAACAACACGTGTGTCACCTGCGCAAACTGGTCCTTTGCGCCATAAGCGAAATAGACTTTGTACCCTTTCAGATCGGGTTCATGGTTGGCCGCCCAATGCAACCGCACTACTCCCATCGAATCGATCGACCCCGCCACCCGCACCGGCGCCGCCGGCGGGACCGTATCCGTGAGGTAACCCGGGAAAGCACCCGAAGCAGCGACATTCTTTGCCGTGTCGACGGCCACGATCACATAATAATTGGGCAAATGCGCCACCCCGGCGGAATCGGTAAAGACCCGTGTCTCTTTCGGCAACAGGTATTTGGTCAGCGGATAAAATGGACCTTTGACGCTATTCCCTTTGCTGATATAATACCCGGCCAGGTCGGGGCTCGACACGCGCTGACTCCAGACGATCCGCAACTGCGATCCCGTCGTGTTCCGAACCGAATCGATCACCGGCGCCACCGGCGGCGTCAGATCCCTGCCCTCCACTGTAACGGGCGCCGACCACGGACTCCACTCGGCAAAAGCATCGATCCCCCGTACCCGATAGAGATAGGGGTGATAGTCCCGTGGCAGACTGTCCATAAAGACCTGGTGATCGCGCAGGAGGGCGCTGATCTTTACAATCGCTGTATCCTTGTTGCCCTTTACCGCACCAGGCACCTGTGGTACCTTATCGGGGCTGAGATAAGGCGCCTTGTTCAGGACTAACCAGGTCTTGCCTCCGTCATCGCTGCGCCCTATGTCATACGCGCTGAAATCGCCCCGCTGTCTACGGTTCCAGTGCAGCTCGGATTTGCGGTCGAACCCAAAACCCTGCAACCCATCCGGCGGCGGGACCGGGCTCGCGTTGTTATCGACGATAAAGGCAGCCGATGAATCGACCACGTAGTCCTTCGTGGCGCCGCACACCGTGATCACATAGATATAGTCCGATCCCTTTCTCACATTCCTGTCCACCCACCGTAACGCAATGGCGCTTGCGGTCGCGGGCGAGAAATCTGCTGCCTGCATTGTAAACGAATACCTGAAGTTCAACGCTTCGTGCGCTTGTTTCACTTTTTTTGCAAACCCGTACGGCGCCTCCTTTGTCATCTGAAAGTCCTTGCCATACAAGGCCTGCGCCGCAACCCCTGCAAATTTGTCGTTGGGTCCGATCGTCGCCATCATCTGTTCCAACGGCAACGGACGCAACCTCGGGCTCAGGACCGTAGTCACGGGATGCGCACGGTCGGTGTAATCGATCCGCACGATCCGGTAACCCGAATCATTCCCCATCAACCAGGCGACAGGGTCCATTGGCGCCCACCGGACGACGATCGAGTCGGCATAGGCTTTTGCCAACATCCGCACATGCAGGTGCTTTGGTCCGGTCGTCCTGGCCGTCTTCTTAACCTGGCACCATGCCCCAAGCCCGATCAGCAACCATACTATGATCGATAACTTCTTCATTTTTGTATTTTCATGATTGTTTGGGAAAGTGGTATCACGAGCCCGAAATTCCAATTCTCCGGAACCGTACTGCTCATGCTGCAACCGCCGCAGAAAGGGTAGGAATACTTCAACTGCAATACATGGCTTGAGGCCGGCAAAGGTTGGAACGCGAGTCCTTTCAGCCCATTGGCGATGTTCGTCAGATTGGGATCATTGTACCGCGTGGTATACGCCGCGGTGCCGATGCTGATACTCCCATACTCGCCTGTCGCCAGCGTGACATCATTCCCATAAGACAGCGCGTTGAGGAGGGCCACAGGGATCGTCCCCATGAACGGCGTGTAGACGACCTGCTGCTGGTTGGCCAGGAAATTGACGGCAAACTGCTGCAACAGCGCATAGTCTGCATAGATATAGTCATCGTGTTTCCACAGTAGCCGCGGTTGCTGCATCGTGGTGGTGACTGCCGTCGGAGGGAATGATCCCAGGTAGGTTCCGGTCGGCTGGGACGCGGGTGCGCCCGACCCCGTAGAGTAGGATGCCGGCAATTGGATCGTCGCGGTACTTGACATAAGCATCCCGCCGCCGGTGCCGGCCGCCTTCATCGCCGCCGTCGAAGCACTCCTTACCGACGTCCTCGAATTGGAACCCGACCCGCTGCTTCCGCCAGTTCCACCGCTGCCGCTATTGCCGGCCGACGTAGAAGCCGATAACCCCGACCCGTTCACTAATGCTGTCCTGGACATGGCGCCAATGGCGATACTCAACGGCGGTAACTTGGGCTGATAGGGCATCAGCTCTGTGGAGAGACAATTATCCGGCACCATCCCGTCGCGCACCTCGGGCGCGCCGAAGTTGAGCGTCAGATTGTAAAAGGCCATCTGGAAAGCACTGGCATAGAGGTTGTCGCTGGCAAATTTGTCGTTTTGCGCGGAATTGTTCCAGGGAACGGCGGCGCCGAACATTGCAGGGAAGCTGGATGGGATGAGATCGGGATCGCAATCCTGGCATGTCGACGTGATGCCTTTGATCTCGAACTCATCGAATCCTTCGGGTGACCCGGCTGCGCTGAGCTGGATCTCCCTGTTCGCATCCTCCGCTTTGCTCGACCACTGCCCGTAGGCGGCCATTTTATCCGCGAACGAACTGTATTGGCTGGTCTGGAACCGCACCGAAAAGATCGGGATCGTTCCCAGCGCATGCGATGTCGTGGGCATCGTGAGATAATTTCTGGCGACGGCAACGGACGAGACCACCTGGTTCTGCCGCATAGAGAAGTTACCCTGCGCATCTACGCCCACCGATTGATCTGTCACCCTATTCGTCGTCGTGACCGTCGACCGCGTGATACCCGGAGCCACCGACATGGCGGTCAGGGCCCGTTGGGGCCGTACCCATAGTTCCAGCTCATAAACCTGGTTATTATGCAAGGTCGCAGGGATCGCGAAATCCAGTGAATTATTCGCCGGGTTTAGTGTGAATGTAGTAGTAACCGTATCGCCTGCGGCCGAGATGAAATAGGCGAAGTAATTGTACCCGAGACCTTCCGTAGCCGCTATCATCGAAGTCTGCGGCAGGAGGTTATATTGCCAGGCCCCCATTTTCACCGTCCCCTTTTGCCCGAATTCGTTCTTCAGCAGGAAGCGTTGGCCCGCGATCGGGTAGGAGTAAGCCGTATTCTCGGGCACGATATGATCGGGCGCCGAACCTGTCGTAAAGAAATAAGTGGTATCCTGGAACCCGGAAGATCCCGCCGGCGTGACGAGCGAATTGTTCACCAGTTCCTGCACCTGGCACTGGATATACATCTTATACCGGGTATGCGGCTGCAACATGGTCGAAGGATAGAGCGAGCTGCCCAGCCCATCGTCCGACATCGCGAACCCGCCATTGAAATCCTCGCCGGCAGTCAGCGAGTCGCTCCCGTCGGATTCTTCTTTAAATAGTTTGAACTGGGCTACCGAGAACCGGAAGGTCCTCGTGTAGGGACTGGAATGATCCTTATCGGATGGCACCTGTATCGGATAGTCCTGTCCATTCATCGGAACGCTGTATGCCGCCGACGGATCGGCAAAGACTGTGGCGCTGTCCTTCGGCCCGATGTCGGTGATCATCTGGATCTCATCGAGCGGATTGAACGGTATAACGCATTTGCTGCCGAAACTGAACGGGAAATTCCCGCTCACGCTCACCAACCCGCCCAACGCCGACCCTTGTACATGCACCTCGCCGTCGACCCAGCTGGGATTCGGCAGTCCCGCCTGCAGGACACAGGTCGCCTCATAGCTGACGAGATCGACATCGCCATCGAAGAACCACGCATCGACGTGCAATCCGACATCCAGACTGAACCAGGCATAGAACTGGCCCATGCCATACCAGTTGTTCAAACCGAAACTGCCATCGGGCTGAATGCACCCGCCGGGCGGATTCGCAACATGCTCGAGCGCCACATCGAAACCCAGCTCGGCGCTCACCTGTGCATAAAGGAACAGCAGACTGAGATGGATATTGCCATGCAGCTCAGCTCCGAACATAAATCCGGGATTCGGGGGTTTGGCATTCCCCAGGATCTGCAACATCGTATGTACGGCATTGTCGTTGCCACTCTTATCGCCCTGCATGCCCGCGACTTTGTCGGGCAACGGCGGGAAAGCGGGCAGTTCGGTCCCCGCATCGAAATAGGCAGTGGCTCCGAGATCCACGAACAACATATCCCCCGGGCTCCCGATCTTGATCAACTCCAGCGAGATCCGTTTGTCCTGCTCGGGCTGACCGATATAAAGATAATCCCCGTCGGGACCGCCATGCATCCACAAGGTGCCGCTTGCCTCTGCCACCAGGAAATGCACATCGACCCCGACGTTCAGATCGAATGTCTTTTGTACAAAGTCATACACCATGACCATATTCGCATTGACCAGCGCATTGGAATTCGAAGGCGCGTTGGTCACAATATATCCCGCTCCATTCATCTGTAACTGCCCAAGCCCTCCATTCACGATCGTCCCGGTCATCGTCAGCGACGCATTGCAGACCGAAGGTTCGATCACCGACACGATCAGCTCGGCCTGAATCCCATCCGAATTGACCAGCGGTGCCATGGGAATAGAGCCGGGACTGGTCGACGGATGACTTCTGATCTCATCGTCGCTGGGCGGCGTCAGCGTCATATTGTGGAATGCCCCGCCGCCAAAGCCATTGACGAATAACCCCGGACCAATAGGTACGCCCGCATCCATAAAGACACTGCCACCGATCGCCCAATAGTGAAATCCACCCGAGCCCGGAAGCGTCGTCCCGAACTGCGCAGCCGCATTCAGCTGGGCAAACGTAAAGTCGGCGCTCAGCTTCCCCGAAATGCCATCTCCGTAGGTCGCGTCGCCATTCCTAAAGGCCAGGCTCCCATGCACCTGCACAGGGCCCACGCCACCGTCGATCGAGACAGAATCACAATCCACTTTTTCAAAACTCGCGCTCGGCGACGCACTCCCCGGTATCTGGATATCGCCAAGTATCCCCAGCCGGGCCGTGCCGCTGATCACGGAAGCATCCCCGAACCCGATCCCCACCTTGACGTTGAAATAAACTCCCGCCTCGTAGTCGCTCAAACTCTTTGGTTTGAAATAAGGTTGAAAATCCGATAGGTCCAGGCTGAACCCCGCGATCGTGCCCTGTGACGACCCGTCATCATACGGCGGCGTCTTCCCCGCGACACCGGCAATCCCATTGGTTGCCGCGTCGGCTCCGCCATCACCTCCCACATTCGGCCCCGAAGCCAGATCGCCGTCCGCCATTGCTCCGGTCGTAAAGCTTGCCGGGATCGGCACACCGCCGCCGAGGCTCCATTTGCCCGGTGAAAAAAAGAAGCCCGCACCCGCACCCGCGCTCGTGTCAGCGCGGTTCGCCATCGCCATATCCTGGAACGACAAAGCGGGCAACGACACCTTCGGCATCCCCGAATGGTCGATCGTGATCCCGATGTTCCCGTTCAAATGCGTCTTTACGGCCATCCCCGTCGCATCGGTGCTGATCACCAACGACGAGTTGGGGTCCAGGTTCAGCTTCGCCAGCCACAACGGCACATTCAGCCCGCTGCTTGGCTGCACCAAAAACTGGTAATCCACTTTTCCGTCCACGCTGTTCAAAGCGCATGTATAGGACAACCCGTCACTGCTGACCGGCAACCGGACCTGCCCCGACATCGCCATCCCGCTTTGGAAATTATTATTTACGACCGCGATATTGATCTTATCGATCGAAAAAGCCCAGCCCCCAAGACTCCCGCTATTGATATCGAGGATATCGGTGGCATCGATGCTTGTCGTTACCCCGTTGCCGTCGAGAATAAAACCGGTAAAATTGATCGTCCCCGGTTTCCCGCCGGAGAACGTTTGAAAACTTGCCGGCAGGGACATCGATAGCGTCGGGATATACAATCCCTCGAAACCGGCATCCTCCGCCCCGGTGTATCCCGTGGGAAATCCGATCCCAACCGGGTTCTGCCGTGTCGAATGATCGAAGAACAATCCATCGGAATGGATCGGAAAACCCGGCAGACCCGCCAGCTCGAAATCGTTGGGCAATACGGCCGTCGCCACCCAATCGTTCCAATCGGAGAAGCTGAAACGGGCATGGATAGCCGCTGGCGTCGTCAGCCGCTGGTCATTTTTATCGACGGCGACGATCGCATTGCCGTCGGCGAACCGGATGTCGGCATTGGCGACAACCGCGCTCAGTCCTTTCGCCGCATCCCAAGCTATATATGTTCCCCTGGAGGTATCCACCGCGCCCGCCCCGGCCCCCGGGCAGCCATCGATCGTATAGTTGATCGCGCCTGCCGCGAAACTTTTATCCTGCGGCAGATACAAGACCCCGCCTGCCCCCGCCAGCAGCGAATTGGGTCCGATCGATAACCCTGCTCCCGCCAGCGCCAGCCAGCCGCCGATATCGGGCAGGTTGAGATCGAAGAGCACATCCATATTCGTACAGGACGAGTGGAAACTGATCCCCATCACGGCCAGCGTGGCAGGCGCACCGCCAAGCGTCGTGGAAACCCCCATCGGGAAGCTCACCGGGTTGCCACCAGCCGTATTCAGCAGGTGCGTCCCGTCGCCGATCCTCGTTTTGATGGCGCTCAACACCCCATCGTCCAGACCCGTGAGCTTTGCCACGGGGTCTGCCCCCGCTGCGCCAAACACGGACCAATACGGGTAACCGTTGTCACTCACCGTCTGCGCCGTCCCCGCATATACCACCTTGTCGGTGTTGATCCGAAGACTGTCAAAGCCGACATTTAGTTTGATGTTTCCCGAGAAGGGATGCCAGGAGATCGTACCCGAT
>DASZYU010000089.1:0-3739 GCA_035545215.1 Puia sp.
AACGCAGCGTGGCGCTGAGTACGATCCCGAGCAGACCCATGCCGCCGAACGTGGCCCAAAACAAATCGCTGTTCTCGGTGCGGCTGCACGTGACCACGTCGCCGCTCGCGATCAGCACGCGCATCGACTCGACCGACTGCAAGAACGAGCCGTCCTTGTGATGCGCCTTGCCGTGAATGTCGTTGGCGATCGCACCGCCGATGGTGACGAACTTTGTCCCTGGGCAGATCATGGGAAGCCACCCCCTGGGTCCGAAAACGGAAATGATCTCTTCGAGACTCGCGCCCGCTTCGCATTCGAGAATGCCTTCTTTCTCGTCCCAATCCAGGAAATGATTCAGCTTCGTGCAGACGGCAACGTATTTGTTGTCGTTGATCGCCTGGTCGGCATAGCTGCGGCCGAGACCGCGAGCGATGAGGGACCCCTTCTTCAAATCGTCCTTCGTATCCTCCAGGGTTCTTGGATTCAACGTAAATGACTCAGCCACAGGGTAGTTGCCCCATCCTGCCAATTTCTGCTTCCGCGACGATTCCATGAAGAGCGGTTTAGTTTGCCCTGCGAAATTAGCAAAAGCTGCCGAAAATCCCAGGTGGTTTTGCCGGTCGCCGCGGTCGCATCGTCCTCATTGCCGTCGCATTGTACCTGTTGTATTGTGCTGGATTAGTAATATCTTGCGGCCCGGTCTGGCAGCAGGCTGTAGGCTTCTTTAACCTTTTATTAACCCCAAGGAGAATACATTTGTCAACCAGAACAAAAGAACATCCATAAGTGCATTTATGAAGAAGTATTTCTTTACCGCTGTGATATTTTTAGCCACTACTGCTGCTTTCGGTCAAAAGAAGCGCCACAAGAATCCGCCACCTCCCGCTAAAGATACCGTCACCGTCACCCAAAAACCGCCCGCCGTCGTTCCCCCTCCCCCTCCCGCAAAGACCGGAAGGGATTGGAGCAAGGTCAACCTCAGCAAGCGGGCGGCAGACCATTTCATGCTGGAGTTGGGCTACGATAATTGGATAAACACACCGGACAGCGTCAATATCAGAGGCTTCAACCACAGCGTAAACTTCTATTTCCTGTACGATTTCCCGTTTAAATCGGATGCCCGTTTTAGTGTAGGTGCGGGTCTGGGCATCGGCAGCAGCAATATCTATTTCGATCAGACCTATCCGCAGGTGGCTGCCTATCAGAATCAGACGCTGGCATTCACACCGGCCGGAGGAGGCGATCACTTCAAGCGGTTCAAGCTCACCACCGTTTACCTCGAGGTGCCCGTCGAGTTGCGGTTCGCGCTCGACCCCGAGCACATGGATAAAAGCTGGAAATTCGCGGTCGGTACGAAGATCGGTTTGATGGTCAACGCCTATACGAAAGGAGTAACGGCCGTCAACAGTGTTGGTCAAACGCTCGGTAACATCACTATAAAACAGTACGGCAAACAATTCTTCAATACACCTAAGCTGGCGGCAACGGCGCGCATCAGCAAGGGCGTCGTCGGCGTTTTTGGTCAGTTGCAGATCAACAGCCTGGTGAAGGCCACCGCCGGCACGCCTGTCTTCCCGTTCTCGTTTGGGATAGTCCTCAGCGGATTGTAAATCTTCAGGGCGTCAGCGCATTCTGACGTACCTTTGCCGTCCTAATTGTCAGATAGCTTTGATAGAGAAGAAAAACAGCATTCAAAAGGCGGAGCGGGCGATCCTGGTCGGTCTGGTACATAAGACGCAAACGGAAGAACAAGCACAGGAATACCTCGATGAACTGGCGTTCCTGGCTGAAACGGCCGGGGCAGTGACGTTGAAACGATTTACCCAGAAATTGTTACACCCGGACAGCAAGACCTTTGTCGGAAAGGGAAAGCTGGAAGAGATCAGGAGGTACATCGAATTGAAGGATATACAGGTGGTCATCTTCGACGACGAATTATCCGGTTCGCAGATATCGAACATTGAAAAGATACTCGATACGAAGACGATCGACCGGTCGGACCTGATCCTGGACATTTTTGCGGGCAGGGCCAAGACGGCCCAGGCCAAGCTCCAGGTGGAGCTCGCCCAATACCAATACCTTTTGCCTCGTCTTCGCGGGATGTGGAAACACCTCGAACGCCTGGGCGGCGGCATCGGCACCCGTGGTCCCGGCGAAACCGAAATAGAGACCGACCGTCGTATCGTCAAAGACAAGATATCGCTGTTGAGGCGCCGGCTGCAGGAGATCGACAAACAGGCTTTCACGCAGCGCAAGGACAGGGGCGAATTTGTCCGGGTGGCCTTGGTAGGTTATACCAATGTCGGTAAGTCGACGCTGATGAATCTGCTGAGCAAAAGCGAGGTCTTTGCCGAGAATAAGCTGTTCGCCACGCTCGATACCACGACGCGCAAGGTCGTTTTCGGGAATACGCCTTTCCTGCTCAGTGATACGGTCGGATTTATCCGCAAACTTCCGCATCATCTCGTGGAAAGCTTTAAAAGTACGCTCGACGAAGTCCGCGAGGCAGATATCCTGTTGCATGTCGTGGATGTCTCGCATTCCGGTTATGAGGAGCAGCTGGGGGTCGTCAATAAGACGCTGCAGGAGCTGAATGCGTTCGATAAGCCGATGTTGGTCATCTTCAATAAGATCGACAGGTATGAGGAATTGACGTTCGACCCGTGGCTCGAGGAGCCGGTGAAACGGGAGATCATGGGCGAGCTGAGAGAGCGCTGGGAGCATGAGACGAATGGTAATTGTGTGTTCATATCGGCCACCGGGCGGAGAAATATCGACACCTTGCGAAGGACGATCCTGGAGAAGGTGAGGGATCTGTACCGGATCCGCTATCCCTATAAAACCGAATACAATTACTGATGGGCTTCATCAAGAAGTACAAGTGGCATAAGGTCGCGAACTCTGTCGGCGAGATCGAGCTCACGTCCGGCGGGATCGCCGAGGTGGTGGTCGAAGGAAAGGAGATCTGTCTCGGGCTGTTCAATCAGGAGTGGTATGGTTTTGCATCGACCTGTCCGCACGCCGGGGCCGCGATGCTGGATGGGTACATCGATGGCGCCTGCCGGGTCGTGTGTATCGTGCACCAGTTGCGGTTCAGTCTGAAAAATGGCCACGACTCGAATGGCGAGGGCTATAAACTGAAGACCTACCCGGTAGAGGTCCGCGAAGACGGAGTCTATGTCGGCATCGAAGAGCCGCGGTTCAAGTTGTTTTGAGGGGAGTGGGGGTGCAATGCCGGGTGCTCCGGTATGGGTCGCGCGACGCAGGCAGAATCGCATCGCCGCTTTGAAGATCGAAAAAAGGCGGATTTTTTACTTTGAAGGGTCTTTTAAAAGCAGATTTTCCCTATTTTTGCAACCCCTTTTGGGGAGACTGGACCTCCCGTCCGGTCAACATATATTCCTCCTTAGCTCAGTTGGTTAGAGCATCTGACTGTTAATCAGAGGGTCGCTGGTTCAAGTCCAGCAGGGGGAGCTTAAAATCAATCGTTTAGAAGGCCGCACTCGCGGCCTTTTATCATTTTTGCCAGTAATTTGCCAGTAAATTTTTGGCGGCGAAGCAAAGAGCTGTTAACAGTTCAAATTTACTGCTTTCTCGTTGGATCGCGTAAGGCAAAATCACGGTCGTTAACTCCGCTGTCTTTCCTTTTGCCTGTTCTTAATGTTGCCGCCAATGTGGTTTATTTCCCGCACGTCGATTAGGTGAACGGCCTCTACCAGTTTGGTGAGGTGTATAAATATGGAGAGAGAATTGGCTT
>DASZYU010000090.1:0-19809 GCA_035545215.1 Puia sp.
CGCCGGCGTCCTTTAGTAAACCTTTTAGGACCTTTAGTAGCCTACGATTTCTTTTCCTGCAAGTACGGCCGTCGTAAATTTGAATTCCCGAAGCCTGGTTGGTAGCGTGAACTATTTTTGAAAGCACAAACCTTATCTATGCTACGCAAAAAAATGGTCGTCGGCTACGACCACCCGATCGAACGGACCAAACTCTATGACGTGCCCGCGCTCGAGCTGGCCAAGGCCATCATCGACAAAGATCCCGTTGCGCACATCCATATTCCCATGCTCGCCGACAAAGCAGGCATCAATGAGTTCAAGCTGAAGGTCGGCTTCCGCGAACTCTTTCAGACGACCCCGTATCAATACCGCCTCCGTCTTTGCCTCGAAAAGGCAAAAACCCTCCTCGAATACACGGACGACACCGTCCAGCAGGTGGCTGCCAAGGTCGGCTTCGACACCTACTCCGGCTTCAGCACCGCCTTTAAAAAAGCGTTCAATATAGCCCCTACCCACTACCGCTACCGCATCGCCGAAACGCCGCCCCTCCTCACAGCCTGACAACATGCCGCCTGTCGCCTGACGCGCGCCCATCGATGCCGCCTGTCATTCGCAACCCCCCGCACCCACACCTGCAGCCCCGGCCGCGCCACACAAGAAAAGCCGACCATCTCTCGACGACCGGCTCCATCACTAATAGGCAGGTAATGGCATGGCACTCTGATCAGCTCATCCCCCGATAGGGGCGTGAACTACGTTTATACTGCCGGACCGGAGACGCAGGAGCACATGCCCCTTTTCGACGCGCTGCAGGTCCGCCAACAATTGCTCCAAAGGAAGACTTCGTGGCAGCTTGCCCGTCACAGCCACGCCCTGCAATCGATCCGGGTTGGAAATTCGCACGCCGTACCAGGAGCCGACCGCTTTCAATACGTCGGCCAGCGGCGTATTGTTGAAATCGAATAATTCCTCCTCTGCAAAACGCCCTCGCCATGCGAGCGTTCGCTCAGCATTACTCATCGGCCTGCGGCGCATCGCAAACCCGTCCATTTCCAGCGCTTCACCCGGTCTCAACAGCAAACTGTCCGTATTGCTTCGAACCCTCACCGACCCCGAGTAGAGCAACACGCTGCCCCTATCCACAACCGCGCGCGCGTCAAAAGTCGTTCCGAGTACGCGCACTTCCTTGCCCCGGCCCAGCAACACGGTCAAAGGCCGGGACGCATCCCTGGCGACGCCGAACCACGCCTCGCCTTCGAGTACCGGCAGGCTCCTTCGTAGATCGGCACAATACTCCAGACTCGATCCGCCCCGAAGTACAATTCTGCTGCCATCCGCCAAAACAATCTTCCAGGGCGCCGCTCCTTCCGCCAGGGTCATCCGGTCCGGCGTCATCTGCACTCCGTCGCCGTTTCCGGAATAGCTCAACGTCCTTCCTTCCGTCTTGCGGGCGACCACATTTCCGTACTGTCCTACAATCTTCCCGTCGGTGACCGTGTCCAGTATAACCGCGCTTCCATCCGGATGCGTCAACACAGCGCGACGATCGGCAGCCATTAACACCATTGTGCCGGGCAGCGGTCCTTCCTGCCGCTTGCGCAGCAACAGCCACCCGGCCACTACGATTCCGGTGAGAAAAAGCGCCAATGCCGGTTTCCGCAACCGCGCGGTCCCGCTCCGGGGCATTACGATTAAGGGAGAAGATACTTGTTGGAGTCGACGACGATGTTCGGCGATCCATTCGGCATCACGCATCTGGTCGGGCAACGCACGATGCCCTTGCGACCGTTGTCTCCACCGGTCGAGCAGGTCCGCCTCTTCTTCGCTCAACGGCTGATACAAGGCATATTTGACGAGGATATCGACGATTTGTTGTTCTTCATCGCCCATACCAGCCTCATGCTCCTGTCGGGTGATCTAACTACGGGAGGAGAAAATTTTTTTTTCGCGAAGGAATTCTATGGTCTGCGAGAGATGATTCCGCACCGTTTGCGGTGCGATCTTCAGTTGCGACGCGATCGTGCGAACATCCAGTCCCTCGAAATAACGCAGCTGGATCACTCTTCTCCGTTGCGGCGACAGCTCGCGCAACGCCGCCTCCAATTCCGCAAACGCTTCCTCTGTAACGATCGTCAGTTCGATCGAAGGTTCGCCCGCCTCCGCCAAAAAAGCCAGCTCATCCTTTGCGTATCCCGCCGTCCTTCTGGAACGCAGATGAGAGAGGAAGTGGCCCCTTGCCACAAAATAAATATAGGCGCGTAGATGCCGGGCATCCCTGAGTTGCATGCGGTAATCCCAAAGACTCTTGAAGACCTCCTGGGCCAGGTCGCTGGCAAGGTCTCTGTCGCCGCCCAAACGATAAATGCATAAGTATACACCGTCGATATGTCGACGGTAGATCGAGGCAAACGCATCCCTCGAATCCCGCTGAAGGAGGTCGAATAGTTGGCAATCAGTCATTTGACTGTAGTTCATAGAAGGAAGGTTTAAGTTAATGGTGCCCGCTGCAAGACCGGCGGCCTCACAGATCGTCGATGGACTACGCCGGGATCATCTTTTTACCTATTCTTGTCATAAAATTCTTTCTACCTCAAATATTTTATATCTTAGTGCAGGATTTCTGCAGTCCAGCCATTCCAACAAACTTTTCCTTATTAGACTCGATTTTCGTTTAAAACCATTGGTTAACAAGTATTCTGATTGGAATGCACGCCCATCCACGACCCGAACAAATGCTGTGCGACAACGAAGATGCCCTGATGCTTTCCTTCCGGCAGGGAAGTAAGGACGCCTTCCGCATTGTCCACGATAAGATTGTCAAGCAATTGCTCTATTTTGCTGACAACATCATCAATTCCGTTCCCGATGCCGAAGACATCGTCTCCAATGCGTTTCTCAAACTTTTCCACGCCCGCGAAGAAATGCGCACATTCGAACACGTCAAACGTTGGCTCTACGTCATCGTGCGCAATGAAGCGATCGACTATCTGCGGGCCAAATCCAAATGGCGCGAGAGCAGGGAAGACATCGCCTATCTTGGTTCCGATTCGGAGGAACACATCGAGACAGAGAGGGTCAGGTCCATTCTCTTACAGGAGATCAACAACGAGATCGACAAATTGCCGCGCCAGCGGAGGACCATCATTCACCTGTATTTTTTCGGACAAAAAAGTACTTCGGAAATAGCCGGGCTACTGCAATTGAGCCCGCAAACCGTTCTAAACCATAAGACAAAGGCCCTCGAAATGTTGCGGAAAAACAATCACCGCCTCCGGAGGATCGTCGAAGACATTCCAGGCTTCCTGCTGGTAGCCGCCTTTTTCCTAATGAATTAGTTTAAACAAATCCTGACTGCACGGGTAGTTAAAAGGATGATCCCTGCGTGATTCCTTAAAGGCATTGCTGAACAACTGAACTATGGAGCGACCTGATTCATTTGAAATCGATCCGATAGCGGCCAAATTCATACGCAACGAACCTCTTTCGCCGGAGGAGGACTCGATCCTCCGGGATTGGCTCGCGCATGAACAAAATCGCGACGAATTGCTCCGGCGTCTCCGGGACGACAAGGACTGGACAAACGCACAGCTCGATAGGCTCAATTCTCTTTCGGGCGCCCGGGTATGGGGAAAAATCGAATCCCAACTCGAACCCTTTTGGAACACAGACACCGACCGGGAATCCTCCCCCCACCCGGCCGGCGAAACGGCAACCACCGGTTCTCACCGGGCAGTACACCGGTCCATTGGCTGGCGGCGATATGTCGCTGCAGCGTCCGTCCTTTTGGCCTGTGCAGGTGCAGTTTTCCTGGCCACCCGCCACAATACCCCGCCCACTTCCACCGCCGTACCCGCCGTTGCGCTTGCGGATAGACCGCCCGGCAGCGACCGCGCCATCCTCACCCTCTCGGACGGCCGGCATATCGACCTCGATTCCAGTGCCAACGGCGTGCTCACCACTCAGGGCAGCACCTTTGTCGCCAAACGGGACGGCCAATTGGCTTACAACAAGGCCGCTTCCAATGCGCCTGCGGCTGAAGCCTACAACACGCTGGTCACACCCCGCGCGGGTCAATTTCAGATTACCCTTTCGGATGGAACCCGCGTTTGGCTCAACAACGCGTCCTCGCTGCGCTACCCGGTATGGTTCACAGGAACCGACCGCGAGGTCGAGCTCACCGGCGAAGCATATTTCGATGTCGCCCACGACGCGGCACACCCTTTCCACGTACACGTGCTCAACAGCGCGGCTGGAAAAGACGGCGGCACGATCGATGTCCTCGGCACCGCATTCAACATCATGGCTTACGGCGACGAGAACACGGAACGCGCTACGCTCGTCGATGGCAGCATCCGCTACGTACGCGCGGGCCACAGCGTATTGCTCAAACCCGACGAACAATCGGTCGTCGATGCCGCCGGCGATTTGAAGACCCTCCATGACGTCAACACCGAAGAGATCACTGCCTGGAAGAACGGTTACTTCCATTTCGACCACACCAGTCTCGAAGAAACCATGCGGCAGCTGGCCCGCTGGTACGACATCACCGTCGAATACAAAGGCACGATTCCTCCACAGGAGTTTGTCGGTAAGATCCAGCGCACGATCCCACTGTCCGCCGTATTGCGCGGCCTCGAAAGCGATCAGGTGCACTTCCAACTGCAAGGCAACCGCCTCATCGTGACACCCTGACCCCTCCCCGCGCCCACCGCGCTTTCTCCCGCCATCGCTATCCGGATTTGCGTTTTTTTACTACCAAACTTTCTTTTTCACCGCAATACCGCTGCACAGCTGGTCTTTATATTTGATCCGGAGCTCCGTGTTTACCTGCATCTCTTCTATAGGGATTTCCTTAGACCACATTGGATTACCAGTCGATTTTTACCGGCAACGGTAAACAGAATCCTATTTTTTCATCCAAAGTTTTGGCCGCATTTTGACACACAAACGCGGCATCGTCATGAAACACTTATCCATCAGCCTGTCGGCCATGCTGCTGACATTGGCGCTCGCTCTCACCGGCGCCGCCTTCACTTCGCTTCATTCATCCGTCAAAACAACACCCGGCGCCGCCTCCGCCTCCCTTTCTTCATCCGTCAAAACAACACCCGGCGCCGCCTTCACTTCGCTTCATTCATCTGTCAAAACAACACCCGTCGCTTGTCAACAGGCCCCCGGCAACCTATCTGCAGACAAGCCGGCCGCCGCATCCGGCAGACCCTTCGCACCGTTGCTCAAATCCTCGAAACAGTACATCTACTATTGGTACACCGAGCCCGATGACACTTACAACGACTACGAGACGCTGGACAATGAAGAATACGAATTGTCCTGGATTTACGGCGGCAATTTAGTGGTGGATACCGATCCCATGGGAGGAACGCTCCTTTCCGAGGGCTATATGACCAATGAATACCCGCACCGGATGTTCGCTGCCGCGTATTTGTACGGCCATTTCACCTATTGATAGCCTGGGTTCTGTTGCATTCCCGGGCTCGACCGCAATTGGGCGTCGGGGATGGGGTACAATTGATCGGTTGTTTGCCACCATGGCTTTTCCGGCACCAAAGTGCTGTCGGCCATAACCGTTCGTTTTAGATCCAACCAACGATGTCCCCATTCTGTCATCAGCTCGACGCGGCGTTCCTGCAGGACGGCGGCCAGGACGGCCGCCGTCCCGGTTGCGGAAGTGCCGGGAAGGCCTGCCCTCGTCCGGACGCTGTTGACGTCGGCGACTGCACCCGCAAGATTTCCCACGCGGGCCCTCGCTTCGGCGCGGATGACGTATTGCTCGGCGAGACGCAACACCATTTCATATTCTTTGGCGCCGGCCGAAGGGTTCGTCTGGCGGTATTTCGTCGGAATAAAATAGGTCGTGCCGGTGACGCCTTTCGTCCAATGCGACTCGCGTTGGTCCCCCGTTTCAAATGCACCCATCAGATCGGGCGTCAGGATGAAGTTCGGACGGCCGGGAGGCAACAAGTAATAAAATGCGTCCGCCGTCGCGAAATTTTTCAATACGGGTTGTAGTTGCCAGATCGCCTCCCTGCTGCCCGAAAGAAATACACTATCCAGCGATGGTTCCAGTAGATAACGCGGATCATTGATCAACACGCTGGCCGCGCTGTCCGCCAAATCCCATTGCCCGCGATAAAGCCGCACCCTCGCCAGCATTGCCGTGGCCGTCGCCCGGTTGGGACGCGTCCGGTCCCCTTCGTATCCCGGCGCATCGAAATAGTCCACGGGCAACAATCGTTGCGCGTCTTCCAGGTCGGCCGTTACTTGCGCATAGACGCTGTCGACCGAAGCCCTTCCCAATCGTTCATTTTGCAAAAGGTCTGTGCCGAGCGCGAGCGGAACGGCCCCATAAAGATTAACCAGGTAAAAATACACGAATGCCCTTCCAAATTCTGCCTCCCCCTCCAATCGATCCTGCACAGCCGGCGACAGGCTGGCCGATGCGCGTACGCCCTCTATGACCGAGTTCAACTCGTTAACCAGCAAATATCCATTGTCGAATAGTGCCGTCGGCAGACCATCGCCGGGCGACAGGATATTCCGCCGGAAACTGTCCTCCGGCGGCAACAGCGACTGTGGCCGGCAATCCAGTTCGTCCGCGCTCAACCCCGCATCCAGCGAGATCGCGCCATTCATAAAACCCCGGGTCCCATATGCCATGTCGATATAAACCCCGGCCATCGCAGCTTCCGCATCTGCATCGTCCGAGAAAACCCTCGACGGCGTCATCAATTGCTGTTCCGCGGGCGTTTCCGTAAACTTACGGCAACCCGCACACAACAAGGCGACGAAAAGAGAACCAGCGATATACCGTCGATAGGTCATTGGATTGATTTTAAAAGGAGATATGTATTCCCCCGACGATCGTTCGCAGGGGAGGAAGTACCGCGGGGTCCTGCGTTTCCGGATCGGTGACCGGGAACCTCGTCAGCGTGAACAGGTTGTTCCCCGTGACGTACAGCTGGGCGGTCCCGATCTTCCATTTGTCGGTCAGCCGTTTCGGCAGCCGGAAACTGAACGTGACGCTCCTCATCCGAAAATAAGACGCGTCCATGCTCCACGCATTCGACTGATTGTAGGCGTTCAGCGCCATATAGGCAAGCGACTGCTTTTGTGTCGTCACTCGTTGCATCGTCGCATGATCGCCTGGTTTCTGCCACCGGTCGAGCCACTCTACGGGCCCATTGCTCAACTCCGAGGGCGCCTCCATGCCCGGCGCATTCTGCCGGTCAAGCATGACAAGGGGATTGTAACCGCGTTCGCGGCGATAATCCATCACCATATCCAGTTCCCATCCAAGCCACCGCACCGTATTGGCCCAGCCCGCATAATAATATTGCACGAGTCCTGCGCTCGGATACACTTCCGATGCGTCGGGTATCCCATTGGAATTATGCGTCCTGAAACTATAGTATCCGGTTCCCGGATTTACACCCGAATATTGAAAGGACTTCCGGTCGCCCAGCGGATGACCGACAACATAGATCGTTGAATAAGGCGTGTATTCCAAATCCGGCCACGCCGCCAGCCGGTTTTTCGGCAAAGTCAGGTTCAACGCAGACGTCCACCCGAAGCTTCCAATCTTCAGGTCATTGCCCTGTATCTCGAATTCCAGCGCCTGATTGACGACGTTGATCCCCGCCACATTCCTCCACACCTTGCCGGTGCCTACCACGGGCGCCGTTGGCACCCTAACCAGCTGGTTCGTCGTCCAGTTCCGCGACGCGGCCGCGGAGAACCACAAATGCCGATGTAAGAACCGTAATTCCAGCCCGAGTTCATCCCGGTAATTCAATTCCCATTGCAACCGCGGATTGGCTACCGAAACCGGGTGCAGCCCCTGCAGCCCCTGGTATCCCCTCGACGGAAAGGTTGGCTGATAGGTTTCGATCAGTTGGCTGTCGACACCAGGCTCATTTCCTGTTGTACCATAGCTTGCCCTTATTTTTCCGAAATCGAGGACGTTGCTGTTTTTAAAAAATCGCTCGGTAAAGATCCAGGCGCCTCCGACCGACCAGAAATCGCCATAGGGATTCTGCTCGCCCAGCTCGCTGCTGCCGTCCCTTCTCCAGCTGGCAGTCCCAACCAGCTCATTACGCCAGATGTATTCGGCCGTGGCATACAACGCCGCATACCGGTAGGGAATATGGTTGTTCGCCGTCACGAATTGGTTCGGATCCGCGTTTCTGCTTGCATTCATATCCGCGTCGGTGGCAAATTGCGCTATCTGCGACCAATAGTCTACCTGCCGCTGTTGGATGTCGAATCCCAGCATGCCAACCAGTCTGCCCTGACCGATCCGGCCCTTCCAGCGAGCCATCGTTTCTACCATCGAATGTTTATACTGGTTGTTTGTCAAAGTCAGCTGCGCAGGCGGATGATAGTTCGTATCCTGGCCCGCTATCCGCAGGGCTTCCTTTTCCGCCGTAAGCACGCCGTTGAATCCAAAACTGCCTTCCAGGGAAAAATGATCGCTGAACTGGTAGGTTGCCTGCAGATGACCGAAAAGGCTATACACATCGCCGGAGTAGTCATTGTTGGCAAGCGCAGGGATATCCGGTATCGATACGGGCGGCGTTCCCCAACTCGAGCCCGGCGCGTCCGGCGCCAGCAGTCCGAAAGGTGTCAGGTCGGCCATTGGAAGATGATTGGACTGCCACGAATAGATACCCGAAAAATTGAACTGCAATTTTCTGCTTTCCGATTCACCATGCCAGTATCCATACAGCGAACGCCGCTCCACGGAGGTCGATCCTGGATAGACGGTGGTTTCCCGGTGCAATGTGCCCGACAACAGGTAATTGTCATGCTGGCCCCCTCCTGTAATTTGAATCCCCCCGTTCCAAACAGATGCGGTCCCCCCGGTCGCCACTTTCTGATAGTCTGTCGAACGGGTGGTATCCCACCAGGCCTCCGGCAACCGGTCGGGGGTCGGCGCCAAACCGTCATTTTGCAGCCCTTCTCTTCGCAGTTGAAGGAATTGCAGGGTTGAAAGATGAGGGCTCACGTGCAGCATCCGCCCGAAACCCGCATTCACGTCCGCCGAGATCCGCATATCCCCCGATCGGCCCTTCTTCAGCGTGATGATAATAACGCCATTGGATGCGCGGCTACCGTAAACACTCGTCGCTGCCGCATCCTTTAGGACTTCGATACTTTCAATATCTTGTGGATCGATAAAACTCAACGGATTCGCGCCACCCGGTCCCTGCGCCGAACCGGTCCCGATCGCATCCAATGCTCCATCCAGCGCCAACGGGACGCCATCCAATACCAGCAACGGGCGGTTATTCCCCTGTATCGAATGCTGTCCGCCCAGCATTACCCGGTACGCCGACCCGGCTACACCGTTGGTCTGGCTGATGAGCAGACCGGGTACCTTTCCCACCAGCATATCCTGCGGGCTACCGCCGGGCGTATGAATACCCTCCTTGTTCACGACGGTATAAATATTCCCTGGATTGAAACGTTGCGAAGTGCTCCCATATGCCCTGACCACCGTCACATCCAAATTGTCTTCGGCCACCTCCATCTCGATCACCTGCCTTTTCTTATTCGACACTTCAATTCGCTTCGTCGCGTAGCCAATATGGCTGATGTTCACCAGGGTCGTAAAGCCCCTTGCCGCAAGATGAAAAGACCCGTCTTGTTTGCTGATACAAGTAGTTCCCGATCCAACGACCGTGATCGTTGCATCTTCTATTGGCCTTCTCTTCTCGTCGTAAATATTACCTTGGACGTCTGCATACAGCGCAGTGACCGAACTGGTGTCGCCGGTGTAATAAAGATTGATGATAGGTCCCCGGATGGTACCGGTCACCTTGAATCCCTCGAGCCAGACCATCAGGATCGTCGGAATATCCATATCGCGGGAAAGATGCATTTCCACCGGAGGCATGTTCTCCTTCAGCCAGTGTATGCAATTGAGATCGTAACTCCGCTCTTTCAGCAGGTCCTTTACGTCCTTGAAAGAATAAACCCTGCCCGGGACGCTGCGCAGCTGCGCCAACCCCGCCTGGGAAAGGGACAACAGGACAAACAACGCAAAAATCTTTTGCATTGACACAGGTTTGGTGGACAAGGGACGGCAGCAAAGAATACCGGCTGTTCATTAAGAAGGCCGGTATCCGGACACAGGAGGTTTAATGGTATATGGCGCTGTACGATTCAGTTTCATTTGGGCTTATCCGAGATATGGATCACGCTGCCTTCCAGCCACACATAGACACGATTGCTGCCCGCCTCCTGGATATCCTGCAAGACCCGGTCAGGCGTTCGTTCCTTGGGAACGGTAGCATCGATCGCCATTCCCTTCGCCGTATGCGGCGCAACGGACAGCCGGTACCATGCCGCCACCTTCGCAATAGCGGAATCGAAGTCTGTATTCTCGAAGTGAAACAGACGCGCATCTCCGATCCAGGCCATCGCCGCCGCAGGATCCGGGCGCGAATGCACATCGATATTGGATGGTCCGATGACGGCCTCGTCACCAGGCTCTAACTTCCGGCTCCCGGCGCCCTTGTGCACTTCCACGCTGCCTTCCACCAAAGAGACCACAGTGCCCGATCCCCGCCCGTCGGCCTCGACGTTGAAGACTGTTCCAAGAACATCGATCCTCCCACCGTCGATCGTTTCAACCTCCATACCTCGGAGATGATTCTTGACCACTTCAAAATAGCCCGTTCCTGCAAGAGCGTAATGCTCCACTTGCTCTTTCGGCCCAACCGGGTAGCGCAACCGCGTGCCCCCCTTGAGCCAGACCGTACTACCATCCCGCAAACGAACCAAAAAGCGCGCATGTTGCTTGCCCACATAGACCGTTTGCCAGACCACCGCCTTCGCAGTTGGCACATCCGGCATCCGCGGTATATCCTGGTTCTCCTCCGACCCGAAGACCCCGACTTCGTCAGCGTCCAGCTTCTCGGTATAGTCCGTCCCGGTGCGCATGACGATCTTCTGCGTCGGCAATGGATTCATTTCGACGACGCTACCGTCACTGGCCTGCACCAGTACCTTGTCGTCTTCAGGAATGGGCAACCAGTAGACAGCAGCCGCGGCGATGAAAAAAGGTTTTGTGGTTACAGATTGACGCCTGGAGTTGAATATCCAAACGCCTGCCATACAGACCGCCAGCGACGCAGCAATGCCGAAGACTATCTTCCCTTGCCTGCGGACTCCGGTTCTGATCCCGTCCGCTTCCCCGCCCGTCTCTTCGGCCAGCAATATCGGGTTCAACTCCCTGTCATCGGGTGCTCCGATTTCATCGAGGTACTTGTCGATCTCCTGCCACATCTCCTCCACAGGCGCAGGCTCCATGTCAGCCAGTTGAGACCTGACCCATTCTTCATTGCCGAACTCCTCGGCCAATCGCTGATGTCCGGGTGATTGCTTCCAGAACTCCTCTAACAATTGCATCTCTTCGACGGTAAGCTTTTCGCGCCGGACATACTTTACCATCAGATCGATGATCTTAGAGTCCCTGGGGTTCATTGTAGAGTTGATTTACAGGTATTCTCTATTCATGCGGAGGACCTGTTGTTTAACTATAGAGCAGCGGAAATATTTGATCCCAAATCGGGCCAAAGTCCTTTTTCAACCGCACGAGGGCATGCGCCTTGTGATTGAGTACTGTCTGTGTCTCGATTTTCAGCTTTTCTGCGATTTGACGGGTAGTCATCCCCCGGCGGAAATAATAAACGAGAACCCGGCGCCTTCGCGCGGTCAATTGACGAAAAGATCGGCGAAGTGCGGCAACGATCTCCGCCCTCGCATAATCGGCGTCATCATAAACGGACAATCCCTTGCTCCGGGCGTCCAGGTCATCCGCGTCGCCGCCCGGCCCCTTCTGTCCAACGCGAAAGCCCTCGTAGAAACCCCGCCCGATGGCAAAAAAGCTCGAGAGCAATTCCGCCTCGTCGTGAAACAAATGCCTGTTCTCAAAACAAAATTTGAAAACTTTGTTCGCGAGGTCTTGAGCGACAGCCCTGTTTTCCGTTTTACCCAACAAATAATTGAAGAGATTCCTGCTTTCCTGCCGGACATAGTGTTCATATCCGGTCCGGTGACCGATCTTAAACGCCTCAAAGGCGCGCATAATTGGTAGAGCCATGACGTGTGGCAATTTGGTGGAAGCAATGGCGCAACAAATAAAGACTGTTGGCACCTATAGTCTACGCGTGATCAGCTATCCTAACTACCAGCATAATAGAAAACTCTATTAATAATTTGTTACGAAGCGCCGACTGGTCTACATCCGCTACTACTATCGGCGCTCACTTTTGAAAATTCTTTAAAAAGTTGAAAGGCTAAACCGATTGCATCCAATTCTACCCACTCTCCACAGTTATCGATTGGCAATAACAATTCACGAAGGAAGACTGCAATTACAATGCAGTATTCGATTGATGCCGCTATCCAAAATTAATCTCGAAGCGCTGCGGCCGCTATTATGTAGAGGCGATTCAATTGTCACAAAAAAACTCGAACATGCAGAGCAATAAGAGAAGAGCCATGCAACGCCTCTGTTCGATACATCTTTCACGCACGGACAAAAAAAAACCCGCCAAAACAGCGGGCCTATAAGTAGGCTTAGGGATGAAAAAGGATGTTGGATTAAGCAACGGGCCATTGGATGATGTGCGACGAGGAAATCATCAGATCCACAAGGCAAAGGAACGACAGTTCCCTCCCTCTCCCATAACCGCAGACGCCCTTTTCCCGCCTTTGGTCGGTAAACTTACCGGCCCTTACAGGTATACCCCTAATTTTCCGGATTATCGACCACCCCCAGCCGATGCAGCACCACCCGCGCCCGCAAACCGCCGGCTTCGCCGCGATCTCCCTGCACCACACCGTTCTTTCGGCGCCGCGCCATGCCTTCCCCATCACCCCATTCCACCCCCCTTCATAAAAGTTTGACAAATATTGGGTGTTTTTCACGTATCCCGCCTCCATGCATTCCCTTATATTGCGCCCATCAAATTATTCACACCTAAACAATTCCGCATGAAAAAATCTTTGATCGCCGGCCTCATCGTCTTTGCCGGCCTCGCCCTTTTCTCCTGCCAGGGCCCAACTACGACCAGCACCGCCTCATCCGGCGGCACCATTGCTGCAATGGACAGTGTCGCCCCCAACCCGCACGGCGGCGGCGGACAGTATGTCCCGGCAGGCCAGATCGCTCCCTGTCTCCAGGCCTATCAGACCGTCATGGCACAGTACGGCATCACCCCCGACTCGCCCGCAGTGCCCATACAAAAATGCCCGCCGACGACCTACCGGATCACCACCAGCGAGTCGTTCACCTACCTCACGCTGCGCCACCTGCTCGATAGCCTCGCGCTGTCCATGGACTCCGCCGGGAAAGGCGCCAACGTGAACATCCAGGTCCTGCCGGGCATTATCACCCAACAACTCGCGACCGCCTACAACATGCCCCCATCGCACGTCGGCCGCATCACCTTCTTCCTCGTGCCCACCCTCATCGACACGTCCACCGCGCCGAAAACGAGATCGATGACACTCGGCGGTGGCGGCGGCGGCACAGAGGTCGGCGGCCTCGAACCCTGATCGCGTACCTTGACCCATGGAAATAAAGTATTATCAATATTTTCAGCTGTTCAGCCTTTTGATGGCCATCCTGTGCCGCAAGGGGCTGAACGCTTTTTCATTGGGCATCCTCATTCCCATCCTCATCCTCGACAACGTGACCGAGATCCTCGGCTCCAACTACCTCGCGCTATTCCATACGCACGACAATTATTTCATCTACAACATCTATTTCCTCCTCTCGACGCCCTTGTTCTTCTTGCTCTTCGCCCGGATGCTCGGCGGGACCGTTCGTGAAAAGCGCCGCCTGCTCTGGGCAGGCGCAGCTGTCGAGGTCTTCCTTTTCGTCAACTATTTCTTCATCCAGGGATGGCTCGACTTCGACACCTTCTCCGCGCAACTCGTCAGCCTCGCCTGCATCATCCTGTCCTGCTTCGTTCTCACCCGGCTCGCCATCCGCAAAGACGACGAAGGCGGCCTGCTCCAGGACCCCATTTTCTGGGTCAATGCCATGCTCCTCCTCTTCAACCTCGTCAGCCTCATCGTGCTCGGCATCTATAAATATATTATCCAGCAGGGCCTGGAGATCAGCCACAAAAACCTGTATCTTGCCATCATACCGGCGGCCAACGCAGTGCTGTACTCCGGCTATAGCTTTGCCTTCCTGTTATGCCAGCTTCAAACGAGCAAATAATAACCACTATCCTCGCCGTCATCATCGTCCTGGTGTTCTTCGGCATCCTCTTCCTCGCCATGCTGCGCTATTACAACTACCGGCGACGCCAGGCCGCCCGCGAAAAACGACAGATGCAGGCCATTTTCGATCAACAGCTGACACAGGCCCGTCTCGAGATACAGGAACAGACCTTCACCTACCTCGCCGAAGAGATCCACGACAACGTCGGCCAGTTGCTCAGCCTCGCCAAGATCCAGCTCAGCAGCTTCAAGGAAGAAGAAAACATCGACTTCCGCCTCCTCAACGATGCGCGCGAGAACGTCGACCGCTCGCTGCGCGAGCTCCGCGACCTCGCCAAAGGCATGCACTCCGGCCACATCCGCGCCTTCAATATCCGCCAGGCCGTCGACGAAGAAGTGCTGCGCATCACCCGCACCGGCGCCGTCCGCATCTCCGTCACCTCCGAAGGCGAGGAATACCGCATCAGGGACGAGCGACAACTCCTCCTCTTCCGGATTATACAGGAATGCCTCCAGAATTGTCTGAAACACGCCGCCGCCTCCAACATCAACATTGGCTTCACCTGGTTCTCCGGCCAGCTGCGCGTCCGCATCCGCGACGACGGCAAAGGCTTCGACGCCGAACACACCCTCCAGCACGCCACCGGGCTCGGACTCCAGAACATCCTCAACCGCGCCCGCCTCACCGGCGGCTCCTGCTCCATCCAGTCCCGCCCCGGCGAAGGCGCCACCGTCACCGTCCAGGTCCCCTTCGAATAGCCACCATCATCACCCTCTATCGCAAAACCCATGATATAGTCCACGAATCTGCGACGACCGCCGGCAAAAATTGGGTGTTTTTCCGGTCGCGGCACTGCCCGTTCTTCGTTATATTACAGGTACATGATACCGATCTACAACCCCGATCCGCGCGGCGCGCGAAAGGCCCTGCTGATCGAACGCCTGCTCGCCAACCGCATCACCATGGTCGAGCTGTCTGAACTGTCCCTCGTCGTCGACGCCGGCGACCTCGCCCACATCATCCGGAAGATTTACGATTTGAATGAGAAGACCATACTCGGCCTCGCAGCGCTCTCCGCCGCGATGCGTCTCTTCGACAACAGGAAGAACGACCGCCGCAACAGGCGGTTCATCCGCAAGATCCGGCACGGCTTCCGCGACGGCAGCAACAAGGAGCGCAAAGTCGTACTGGCCGAAGGCGACTCCTGGTTCAACTACCCGGTCATCCTCACCGACGTCGTCGATGCCCTCGGCATGGACAGCAACATCGCCGTATACAGCATCGCCAAAGGCGGCGACTGGCTGCTCAACATGCTCACGGGGAGACAATATGTGGAAGAGCTATCGGTGCTCGTCCCCGACATCTTCCTCATCAGCGGGGGCGGGAACGACATCGTCGGCTCCAGCCGGCTTGGCGCGATCGTGCAGAAAGCCGCCGCGGACCCCAATCCCGAATACGAGGCCAGCGAATTTTGCCGTTTTCTCATGACGCGCGCCAGGACAGACTTATACGCGTTCGACAAAGCCAAATTCGAAAGGGGCATTCGCTTTCTGGCCAAAGACTTCTTCTCCCTGCTGATGTTCTTCCACCTGCAATATTTTTTCATGATGAATGGCATTCTCAACGGTGGGCAAACGGGAAAAACAAAATTCCCCGGCATCCGCATCCTGACACAGGGATACGACTTCCCGATTCCAAGCTTAAACAAAGGTTTCGGGCCCAACCCCTTCAAATGGTACGTCCCCTTCGTTCGGCTCTTCCTCGGTCATGGCTCCTGGTTGAAGATACCGCTGGAAAAAAGAGGCATTTATGACCCGGAGGATCAAAAGAGTATCCTGTACGCGATGATCTATCTCTTCAATGAAATGATGATCAACGTAGGCGGGAGTTTCAACGCCGAAACGCGCAGGGTCTTCCACATCGACTCGCGCAATTCCGTCGGCGACGACGGCTGGACCGACGAGCTGCACGCCCTTCCGAAACATTTTCTCGACACCGGGAAGGTCTTCGCCTTTTGCATTCACGACGAAGGCGGCCGCCATGCCACCTACGACCACGTCTATATGGTTACGCAGCTCACCGCAAAACCCTGATCCATGCGCATCCTCCACTACCTCGCCTGGTTTTCCTTCGTCGGCGTCTTCCTGTTCGACGTTTGGCAATACATCGATATCCACGTCCTGCAGCACATCCACGCCGACCTGTTCGGCCTGTCGCTCGCCTCGCGCGAGAAAGGTCTGGCCCTGCTGGACGACTGGTCCCGGGTAACTACCCGCACCGGCGCTTCCGTCCTCGACGCGGCGCGGCTCAACACCCGCTGGGACTATCTCTTCATCTTCGGCTACGTCTGCGTGCTCGTCATCCTGTCGTACAGCCGGATGCAGCGCGAACCCCGTCCCTGGCTCAACACCCTCCTGCGCCTCAATTTCCTGCTGGCCTTCCTCGCCGGTCTGCTCGACGCCATCGAAAACGCCATCCTCCTGACCGACATGGCCCCCTGCAACATCGGCAACACCTTCTTTCCCTCCCGCCCGTTCAGCCTCGCCAAATTCATCCTCGGCGCCTGGGCCGTCCTGGTTCTGCTCTTCTCGGTCACGACCAGTCGGCTCGCAACCGGGGCGCCTATTTCTCCTCCCGAAGATCTATCTGCCCGAGATTGATGATCCCATTCTTCAACGCATACAAGGCCAGTCCCACCCTCGAACGCAGGTGAAGCCGCTCGCACAACGCATCCCGGTAACCCTCGACCGTCCTTGCGCTCAGGAACATCTTTTCCCCGATCTCTTTGTAGCTCATTTCCGTGCAGATATACCGGAAGAATTCCATCTCCCGTTCGTTGAAGTCCGTGCTCGTCCGCCCGGCCCCCTTCTCATCCTCGCGGTGGATATTATGGATCAGGTGACCCGTAATGAGTTCAGAGTAATGATACCCTCTTTTCATGATCGAATCCAGCGCTTCCTTCAGTTCTGCCGGCTCCGCATCTTTAAAAATATAGCCTTTGGCGCCGCATTTCAACATTCGTATTATCGCGCGCTCCTCATCGTACATACTCAATGCCAGCACGCGGACATCCGGGTAGTTCGACTTAAGCCAGGCCGCCGTTTCATAGCCGTCTTTTTTTGGCATATTGACGTCCAGCATAGCGATATCCGGCACGCTTCCTTCGCCCACCCGCGCAATGAATTCCTGCCCGTTGCCGACATGGAAGTCGACCTGATAGCTATCGAACGTATTGATCAGCTCGACCAGCCCCTTTCTGATCAGCGAGTGGTCGTCGGCCAGCGCGATCTTGCATCTTTCGTTGTTCATTCGCTTTCGGTTTGAGGTAGGTGTAAAGTAATTTTTGCCCCGGCGCCCGGTGCGCTTTGGATAGAAGCGGTTCCGCTGATCATCGACATGCGGTTTAAGACATTCCGCAAACCGATACCGCTGCGTTCCTGGGCCGCGATCGTCTCCGGGTCGAAGCCGACACCATCGTCTTCCACGATGACCGTCAATTTTTCCGGCTCATACCGCATGCACAAATGGATAGCCGTCGCTTCGGCATGTTTGACGATATTGTTCAGGAGTTCCTGGATCACCCGGTACACGACCAGCTCGCGGTTGGCGGGCAAGGTCCTCTCCTCTCCCTGCACCTCCACCTGCATTTGATAAAGACCCGACCGGTGGAGTACGCCTGTCTGCTGTCGGACCGCCGTGACCAGGCCGATATCCCGGATGAAGTCGGTGTTCAGGGTCCGCGACAAGCCCCTCAGGTCCTGGATCACCTTCGTGAGCAGGTCTTTCGATTCACGCCATTTGTCCTCCTGCCGCTCATCCAGCGAAGGGGTCATCGTATTCAGGTTCAGCTTGATGAAACTCAATGTCTGACCGATATTATCGTGTATCTCTTCGCTGATGGACCGGAAGGTCTCCTCTTGAATCTCCAGCCGCGTCTTCAGCAGCTCTTCCTGGAATTGGCTCTTGATCAGTTGTTTCTCCCGAAGGAACGCGTACTGTCTTCGTTGATGAATGTAGACGAAGGACACCAGGAAGATGGCGAGCAACAAGGTGATGAAAGACCCCACCAGCACGATCGGTATTATCTCTTTTTCCATAGACCCTGACAGACGAATGCGATAAAGAAACTGCCGTATAAGATCGCGTTCAGCGTTCCACTGATCGCATACCAGATCACCTTATCGATGACCACGTTGGTATACATCAGGATATAGGCAGCCGACATATAAAAGAAGAAACCGGTATAAAAGAACAACAGCCCCGTACTGATCCAGAAGGCCGGTATCCGAAAGACAGGCTCCGGCGCCTCGCTCCGCATCAGTTGCCTGAAATACAAATAGCACCAGAAGACGATCATCACCGAACCCACCCGGTAGCTGATCGTGTGAAATCTGTAAAAGCCTTCGATAAAAAAGATATTGATCAGGAAGAACACCGGGTACAGGACCATCGCATACCGGATCACCCGCACCCATTTTTGGTCCGCGAGCAGCCTCGAATAAATATAGCTATAAAAAAGGAACTCCCCACACGTGAAGAAATTGAAGATCCAGTGATTCACGATATGCTTTCTCGAAAGGATCATACCCAGCACCTCCATCACCAGGGTCAGGATAAGAAAGGGGATGAACAGCCGAAGAACCGAAGGCCGGAGCCGCCGGTCCCCGATCAGACCCGCAACGACCCCGGCCGCTATAAGATAAAAATAAAAATCGACATCCATGATTGGGCGGAATAGCAGGATAGTTTATGGGATACAGGTAGGCGGACATAGCTGACCGTTGTCATTGCCCCCTGCCTTGAATGCGCTGGTATCTTTTTCCTGCCGCCTTCGCCCGGGATGCTTTGAATCGCTGATGCTCAACGGAGCCGTTACGTAACAGACTCCCGGTTGAGGTGGATCGGAATGTTGGATTTGCCTGCCCGCCGTGCTAATATAATACTTTAGGTGCTTCCCATTCGAATCGTCGGTAGTCAATTCCAACAGGATATATAGCCGGTTGCTGGGACCGAACTCCGCGCCGGGCGTATTCGCCGGTTTGAGGGCGAAGAAAGCTGCGATCCCGGTGATGGGATTTTTCAGTTCCTTGGTTTGGTAAGTCAGTTCGGCAGACAACTCGTCGAGGTCCCTGATCTTATGCGACAGGTGCAGGGTATTGGGCATGGCCGTTAGCGTATTCCCATTCACATAATTGTCGGGGTCGTCCTTGTCCAGTGAAGGCAACAGCCACGCGGCCGCCGTGCTTTCATAAGCGTTCACCCAATCCTGGTATTGACTGGCGGTTAGCGCATCCCCGTTCTGCGGCCACGCGGCAGCATTCGCAGGAAGATAAAAATATCCCAGCGGATTGCAATCGCTGTCCTCCGGGATATAGACTACGGTAAGTTTCCGGGTCGCAGGATCGGCCACGGGGCAGATATCCACAAATCCGACATGGGGTAGCGCGTCGAATGCCGCTATCATTTGTTGAAACCCGCTAATGGTATAAAAGACCGAGTCTGTTTCGGCCGACCCCAGTTGCCCGCTCAGCATTGGGAGGCTATCGACGTAGTGCTGCTCATCC
>DASZYU010000091.1:0-15059 GCA_035545215.1 Puia sp.
TCCACGACAACGGGTCCGGCTTCGACACCCTCGCCCCCCGTCTGCAAAACGGTCTCAGGAACATGCGCGAAAGGGCCCGGCGGCATGGTTGGCGGCTCGACATCCGGTCGGGACCAATCATAGGTACCACCATTACCCTGCAGACATAATCATGCTATTGACAACCGCATATTCCATCCTACCTTTATCCCCGGATCGCGGCGAAGTCCGGTATCCAACCCCCCATGACCACCCGCATCGTCATTTTCGAAGATAACTCCCGGCTGCGCCACTCGCTCCGCGTGCTGCTGGAAGGCGTCGAAGGATATACCGTATCCGGAGACTATGAAAATTGCGAACACGCCGCCGATATCGTCAGCGAACAACACCCCGATGTCGTCATCATGGACATCGATATGCCCGGAGTGGACGGCATCGAAGGCCTTCGCATCATCAAGGAACTATATCCCCAGACCTACATCATCATGCATACGGTCTTCGAAGACGCGGAACGCCTCTTCCGCTGTCTGTGCAACGGGGCCAACGGGTATATCCTGAAGAACACTTCCTTCGTCCACCTCCTGGAGGCGATCGAAAACGTGCTCAGGGGAGGCGCGCCGCTCTCTCCTCCCATCGCGCGCAAAGTCCTCGAATCCTTCCGGCAATCCGACGCCCAGCGGCTGAAATACCATCTCTCCGACCGCGAAAAAGAGGTCCTCGGCTACCTCGTCAAAGGCTACAGCTACAAGATGATCGCCGGACAATGTCACATCAGTCTCGATACCGTCCGCGGACATATTCGCAACATTTACTCCAAACTCCACGTGAATTGCGGACGCGAGGCGGTTTCCAGGGCGCTCCGCGACCGCATCGTCTGAAACGGCATCAATATGCCATTGACACCCGCCGCTCAACTCGATAATTTTGCGCAAAAAGATCTATGCCACACACCCTCACCCACCGGCGCGGTTTCCTCGCCAACCTGGCCGCCGGCGCAGCCGGTCTCACGCTTCTTGGAAATCCCCTCCGTCTCAACGCGGCCCCCGCACCGGCCCGCGGGGAAAAACCCGGCGATCCCGATGCCTGGTTCAGCCAGATCAAAGGCAAACACCGCATGATCCTCGACGTTCCGCGCCCGCACGAGATCCTTCCCTTCGTCTGGCCCAGGGTATTCCTGCTGACGAATATGGCGACAGGGACTCCCGAAAAAGACAACAACGTGGTCGTCGTGCTCCGTCATGAAGGCATCCCCTACGCTTTCGAAGACCGCATCTGGGCAAAATACAAGTTGGGCGAGCTGTTCAAGATCGACGACGCGAAAACGAAGGCCCCCTCGACGCGCAACCCGTTCTGGAAACCCGCCCCGGGGGATTACACCGTACCGGGCATCGGCAATGTCGACATCGGCATCGATCAGCTGCAAGCCAGCGGCGTCCTTTTCTGCGTCTGTGATGCGGCAATGACCGTCTACAGCGCGGCCGTGGCCGCAGGCATGAACGCCGATCCGGCGGAGATCAAAAAAGACTGGATGGCAGGGCTCTTGCCGGGCATCCAACCCATGCCCTCGGGTATCTGGGCCGTTGGTCGCGCGCAGGAACACGGTTGCAGTTATTGCTTTGCCGGCTAACCAATGTTTGGCACAGTCCGCTCGCACCACCCGTTTGCCGCACGTATCCTTCGGCTGCTAACCCCCGCTATATACTTCCTCGCCTGCCACCCGAAAACCGACAAGGTCGCCGTGTGGCAGGCTCCCGATACGGCGGCGATCCCCGCCACGGAGCAGGGCAGGCTCATCCGCTATGGCCGCGCGCTGGTAGCACATACCTCGCTCTACCTTGGCCCAAAAGGGTCCGTCGCCAGGATCAGCAACGGCATGAACTGTCAGAATTGTCACCTCGACGCGGGCACCCGCCCCTGGGGAAACAACTACAGCGCCGTCTTTTCGACCTATCCGAAATTCCGCGACCGCAGCGGCTCGATCGAGACGATAGCCCGGCGCGTGAACGATTGCATCGAACGCAGCCTCAACGGCAGCCCGCTGGATACGAATAGCACCGAAATGAAGGCCTTAGCCGCTTACTTCCAATGGCTCGGCCGCAATGTGCCGAAAGGCGTACGCCCCTCCGGCGCAGGCATCTCCGAACTGGCCTACCTGTCGCGGGCGGCGGACCCCGTCCGCGGCCACGCCGTTTTTGTCCGCAACTGCCAACGCTGTCACGGCCCCGAAGGCGGCGGCGCATGGAACGCCGACAGCTCGGCCTACCTCTATCCTCCACTCTGGGGCGACCACAGCTACAACACGGGCGCGGGCCTCTACCGCATCAGCCGCCTCGCAGGATACGTAAAAGACAATATGCCGTTGGGCTGCTCGCATGACTCCACCGCGCTGACCGACGAAGAGGCCTGGGACGTAGCAGCCTTCATCAGCAGCCAACCCAGGCCCGCGAAAAGCTTTCGCGGCGACTGGCCCGATCTCTTCAAAAAACCGTTCGACCACCCTTTCGGCCCCTACACCGACAGCTTCTCCGACCGGCAACACAAATACGGTCCGTTTGGTCCCATCACCCATCGCCATTGAGGTTGCCGCCCAAACGCATCGGTCACCGCGCCCATCGGTCACCGCACCCATCGGTCGCCCGCCGGTTATCGGTCGCCGCGCCCATCGGTCGCCCGCCCATCGGTCGCCCGCCGGTTATTATCTTAATCTTACCAATTCGCGCTCCGCCGCAGGCTTCGGCCGCCGGTACTTATATTTGATCAGTATATTTGAGTTGTAAAATCCCCGTATGGTCTGGTACGAAAACGAGGTCCAAAGACTCGAAAAAGAAAGAGCGGCGCTCACTTTCGATCCTAAACTGCTTTTCTACGGTAGCTCATCCATCCGGCTATGGGAAAGCCTGAACCAGGACTTCGCCACGTATAAACCCGTCAATCTTGGTTTTGGCGGATCCACGCTCGCCGCCTGCGTATGGTTCTTCGACCGCCTCGTGGCGCCGTTCCGCCCCCAGTCCATCATCGTTTATGCCGGCGACAACGACCTCGGCGACGGCCGGCATCCCGAAGAGGTGTTCATCTTCTTCCAGCAACTGGTCAACCGCACCCGCAACCAGTTCGGCGATATCCCGCTCGCTTTCATTTCCGTTAAACCCAGTATCACGCGCTGGGACATCCTCGACCGCATCCGGTATACCAACAAGATCATCGAAGAAGAAATAAAAAGACAGGCCAACCACCTGCATTTCATCGATATCTATGCGCGGATGACCGACAATGCCGGTTATCCGAAAAGAGAGTTCCTCGACCCCGACGGACTCCACATCAACGATAAAGGCTATGCCCTGTGGAAAGCGTGCATTCTCGATTATCTATCCACCGGTAAACGATGAAAAGAGAATACCACAAATGGTTTAGCAAACACCTCGGCCGGGAAATGGAACTGCTGATCTTTGGTCACGCGGGCGAGCCGGTCCTATTCTTCCCTACACGCACGGCGCGCTTTTATGACTACGAGGACTGGCAGGTCATCGACGCATTGCAAAAAAAGATCGAAGGCGGATGCATACAGGTCTATTGTCTGGACAGCGTCGACAGGGAAAGTTTTTATGCCAAAGACGTACCCCCGGCAGAACGCATCTGCCGTCACCTGAAATACGAGAACTACGTCCTCACCGATGTGCTTGGTCTGATCCGACTGATCAACCCGTACCCGACCGTCGTCACGGCAGGCTGCTCCCTGGGCGCCTACCACGCGGCCAACCTTGCGTTCAAATACCCCCATCTGTTCCATAAGGTGGTCGGCCTCAGCGGACGCTATGATCTGACGACTTCGATGGAACACTTCGACGACCTCTTCGAAGGCTATCGCGACGAGAACATCTACTACAACATGCCCGCGCAGTTCATTCCCAATCTCTCGGATCCGGGACTCATCGCCCAATTGAAAACCCTCGAGATCATCCTGGTGGTCGGCGAAAAAGACGTATTCCTCGAAAACAACCGCCTGCTCAGTAACGCGCTTTGGTCGAAAGGCATCTGGAACGCCCTCCACCTATGGGACGGCGAGTCGCACAAAGCCCGCTATTGGCGGCATATGGTACAGTTGTATCTTTGACTAAATCTCTGCTTATGCTAAAATACCTGCTCCTGCTCGCCGCCTTCGCCGGCGGCTCCTCTATCTGCCACGCACAAGTCAACGCCACACTGTTCCGGTACCCGGACGTCTCCGCCACCACGATCGTTTTCTGCTACGCAAACGATCTTTGGGTGGTCCCAAAAGAAGGCGGCAGAGCCGCTCATCTCAGCTCGCCGGCAGGCGTCGAGGCATGGCCGAAATTTTCTCCCGACGGAAACACCATCGCCTTTACCGCGGACTACGACGGCAGCCCGTCCATCTACAGCATTCCCGCCGAGGGCGGCGTCCCTTCCCGCCTTACATGGCAGGGAACACCCGAACGCGTCGTCGATTGGTATCCCGACGGCAGCCGCATCCTGTTCGCTTCCGGCCGGCAAAGCGGCCGCGAACGTTTCAACCAGTTCTTTTCGATTTCCGCTGGAGGCGGCGACCCCACCCGTCTTCCCTTACCCTATGCGGAGTACGGCACGCTCTCGCCCGACGGCCGAAGCCTGGCCTTCACCTACAAGTCGCAGTTGGGCCGCAACTGGAAACGCTACCGCGGCGGCTGGCAGGGCCAGATCCACATCTTCCGGCTGACCGATGATGCCGACGAGACGATCTCCAACACCGAGGCCGATGACGAGCTCCCCATGTGGCACGACAACAGCATCTTCTTCCTTTCGGACCGCGGCGAAGAAAAGAGGATGAACCTCTGGGAATACGATATCCCCTCCAAAAAATTCACGCAACTTACCCGTTTCGCGGACTATGATGTACACTTCCCGTCGCTCGGCCCGCAGGATATCGTCTTCGAGCAGGGCGGCAACCTCTACCTGTACTCGCTCTCGGCAAAGACCTACAAACAGGTGCCCGTACAAGTCGTTACCGACGAGCGCGCCTTGCGCCCCACGCTCGAAAATTCCAGCAAATACCTCTTCGACGGCGAGATCGCTCCCGACGGCAAACGCGCGCTCTTTGAAGCCCGTGGCGATATCTTCAGCGTGCCTGCCGAGAATGGCCCCGTCATCGATCTGACAAGGTCGTCCGGCGTAGCCGAACGATTCCCCGCCTGGTCCCCCGACGGCCGCTATATCGCTTACTGGAGCGATCGCTCCGGCGAATACGAGCTGACCCTTCGCGATGCAGGCAATATGGACAGCGACAAGAAACTGACCTCCTATGGACCCGGGTTCCGGTACCACCTCTTCTGGTCCCCCGACAGCAAAAAGATCGCCTTCATCGACAAGGCCATGAAGATCTACATCTACGATCTCACCGATGGTCGCACGACTTTCGTGGATCAGGGCCTCCGCATGACCGAAGGGGCGCTGCAAGGCTTCTCGGTCAGCTGGTCCCCCGACAGCCGGTATCTCACCTATGACCGCGATCTGATGAATGCCCACCGGGGCGTCTTCATCTACGACTACACCGACAAGAAGCTGCATCCCGTTACTTCCGGTTTCTACAGTTGCGCCAGCCCCGTATTCGACCTCACCGGGAAATATCTTTTCGTGACGACCAACCAGTCCTTCCGCCCACTGTACAGCGACCTGGACAATACCTTCATCTACCCGAATTCAACCCGCCTCGCGGCCATCGTACTGGAAAAGACGACGCGCTCACCGCTGTACCCGAAGGACGACACGGTTGCCTTCCAGAAAGAACCGGCGCCGCCGGCGGAACATCCGGCCCCTCCCAAAACGCCGCCCGCCGCCACGCCCAAACCGGCGCCCGGCCCGACCCACATCGATTTCGACGACCTCGAGGCCCGCATGGTCCTGCTGCCGGTGGACGCAGGCAATTACGGCAACCTTTCCGCCGTGGAAGGAAAACTGCTCTTTTTGCGCGCGCCGAACACCGGCTCCGGCGAACGGACCCGATCACTGCGTTTCTTCGATCTCGACAAACGCACGACCAAAACGATCGCCGATGACCTGAATGGCTATACGCTTGCGGCGGACAACAAACACCTGCTCGTCACCAAAGACGGCGCCTGGTACATCATCGGCGCCGACGAAGGGCAAAAACTGGATAAGAAACTCCGCACCGCCGAGATGCAACAATGGGTCGTCCCGCGCGAAGAATGGCGCCAGATACTCGTCGATGCCTGGCGGCTCGAACGCGATTTCTTCTACGATTCGGCGATGCACGGCGTCGACTGGCCCCAGGTAAAAGAAAGGTACCTCCGGCTCGTCGAAGAAGCCTCGACGCGCGAAGAAGTCGATTTCATCATCGGCGAAATGATCGGCGAGCTCAGCTCCTCGCATACCTACCATGGCGGGGGAGCGGTAGAAGACACCAAACACGCTTCGGTCGGCTACCTGGGCATCGATTGGACGGCGGATGGCCAGTACTATAAGGTCGGCAAGATCATCCGCGGCGCCCCCTGGGACGCAGAAGTTCGGTCCCCGCTCGACGAGCCCGGCGTCAATGTAAAGGAAGGCGACTATATCCTGGCCGTCAATGGCATTCCGTTGACAACCAAAACCGATCCCTATGCCGCCTTCGGTGACCTCGCCGGGACTGCCGTCCAACTGACCTACAACAATACACCTTCGCTCAACGGCGCGCATACGGTGATCGTCGAGACGATGCGCACCGAGACCCGGCTCCGGAACCTGGCCTGGATCGAAGAAAAAAGGCGACGCGTGGACGAAGCGACCAAAGGACAGGTCGGCTATATCTACGTCCGCAGTACTGGTGTCGACGGGCAAAATGAACTCATCCGGCAGTTCACCGCCCAGCTGGATAAAAAAGCGCTGATCATCGACGAACGATTTAACGACGGCGGCCAGATACCCGACCGTTTTATCGAGATACTCAACCGCAAACCGCTGGCGTGGTGGGCGACCCGCGACGGCGCGCCATGGCCCTGGCCACCCGCCGGCAACTTCGGACCAAAGGTTATGCTCATCAACGGATGGAGCGGCTCCGGCGGCGATGCCTTCCCGGACTATTTTCGCAAGTCCGGCCTCGGCCCCCTCATCGGCACCCGCACCTGGGGCGGCCTCATCGGCATCAGCGGCGTGCCGGGCCTCATCGACGGCGGCACCATCACCGTTCCCACGTTTCGTATGTACAACCCCGATGGCACCTGGTTCAAAGAAGGACACGGCGTCGATCCCGACATCAACGTGCCCGAGGACCTGACCGAAGGCGCCAAAGGCATCGACAATCAGCTGGAGACGGCCATCACCCAGATACTCCAGCTCATCCGGAAGAACGGGTTTACGCCACCCCCGCGACCCGCTCCCCAGATAAGATAGGCAAAGCCCCGCTCGCGCGGGGCTTTTTTTCCCTGGCAATCATTAGCCCGGCCACGGCGGTGAGGGCCGCTTACTCCGACCTTAAGCTATTTACAGGATTTGCGAGTGCGGCCCTCACCGCTTGAAAACTCACCGTCACCAGCGCGATCGCAACCGCCACGGCTCCCGCGAGCGCGAAGATCTCCCAGCCGATCGTAACCCGGTAGGCAAAATCCTGCAACCAGTGGTGCATGGCCCACCACGCCAGCGGGAACGATATCGCCGCAGCGACCACCACCAGCCGCAAAAAATCGCGCGACAACAACCGGACGATCCCGCTCACCGACGCCCCGAGCACCTTGCGGATGCCGATCTCCCGCGTCCGCTGTTCGGCAGCATACGCCGCCAGCCCGAACAAGCCCAGACACGCAATGAAGATCGCCAACAGCGAAAATGACAGCGAAATGCCTCCCTGTCTTTGCTCGGTCCGGTAGATATTGTTGAACTCGTCGTCCATGAACGTATATCCGAACGGCTGCGATGGCGCCATCCGGTGCCACAGCTGTTCCACCTGTCCGATCAAATGATGGACATCCGACGTCCCCACCCGCAGCGCGATCCGGCCCCTGCTCTCATGCAGGTAGAGCACCATCGGCGTGACGACCTCGCGCAGCGAATTGAAATTGAAATCTTTTATTACACCGATGATATGGTATTCGGTGACCGTCTTTTTCCGGATATCGTTCAGTTCGTACAGATTCGAGCCGATGGGCCGGCGCCCCTGCATCAGTTTCAACGATGCCTCGTTGACGATGCACGCATTCGAGTCCGTTTTGAAATCACGCGAGAAATTCCGGCCGGCAGCCATCTGCATGCCCAGTACCGGCACATAATCCTCGTCCACCTGCCAGGTCTGCATCGAGATCGCTTTCTTCGGATCGAGGTCCCGCGTCAAAAAGATCGCGTCGTCATTCCGCCAGTCACCCGTCGGCAGGAAACCCGTCATCGTCACGCCCCTTACCCCCGGCAGTTTGCCCAGCTGTTCCTTGAAGTCATGGACATGATTACCGAGCGCATCGGTCCCATTGACGATCATCACCTGTTCACGGTTGAAGCCGATCGATCGGTCATGGATATAACCCAACTGACGATAGATCACAGCCGTACCCACCAGCAAAAAGATCGAAATACCGAACTGAAAAACTACCAGCGAATTGCGAAGCCATCCCGTTCGGAAACCCGCTGCCAGGTCCCCTTTCAATACAAGGATCGGCCGGAACGCCGAAAGATAGAAAGCCGGGTAGCTCCCCGCTAAAAGCCCAACCACGACGACCAGCCCAAGCATCGCCGGCGCCAGCCACGCTCTCGAAAAAAGACCCAGGACCATGTGTTTACCGGACAATTGATTGAACACGGGCAATAACAACCAGGCCAGACCCAGCGCCAGTAGCATAGAGATAAAGGCGAGCAGCAGCGATTCCATCATGAACTGCGAAATGAGATTGCCCCGCAAAGAACCCAGCACCTTCCGGATACCCACTTCCTTCGCCCGGTTCGATGAGCGCGCGGTCGACAGGTTCATGAAATTCACACACGCGATCAGGAGGATAAAGGCAGCGATCGCCGAAAAGATATAGACATATTGTATGTTGCCATTCGCCGCCAGTACGGCTGTTTTATTGCTATGGAGATGGATGGCGGTCAGCGGCGTCAACGAAAAGCCCACCGAATTGCCCGCCTTGAAGAACTCATCCGCGGAAACATTGACGGCCGCTTTCAACTCCGGTTCGATGTATTTGGTGATCAGTTGGCCGAATTTCGCCTCCAGTTTCGCCGGATCGGCGCCCTTCCTCAGGACGATATAGGTGTTGAAATTATTGCTCAGCCATTGGTCCATCTGCCTGGCCTCATCCAGCTCTGTCATCGACAGGAAGAAATCGTAATGGAAATGCGACTGCTCCGGAATGTCCCGGATGACCCCCGTGACTTTGTAAAGCATCGTATCGTTCATCGTCAGCGTGCGCCCCACCACATCCACGGCATCGAAATATTTCTTCGCCATTTTCTCCGTGATCACGACCGAGCGGCCCTCCAGCAGCGCGGTATGCGGGTTACCATACAGCATCGGCAACGTGAAAACGTCGAACAAGGTTGAGTCGGCATACACCACCGCGTCCTCCTGGATGTTCTGATCGCCTTTTTTCACCAACCGGCCGCCCTGCATCCGGAAACGGCACTCCTTCTCGACCTCGGGATAATCATGCAAAAGCGCCGGTCCCGCGGGCGCCGGCGCTACAGCCAGGATAAAATGATTGCCTCCGAATTTGATATCCCCATCCACCCGGTAGATCCGGTCCGCTTTCTCGTTGTACCGGTCATAGGCCAGTTCGTCCATAACGAAGATCAGGATCAGCAGACAGGTGGCCAAACCGATCGCCAGCCCGACGATATTGATAACGGAAAAACCCTTGCTCTTCCACAGGTTCCGAAGGGCAGTCTTGAAGTAGTTGTGCAGCATTGGTAATGGTGATGGTTAATCCCTTACGACGACGCCGCCTGCCAAAAAGTTACACCCCGGACCCGTCAACTTTACCGGGCCGGCCCTACTGGCCTCGCCGGCCAACGCCGTTCATCCGGAATTTCCGCTGCGTATTGCAGGCGCCATGCTAGCGTCCCGGCACCGGCACCACGGGAAGGCTCTCATTACCCTCTTCTGACACCGACTGCACCGCAAAAAAATAGTTGTCTTTGGAATAAGGGAGATTGGCCTGCGTCCCGCCGACGAAGATCTTTTTTTCCCACACCGGGCTGGTCGTCTCACGCATCAATACATAATAGCCTTTCGGTTTCCCATAAGCAGGGGCCTTCCACGACAGTTGGGTCCCGTTGCTCAGGCCCCGCACTTCGACGCGCACTTCCTGCGGCATGCCGGGCGATTTGGCCAGGTTGGCCAGGTTGGACAGGTTCATCGCGGTATTCTTCCGGAGGTATTCGAAGTCCATGAACTCGGCCAGGTCGCCATAAACGATCCCTTTCTCGGTCCGCACGTCCTGGTGCTGGTGGTTGAAATTCTCGTTCATTTCGGTGATGCGCACCGCCGCGTAGCCATGCTCCTGGTACGGCGCCTGGTCCCCGCCGCGCAGGAAACGGTCGGGACGGTAGACCATCACGACCTGCAGGTTGTCCACATACCGCTCGCCGATCTCCTTGACATAACGCGCCAGCTGCCTCGATTTGCCGTCATTCTCCAACCCCAGCTGCCGGATGCGGGCGACCATCCTGCCGGTGTCCACAAAAGCAAGACCTTCGCTGAAGACCCGCACCCGCGTATTGTCGATGATATTGGTTTCATTGCTGTTATTGCTGCCCATGATATCGTTGTTCAGCACCGCCTCGATGTTCCATCCGGCGGCCTTCGCTTTCTTCGCCATGTAGCCCGATCCCAACAGACCCTGCTCCTCCCCGCTGACCGTCACAAAGACCACCGTTGCCGGAAAAGAGTGCTTGCTCATGACACGCGCACATTCCAGCACAGCTGCACTTCCGCTGCCGTCATCATTCGCGCCGGGAGCATCGTTCGTTCCATCCATGACATCCGTCCGCCGGCTATCCAGGTGCCCGCTGATGATAAAGATGCGGTTGTCGTTGGGGTCCGTACCCTTCAGCGTAGCGACGGTATTTCCCAGATTGATCGGCTCCTTCACCCTCCTCCCGTCCGCCGCGTACGTCGTCGTGTCTACGAATGCCGTCAGCCGCCCGCCCGAGGCGGCGGCAAACTGGTTGAACTTCATAAGGACCCAGTTCCGGGCCGCGCCGATGCCCTTTTTCTTGTCGGTCACCGAACTGACGGTACTCCGCGTACCGAAGGCTACCATCGTTTTGATATAAGACTGCAGACTGTCGGCATTCACTTCCTTCACCATGGCTGCTATCTCGGGGTCGCGGACGATGGTGGTTTGGGCAGAACAGTGACAGGCGATACCCGCAACCGACAAAACAAAAAGGGTCTTTTTCATTTTCATTCAAAAGTTTGGCTCAATTTTCACCTTTTTTCCCAACTACGAAAATTATTAGTGTTCGCTTGCCCTGATTATTAGTGACCAGCCGGGGCAGCGTTCTACAAACTCGGCCTATCTTACCAGTTGACAATTACTTCATCTTCAACCAAAACAAAGTTATGAGAGCACTGCTGCTTGTGGCTGTGGCTGTTCTTTTTGCCTGTATTCAGGGACAGGCCCAGCAGACCATCACTGTAACAGGAAAAGTCACCGATGAAAAAGGCGCAGCCATCGCCGGCGCGACCATCACGGAAAAAGGTACGCGAAACGCTACCACATCCCGCGACGACGGCTCCTGGTCCCTCCAGGTCAGGAACAGGGCCAAACTAATCATCACCTATGTCGGTTATGAACCCAGGGAAATAGAGGCGCGGTCCGGCCTGACCATCAGCCTCGCCCCCGACGCCAAATCGCTTTCCGACGTCGTCGTTACCGGCGTGGGCGCGGCCACCAACCGCAAAAAGGTCCCCATCGACGTAGGAACCGTTTCGTCGAAAGACTTCGCCCCCAGCGTTACCACCAATGTTCAGCAAGCCCTCGATGGCCAGATCGCCGGGGCCAGCGTCCAACAGACCAGCGGTACGCCCGGCGCCGGCTTCAACATCATCCTTCGCGCAGTCAACAGCCTCGACAACACCAACCCGCTGATCCTCGTCGACGGGGTCCAGATGAACCAGTCCAATAACATCAACAACATCGACCCGGCGATTGTCGACCACATCGAAGTCGTGAAAGGCCCGGCCGGCGCCATGTTGTATGGTGCGCAAGGCGCCAATGGGGTCATTCAGATCTTCACCAAAAAAGGTACGCTCAACGGCAAAATGGCCATTAATTTCAATTCCAAAGTGAGCGTGGACAATATCCTGACCGGCAACCACCCGATCCTCAGCACGCATCACCACTATGTCACCGATGCCAACAATAACATGCTGGATAGTAAAGGCAACCCGATCGCAATGGATGCCACAGGCGTATGGACCGACCCGCAGGTGCCCATCGCCACCGCCCCCGCCAACGCCTTCCTCACGAATGACAAGACATACAATCTGCCCATCTACGATCATGTCAAACAGGGATTCCGCCAGGCCCTCACGTTCTCGAATTCGCTCAGCATCACCGGCGGTACGACGAACTCGGACTATGCCATCACCGGCACGCAACTCAACCAGCAGGACGTGCTGAGCAACGCTTACAGCCGCAGTAACGTCACGGTCAACCTCGGTTTGCATCCCTTCAAGGGATTCACCTTCCGGACCATTACCCAGGGGATTTCAAACTTTTCCAACCTCCTCAACGGAAACAGGTTCAACATGCTGACCAACTATAATTTCGTCGACTTCAACTGGAAAGACTCTACCGGTCACTACCCGTTGAAAACGATCAATTCGTCCGGCGGCTATAACACACTCTCCGAGAACCAATACCACCATCAGAACCACCAGGTGCTCGAGATCTTTCAGAACTTCGATTTCAATTACAAGTTCCCGCGCTTCGTCGAACTCGATGTTAAATACGGTCTCGACTACAACGCCGACGACTATACCAATTATTACGAGAACCAGACGGCCAACCTCCAGTACGTGAAATACAAAACGTATTGGGGACCGAGCGCAGCGGGCGCCGTGGAGGACGAGAATACGAAAAATTTCTATCAAAACGGGTTGTATTCCGCCTTCGTAAGGACAGATTTCCAAAAAGACTTCAATTCCAAACTGCCGATAACCACCACTACGGAGGTCGCCTACGATTACCGCAACCAACAATTCAGACAATACTATGCGGAAGGAGTCGGACTGCCGTCCTATCCCCCGCCAAATATCAATCAGGCAACCACCAAAACGGCGGGTGACAGTTATTCTTCGGAGACCACCTATGGCGTTCTCGTCAACCAGACCATCGATTGGGGCGACCTTTTCGGCATCTCGGGTGGCTTCCGCTCGGATTACGGCAGCGCATTCGGCGCAGCGCAAAACGCTGCCACGCTCGGCCGCGGGACCGTCTATTTCCGGCCATCCGAACTCATGCTGGCGCAACAACCCTGGCTGAAAGACTGGAAGCTGCGGGCGGCATACGGCGTTGCAGGCGTGCAACCCGGCCCCTACGACCGGCAGATAACACTAACGCCTGTCACACTGGGCACGGGCGTAGCCATCGCCCTACCCTCACAGGCCACCAACGCCAACCTCCTGCTGGCGACCAACTATGAACTGGAGATCGGTACGGATTTTACCATTACCCCTTTCGAAGGTTCATGGCTCTACCGGATGGTATTCAGCGGTACGTACTGGAACCGCAAGACCAGCGACGCCTACCAGAATGCGCAGGTGCCACCGTCCTCCGGTTATGCCACCCGGCTGGACAACCTGACAACGATCACAAGCCATGGACTCGACCTTTCGCTCGACGCCAGCATCTTCAACGGCCGGAATATCACCTGGGATGTCAGCACGCGCTGGGGACTGAGCCGCGCTACCGTGAACAAGATCGCCAATGGCCAGGATGTCGTCGATTTCGCCTTCGCGCTCAAACAAGGCAAGCCCGTCGGTGCGTTCTACGTCCAGACCCCCTTGCACTCCGTCAACCAGACCGGACCGGATGGCAAGACACCGCTTATCCCGGTTGCTAACCAGGGTAACTATTCAGTGACCAGCACCGGCGTCGTGGTGCTCAACAGCGACAACTATGTGCAATATACCCCGTCCAACGACCTCTCGCCCGTAGGCCACGCCTACCCCGACTTCAACGCGTCGCTGATCAACCGCTTCACCTTCTACAAGAAGATCAGCCTTTCCTTCCAGTTCGATTGGGTCTACGGCAACAGCATCTACAATGTCACCAAACAATGGCTGTACAGACCGACCGGCGGTACGGGCGGCCAGGGCGGCGAATCCAGCGACCTCGATAAGAAGCTCACCATTCAGGGCCAGACCGGGTCGTTCGTCAACTATTACAATTCGCTCTACAACGTAGGCCTGCCTGTTTCTCCGTTTATCGAGAACGGCTCCTATATCCGGCTGCGCGACCTGTCGATCGGCTACGACCTGTCGCATTTCGTCGCTGGCAGCAGGGCCATCAAACGACTGACCATTACGGCTTCCGGCCGCAACCTGCTCACGTTTACCAAGTACAGCGGTCTCGATCCGGAAAATGTCGGCGCCTATGACGAAACCGGCAACAACCTCGCAGGACAGCGGGTCGGTGCATTTACCGGCGTCGACTATTACAGTACGCCCAATCTTCGATCGTATCAATTTGCCCTGAATGTCGGATTCTAAACGATCACTCAAATCATACAACTATATGAATAAGCAACGATATAACATACCTCTACTGACCCGGGCCTCGTTGTCCGCGCTGGCCTTCACGCTGCTGTTAGGGTCCTGCAAAAAAAGCATCCTGCAGCTCGCCAATCCCAATGCGCCCGTCCCGCAGGTCGCCCTGACCACCGAAGGCGGCATAGACGCCTTCGCGCAGGGTATCTATTACAAATGGATTGCCTTCGAGACCGGCGACGGGAATCTCAATTTCTTCGACATCGCCTGGTACATTGAAAGCAATATGGGCGACGAAGATTTCACGCCCTATTCCAATTTCGGTTCGCGCTACCCGATGAACATTGCGAGCATTACCTTGCCGGCTCCCTACGGCACCGTCGTCAAGAAT
>DASZYU010000092.1:0-18895 GCA_035545215.1 Puia sp.
TTCAGCTAACGGATTACCTGAGAATGATCGTAACTTTGTGGCGAATTCAACAGTCGACAGGGTTTGAAGCCGGACCAGGTCCGGTGCGTGCATCCGGTGCACATTTCGTTCGTCCCGTTTTTAATTCCTTCACAGCCGGCAACGTCCGGTTCGTAATCCAGAAAGACCATCCGATCCTCACCCTTGAAATCCGTTTACGACCTTACGTAATCTTACCAATTGCTCCAACAACCCTTGTAAATGGTCCAATCGCAGCATATTCGCGCCGTCGCTTTTGGCTACGGCGGGATTTGGGTGCGTCTCTATAAAGAGACCGTCGGCGCCGGCGGCAATGGCAGCTTTTGCGATCGTCCCGATTAGTTGTGGATTGCCGCCGGTGACCCCGCTGACCTGGTTGGGCTGCTGCAACGAATGCGTGCAGTCCATCACCACGGGGGCGCCGTGTTCCTGCATCCAGGGGATGTTCCGGTAGTCCACTACGAGGTCCTGGTAGCCGAATGTCGTTCCCCTTTCGGTAAGCAATACTTTATCATTCCCCGATCGCCTGATCTTTTCGACGGCGAACTTCATCGCGGGACCGCTGATGAACTGTCCCTTCTTCACGTTGACGATCTTCCCCGTGGCCGCCGCAGCGAGGAGCAGATCGGTCTGCCGGCACAGGAAGGCCGGTATTTGCAGGATGTCGATGTACCTGGCGGCGGGCGCGGCCTCGTCATGCGCATGGATATCCGAGGTCGTCGGCAGCCGGTAGGTGGCGCCCACTTTCCCGATCAGCCCTAGACCCGTATCGTCCCCCAGCCCGGTAAAGCTGTTGCCGCTGGTACGGTTGGCCTTTCGGTACGAAGCCTTGAAGACGTAGGGGATTCCCAGCTCGCGGCAGATGCGCGACACCTTGTCGGCGACTTCCATCACCAATTCCTCGCTTTCCACCACGCAGGGCCCCGCGATGAGGAAAAAATTTTTCTTGTCGTAGGACTGATCGCGGAAGAGTTCGTCTAGGAATTGCATAGTGCAAACCTACGGGAAAAAATCCACAGCCTTCACCGCGGGCACGCGATGGAAATACACGCTATATTTGCACCCCAAACCCCTTCACATGGCTAAAGAAAAGGTACTGGTCATCGGCGCCAGCGGACAGATCGGCGTGGAGCTCACGCTCGCGCTGCGCCGCATCTACGGGAATTCCAGCGTGGTGGCGTCCGATCTTCGCGAAGAGAACCAGCTGCTCAAAGGCACCGGCCCCTACGTATCGCTCGATGTCATGAACAAGGAGATGCTGCATGTGCAGGTGATCCGTCAGAACATCACGCAGGTGTACCTGCTCGCGGCCATCCTTTCGGCCACCGGGGAAAAGAACCCGAACCTGGCGTGGCACCTCAATATGCAGGGGCTGCTCAACGTCCTGGACATCGCGCGCGAAGAAAAACTGCACAAGGTGTACTGGCCGAGCAGCATCGCCGTTTTCGGTCCCACTTCGCCCCGCCGCGATTGCCCTCAGCGTACGATCATCGAGCCGACTACGGTCTACGGCATCAGCAAATACGCCGGCGAATTCTGGTGCAATTACTTTTTTGAACGCTATGGCGTAGACGTCCGCAGCATCCGCTACCCGGGCCTCATCAGCTGGAAATCGGCGCCCGGCGGCGGCACCACCGACTATGCGGTGGAGATCTTTCACGAGGCGCGGGAGCAGGGTCAATACGAATGTTTCCTGAAGGAAGACACTTATCTGCCCATGATGTACATGCCGGATGCGATCCGGGCCACGATCGAACTGATGGAGGCGCCGGCCGACCGGCTGAGCGTGCGCACTTCCTACAACGTTTCCGCGCTGAGCTTTTCGCCTCGTGAGATCGCGGCGGAGATCCAAAAGCGGATCCCGCACTTCCGGATCCGTTATGCCCCGGATTACCGGCAGCATATCGCCGACAGCTGGCCGCAAAGCATCGATGATTCGGTCGCGCGCGCCGAATGGAACTGGCGCCCCGAATACGACCTGTCTCGGATGACCGCGGATATGCTCGAAAACCTGAAGTGACGGCCGATGCATCCCGCGGCCCGGCCGCGTTGACCGTTCGCATGCCTAAGCGCGATCACCGGTTGTCGTCCGCCGCCGCCTCCCGCATTCACTCTACCTGATTTGTCGACTTAATTTTCGCTATCTTGCGGTTTCAATTCGAGTGTCTATGTTTCGGTTTACCGGTAGCCTGGTCTTTTATTTCGCTGCGCTGAACGTGCTGGCGGCTCCTGCGCCCGATTTCCGCAATGGCCAATGGCGCGCCGTTCTCGAACGGAAAGATGGCCACGATATCGCCTTCAATTTCGAGGTGAAGGACAGCGGTGGCCGCCAGGTGTTGTATATCCGCAACGCTGGCGAGCGGCTACTGGTGGACGATGTCAAACGCGAAGGCGACTCGGTGCTGATCCGGATGCCGTTTTATGAGTCACAGCTCCGCGCGCGCATTACTCCCGGGGGGAACCTCGAAGGCGTGTGGATGCGTCACCTGTCGGCCGACTGGCAGTCGATCCCGTTCAAGGCATTCTATGGCGAGAATTACCGGTTTGCCGGAGAGCGCCCTGCTGCCGGCGTCAGCGTTTCGGGCCGGTGGGCGGCCGTTTTTCGCGCCCCGGACGGCAACGACACCACCTTTCGCGTCGGGGAGTTCGAACAGAAGGGCGCGCGGGTCACGGGTACTTTCCTCGATGCCGGCGGCGACCTTCGCTACCTCGAAGGGATCGTCACGGGTGATTCGATGAAATTGTCCTGTTTCGATGGGACGCATGCCTATTTTTTCGCGGCCAGGATCGTTGGCGGCAAGATGACCGGAATGCAATATTCGGGCCCCACGGCCTTTGCCACCTGGACAGCACACAGGGACAGTCATGCGAAACTGGAAGACCAGTTCGCGATCACCAAATGGAACAAGGACGTACCGTTCACGTTTTCTTTCACGGACCTCGATGGGCGCGAGGTATCGCTGTCCGACCGGCGCTTTAAAGGAAAGGTCGTGCTGGTCCAGATCATGGGTTCCTGGTGCCCCAATTGCATGGACGAGACCCGCTTCCTCAGCGGGTTTTACGATCAATACCGCGCCAAAGGCGTAGAGGTCGTCGCGCTTGCCTACGAACGCAGCACCGATCCGGCGCGGAGCCGGAACAGCGTGCGCACGTTCCGTCAGCGGTTTCATGTCCGTTATCCCATGTTGATCACGGGCGTCGCCGTCGGCGATCCGCAACGCGCGGAAAAAACGCTGCCGCAACTGCAGGCGATCGTCGATTTTCCTACTACGATCTTCGTCGGAAAGGATGGAAAAATCGCAAAGATCCACACAGGTTTCAGCGGACCGGGTACCGGCGTGCATTATGACGAACAAAAGAAGGAGTTCTACGCGATCGTGGACCGCCTGCTGGCGGAATGATCATTTCCACCTCCACCACACGGTCCCGATATACCCGGATTGGCCGACCAGGCCGAGATGGCGCGAGTCTTTGCTGTTTCCCCGGTTGTCCCCCAGCACGAAGAATTTACCCGGCGGGATCTTCAGCGGCCCGAAATGATCGCGGTTCCAGTTCTGCTTGTAGGCCAGGAAGATGTCTTCATCGCGTAACCCGCGCGGCAGGATATAACGCTCGCAGGCGAGACCCTCCCGGCGCACATAATCGTCTTCCAGCGAAAGATAGAGCGTTTCGGTGTAGGGCGGGATGACATAGCATTGTTCCCGGTCATACCGGAGCCGGACGGCGTCCTTTGCGGCGACCTTATAAACGTGTTTGAGCGCCAGCTCGCTGTCCGCCTCCTGTCCGTTGACGTGCAAAACGCCGGCTATGAGTTCGAGCGTATCGCCCGGCATTCCGCAAAGACGTTGTGTGAGGATCGTCATGCCGGAGGGCGGCAGGATGACGCGCCAGCTGATCAGATCGAACCGCCCGGGTTTCTTCAGCCGCGTGATAAAAAAAAACTTTCCCCGTTTGAGCGAGGGCTCGCTGGAAGAATTATTAACCCGCAGCAGACGCAAGAGTGGTTGGTTTAGGCGCAGTGACGGCCGTTGTCAAGCGGTCTCATCAGCCGCTTGGGGCCTGTACGAAAATACGTAAATTGCGCCCATGCAGCAATACCTCGATCTGCTTCGGCACATTCTCGATAACGGCGTCCGCAAAACGGACCGCACCGGCACCGGCACCCTGAGTTGTTTTGGCTACCAGTTGCGTTTCGACCTGACAGAAGGGTTTCCGCTGGTGACCACCAAGCGGCTGCATCTCAAAAGCATCATTTACGAATTGCTGTGGTTCCTGCGAGGCGAGACCAACATCCGCTATCTCAAAGAACACGGCGTCAGTATCTGGGACGAATGGGCGGATGCGCAGGGCGAACTGGGCCCGGTGTATGGCAAACAATGGCGCAGCTGGGAAGGCGCGGATGGCAAAACGGTCGACCAGATCAGCCAGTTGATCGAACAGATACGCAAAACGCCCGATAGCCGCCGCCTGCTCGTCAGCGCATGGAACGTGACCGACCTGCCCGGGATGGCGCTGATGCCCTGTCACGTTCTATTCCAGTTTTATGTCGCTCCCGACGCGAACGGTGTCCAGCGATTGAGCTGTCAGTTGTACCAGCGCAGCGCCGACGTCTTCCTGGGCGTGCCGTTCAATATCGCTTCCTATGCCCTGCTGACGCTGATGGTCGCGCAGGTCTGCGGACTCGAACCCGGCGAGTTCATTCACACCTTCGGGGACGTCCATCTCTACAGCAATCACCTCGAACAGGCCCGTTTGCAATTGACGCGCACGCCTTACCCGTTGCCGTCGATGAAGCTCAACCCGCGCGTGAAGGATATCTTCGCGTTCAGTTACGACGATTTCACGCTGGAGAATTACGAGTCGCATCCCGCCATCAAGGCTCCCGTCGCCGTTTAGCTATTCGGCGCGGAATATTTTTATCGGTATCCGGTTGGTGGCGGCGGCAGCGGATTTTTTTCAGGTGCGGCCGGCGCATCCTAAATTTGTGTCATGATCATCAGTCTCATCGTCGCGGCGACCACGAACAATGTCATCGGCAAGGACAACCGGCTGCTCTGGCACCTGCCCAATGACATGAAATTCTTCAAGAACACCACCTGGGGCATGCCGGTGATCATGGGCCGCAAGACCTTCGAGGCGCTGGCGGGCGACCCGCTCCCCGGCAGATTTAATTTCGTGATCACGCGTCGACAGGACTGGCATCCCGCGGATGCGGCGGGGGGGCGGCGTGATGCTGCGGCTGAACCGAGCGATGCGGCACGGTCAAAAGCCGATGCTGCGGCTGGGACGCGTTCCCGCAGCCAGACGGTGGAAATAGCGCACGACCTGACCTCGGCATTGCGGCTCGCGGCGGCGACGGATTGCAAAGAAGCGTTTATCATCGGAGGGGGTCAGATCTATGCGGAATCGATGCCGATCGCGGACAAGATCTACCTGACGCGGATCCACACGGTACTGGAAGGGGACGCCTATTTTCCGGTGATCGATGAAAACGAGTGGCGGATGGTCAGCAACATGGATTTCCAAGCCGATGAAAAACACGCGTACGCCTATAGCTTTCAGTTATGGCAAAGGAAAAAATGAGGTATACTCCGCTGCGGCTCGCCCGCAACTATCTGCGCTATTATTTCACCGCCGACAACGGCAAGGGTCACGGCATCCACTCTCCTTTCGTTTTCGATCTCGTCACGAAGGTGCTCAACGATCGCGGGTCGTATGCGGAATATGGGCCGATCGAGACGTTGCGCCAGCGCCTCCGCGGCGATGCTACGGTCCTGCAGGTCGAGGACATGGGGGCGGGTTCTGCCCGGGGCGAAGAGGCGGCACGAGGGATAAGAGACAAACGGCCCGCTCATAGCGGGGACGCGAACACCCGATCGGCAACCGTTATCAGCCGCAGCGTCCGCGAGATCGTTCGGGGATCAGCGAAACCACCTCGTTTTGGTCAGTTGTTGTTCCGGATAGCGCGCCACTATCATCCTTCCACGGTGGTCGAACTGGGGACCTCGCTTGGTCTTTCCACGGCCTATCTGGCAGCCGGCGCTTCGGGCGCACGCATATACACCATCGAGGGCGCCCCCGCGGTTGCCGCGGCTGCGGGGGACAACCTGCGTTCGCTGGGGCTCGCGGCCCAGGTCATTGCCGGTAATTTCGAGACCCGACTGGGACCGCTGCTGGAACGGATCGCGCCGGTGGACCTTGCTTTCATCGACGGCAATCACCTGTTTGAACCGACCCTGCGGTATTTCGAAGCGTTCCTGCGCCACGCTTCGCCCGCGGCGACATTCATCTTCGACGACATCCATTGGAGCCCGGGCATGGAGCGCGCCTGGGCCTCCATCAAAAACGACCCCCGCGTCCTGCTCACCGTCGACCTGTTTTTCATCGGCCTGGTCTTTATCCGCGAGGAATTTAAGGTCAAACAGGACTTTACCATCCGCTTTTGAGTAATTTCGTGGCAGTGTCGTCCCTCTTACCAAAAACATTCCTCTCCTCGCTGAAGGGTCTTCCCGGCTATGACGCCGCGGCGTTCGACGCCGCGCACTCGGATCCCAAACCGGTCACCTCCATCCGGCTCAATCCCGGTAAGACGAGTGGTTCGCTTCCTTCCGGGGCGGCGCCGGTGCCCTGGTCGAGCTGGGGCTGCTATCTGAAAGAACGTCCTTATTTTACGTTCGACCCCTTGTTCCACGCCGGTATTTATTATGTACAGGAAGCCTCGAGCATGTTCCTCGAACAGGCGCTCCGGCAAACGGCCGACCTCACCCGTCCGCTCCGCGTGCTCGATCTTTGCGCTGCGCCGGGAGGCAAATCGACCTTGCTGCAATCGGCACTGGCTCCCGGCAGCCTGCTGGTCAGCAACGAAGTCATTAAAAACAGGGCGGGGGTCCTCGAAGAGAACATGACCAAATGGGGAGCGGCGGGGACGGTGGTGACCAGCAACGACGCGCGCGATCTTTCCCGGCTGGAGAACTATTTCGATGTCATCGTCGTCGATGCGCCCTGCAGCGGCAGCGGTCTGTTCCGCCGCGATCCGGAGGCGATCCGCGAATGGAGTCCGGCGCATGTCCGGCTTTGCAGCGGCCGGCAACAACGCATCCTTGCCGATGTGTGGCCAGCGCTTCGCCGGGACGGCATCCTGCTCTATTCCACGTGTTCGTATTCGCGCGAGGAAGACGAAGATATCCTCGACTGGGTCGCGGTCGGGCTGGACGCCGAGGGATGCCGCCTGACCCTGCGCCCCGGGTGGAATATCGTCGAAAGCGAAGGCAGGAGAAAGACCTGGGGCTATCGCTTCTACCCGGACAAGCTGAATGGAGAAGGGTTTTTCATCGGTTGCCTCCGGAAGAACGGAGGAGACGCTTTCACCGCGGCGCGTCGGCCGGCACTGCCCGAACGCCCGGGAAAAAAAGACGTACAGCAGCTGCAGCAATGGGTCCGCTCGGATACCGATCTGTTCTTCTTTTTACACGGTTCTGAAATTCACGCGTTGCCGGCGCCGCTCGCATCCGGGCTACCGATCCTTCAATCAGCCTGTTACCTGAAAAAGGCGGGTATTACGCTGGGTTCGCCTTCGATAAAGGAGTTCGTTCCCGATCACGACCTCGCTATGAGCACGATCATTCATCCCGAACTGCCTGCCATCGGGCTGACACAGGAACAGGCGCTCTACTATCTGCGAAAAGAAGAGGTTCGGACTGTGACTGCCCGTCGCGGGTGGTCTCTGGTGCAATACGAGGGACACAACCTCGGCTGGGTGAAAGTCCTGCCCAACCGGTGGAACAACTACTATCCCAAAGAATGGAGGATATTGAAAAGGACGTGAAAAATCATTATCATTGCCCTGAAACTTCCATACCATGCGAATACCGCCGGCCGTACTTTTACTTTTCAGTCTAACCTTTGCAAGCGTCGCCCGCTGCCAATCCCCCGAGCTCATCATACAGGGCCAGACCGGGAAGATCTACCTGGAACATACCGTCGTGGCGAAAGAAAACTGGTACAGCATCGGCCGCCTGTACAACCTCAGCCCGAAAGTCCTCGCGCCTTACAACCATCGTACCCTGAGCCAGCCGCTGGCGATCGGGCAGGTCCTCCGGATACCCCTCACGGCGCAGAACTTCTCGCAGACAGGGATCAAGACCCCGGCCGAAACGCTCGTCCCCGTCTACCATATCGTCCGGGAAAAAGAATGGATGTACCGGATCAGCGTCAATTACAACAAGGTGCCGATACCGGACATCGAAAAATGGAACCACATCAACGGCGACCAGCTGCATGCCGGCCTGCACGTTATCGTGGGTTTTCTCAAGGTGAAGACGGCGCTCTCGGCGCTGGCGCGATCGGCTCCGGCCGGCCCGGTGGCCGGTGTTGAAAAAACCGATGGAAGATACGCGGCTCATTCCTCCACTCCGCCCGCAACCGATGCCGCGGCGACCTATACGATACCCGACGGTCAAACCAATTCGGGAACGCCGGCGGCCAGGCACGAACCGCCCGTGAACAGACAGGAACCCGCGACGACCCGGCAGGAGCCCGCGACGACCCGCCAGGAACCCGCGACGACCCGGCAGGAACCCGCGACGACCCGCCAGGAGCCAACCACCGGCAGACCGTCGACAGCCTCCGCGATCCCCAACGCACCCCATTTCGACGGCGGCGTCTTCCGTTCCGACTTCAGCGATGAAGGAAATTCGGTGAGTGGCCAGGCGGGTGTCTTCAAAAGCACCAGCGGCTGGCAGGACGGGAAATACTATGCCCTGATGAACAATGTTACGGTCGGAACGATCGTCAGGGTCACCGATCCGGCAACCGGAAAAAGCGTTTATGCGAAGGTGTTAGGTCAGCTGCCCGATATGAAAGAGAGCGCGGGTCTGACCATCCGCATCAGCAATGCCGCCGCCGCGGAACTCGGCCAGGGCGAAGCGAAATTCATGGTACAGGTCGTTTATTAAGGCTGCCCGTCTGCGTCGGACATTAAAGCCTTGGAAATCATTTTTGTTGCCGGGAAAGCGCTCAGTGCCTGAACTTATACCCCCTGAGAAAATCCGCTATTGCCATCCTTTTTTTCCCCTCCAGCTGGATCTCGGTCACCCGGATATACCCGTCCGCCGCGGCCCAGCGCAGGAATGTCTTACCGTCGGTCTCATAGCTGCCCGGTTTCGCGGTGTGGGTTGGTGAGACCGGCTCTTTTTCCGAGCGGTAGATCTTGAGCACCCGGCCATCCAGTTCGGTGAAGGCGGCCGGGGAAGGCGAAAGTCCACGGATCAGGTTGTGAACCTCGCGGGTAGGCCGGTCCCAATCGATGCGACAGGTATCGGTGGTGATCTTTGGGGCGTGTTTCAAGACCGGGGCATCGATTGTCGAAGACCCCGTAACGCTCTGCTCTTGGAGCACGTCCGACTGCGGTCTCCCGAACAGGGTGCCTGCGACCAGGCCTTGTATCGTTTGGACGAGGAGACGGGCGCCGATGACCTTCATCCGGTCGTGCACCTCGCCGGCCGTCTCGTTCTCGCCGATCGGGAAGCTTTCCTGGAGCAGGATGTTGCCGGTGTCGATGGCGTGCTGCAGTTTGAACGTAGTCACGCCGGTGACGGTTTCCCCATTGATAACGGCCCAGTTGATCGGCGCGGCGCCGCGGTATTGCGGCAGCAACGATCCATGCAGGTTGACGGTTCCCATCGGCGGCATGGCCCATACGGCTTCGGGCAACATGCGGAAGGCGACGACGATCTGCAGATCGGCCCGCAGGGCGCGGAGTTCCTCCAGGAAAGCAGGATTTTTCAACTTTTCGGGTTGCAGCAAAGGCAATCCTTTTTCAAGCGCATATTTTTTAACCGCGCTGACGGACAGTTGCATCCCGCGGCCCGCCGGCTTATCCGGCGCCGTCAACACGCCTGCTACATGAAATCCCGCCGAAACGATGGCGTCCAGGCTGGCGACGGCGAACTCGGGCGTGCCCATGAAGACGATCCTCGGGTCAGTCTGCATGATGAAGTTGTTTGTCGGGCATGGAATGGTGCGGGTCAGTCGGCATACAGCAGGTATTTCTTGCGGATGGCCCTGAACTTTTCCAATCCCGGTTCCCAGGTCTTTCTGATCTGTTCTTCGGTCATCCCTTTTTCGATCTGTTGCCGTAGCAACGGCCCGCCCGCCAGCCGGTCGAAACCGCGGCCGTTCCTGAGAAAAAAGGAATCCTTGTGGGGGGTCAACGAATAGGCCTGCAGCACCCATTTGAAGGTGAGCCCTTTGACATGCACGGCGCTGAGATCGTACCCATAACATTTCTTCCCGAGCAGCGGCGGATCGGTGGCGCCGGGAACGCTTTCGGGCGTGAAGCTGTACAGGGTTTTCGGGAAATCGGGGTTGCCCCACTGCTGGAAGGGCTTGTTCGTCCCGCGTCCGAGACTGACGTTGGTACCTTCGAAGAGACACAGCGAGCCATACAGGTACACGGACTGCATATTCGGAAGATTGGGGGATGGTTTGACAGGTAGGATGTATTTGCTCTTGTGCGTATAGTTGCGGCAGGGGATAATGGTGAGATGAAAACCGGCATCGGCGTGTACCCATCCTTCTCCGATCAGCATCCGCGCATATTCGCCGATGGTCATCCCGTAAACGACCGGAACGGGTTGCATCCCGACAAACGAACGGTAGGCCGTATCCAGTACCGGCCCGTCCACATAGGACCCGTTCGGATCGGGGCGGTCGAGGATCACCAGCGGGCGATGGTTTTCGATGGCGGCTTCCAGGTAGCGTTGGAGCGAGCCGATATACGTATAGAAACGCACTCCGACATCCTGGATATCATACAACAGGACGTCCACGTTCGCGAGATCGTCGGCCGTCGGTTTGGTTTTGCTGCCGTACAGCGAGACGATGGGTATGCCCGTCCTCGGGTCCACCTGGTTCCCTACTTTCGCTCCCGCGTCGGCTTCGCCGCGAAAGCCATGCTCGGGGGAAAAGATCTTTACTACATGGACCCCTTTCTTCAACAAGGTGTCGACGAGCGACGAATGGCCGACGACAGACGTTGCGTTGGCGAAAATGGCCACCGACCGGCCCTTTAACAAGGGAAGATAACGATCCATTTGCTGCGCGCCCGTTTCGATCTGCGCATACGCGCCTGGCCGAAGAAAGAACAACGTAAGAAGCAGGAGATGAGCCTTGTGCATGATTTTTGCTTTGGTTTCGGGTGTTAGCTATTTCGGCACAATTTAATTATTTAATACTACCTTGCGGACAATCCGGAGTCCGGGCAACTAAAAATAAACTATGTCACAAGAAGTCAAAGCTGGGGATACCGTTAAAGTCCACTATCATGGCCGTCTCACCGACGGAACGACGTTCGATTCATCCGAAGGTCGTTCTCCTTTGGAATTCGAAGTGGGCAGCGGTATGGTGATCAAAGGATTCGATGAAGGCGTCGTGGGTATGACCGTCGGCCAGAAGAAGACCATCGAGATCCCTGTGGATGATGCCTATGGCCCGCGCGATCCGCAGGCGATCATCGAATTTCCCATCGATCGTTTTCCGCAGGACATGCGCCCGGAAGTCGGAATGCAGCTGGTTATGAACAACGGCGCCGGCCAACAGATACCGGTAGTCATTGTGGAAGTCAGGCCCGATGTGGTCGTGCTCGACGCGAACCATCAGCTGGCCGGTGAAGACCTGATCTTCGATCTCGAGATCGTCGATATCAAAAGCCCTTCGCGTATCATCATGCCGTAGGCGGCGGGGCAAGGGGCGGCTCTTTTGCCCTTGCGGGCGAAGCCGAATATTTTCTTTCAAAAGCCCAGGCGAGTACAAAAAACGCGATCGTGGCGACGACTGTCGTCAGGATCGAGCCTTCGAGCCCGAAATCGCCGCCGGTGATCAGCAGATCCCCGTTGGATTCGGCCTGTAACAGCGAAGGTTGCGACAGCCCGCTGACGTGGAAACCGAGGATCGGCCCGGCAAAGAAATTCCAGCTGAGGTGGAACAGGAAGGAGAACCAGAGGTTCTTGGTATAGATGTAGTTGATGCCCAGCAGCAGGCCGGCGAGGAAAAGGTTGACGAAGGCCAGCGCATAGATGCTCGGGTTAGGGAAGTGAAAAGCCGAAAAAAGGGCCGCCGAAACCGCGAGCGCCACCCATTTGTTGCGTATGGATCCCATGAGATGATCGAGGACGTAACCGCGGAATACGAGTTCTTCGCTGAATGCGATCAGCGCCATCATCCCGAGTGAGACGAACAGCGGCGACGGTGTCCAGACAATATCGGTCCATTCCAGATGACGCGTCGCAAAAAGTATCAGGGCCACGACACCCATCACGGCGGGACCCATGAAAAGACCGGTTAACCCTTCGTTGGTGAACCCTTCCGGCGACCAGCCTTCGGCGATGCCCGGGCCGCGATCCACCCACTTGCGGAAAACGCCGACGCTGACCAGGGAAACGACCAGCTCGACGAGGATCATCAGCCAGAGGTAATCTCCCGTCAACAGCCCGGACAAAGCGGCGATCGGCTGGTGTTCCAGTTGATCCGCGGGCACGTGGGCCACCAACAGCGCGGCCGGAATGGCGATCAGCAGCGTGAGTACGATAAAGCAGGCGCCGAACAACAGCACTCTTAACCAACCCCGTCGAATCACCGGATTTTTTATAGTCTCTTCGGTCATAGATGGTATATTCGTCCTTCGACCGGAGGAGCCGGTCCGATCAAATTTACGAACATGTTCGAGAACTATGGTTTTACGGCGGCGGAAAGATTTATCCGCTATGCCAGGATCGATACGCAAAGCGACCCGCAGTCGTCCTGTTGCCCGTCCACCGAAAAACAGAAGGACCTGGGGCGGCTGCTGGCGGAAGAATTGCGCTCGGAAGGCCTGGCCGACGCGCAGCTGGATGAATTCGGGTATGTCTATGCGACGCTGCCTGGCAACACCGAAAAGGACGTACCGGTCCTTTGCTTCTGCGCACACATGGACACCGCTCCCGACTGCACGGGTCAGGGCGTCAACCCAGTCGTGCATTACCGTTATGACGGCGGGGATATCGTGCTGCCGGACGACCCTTCGCAGGTGATCCGCGCCGGCGAACACCCGTATCTCCGCTCGCGGAAAGGGGACGATATCATCACGGCGGGCGGAACGACGCTCCTCGGCGCCGACGACAAGGCCGGCGTCGCCGTTATCATGGATATGGTCCATTTCCTCGTCACGAACCCCGGCGTCAAACATGGCAGGGTCAGGATACTCTTCACCCCGGACGAGGAGATCGGCAGGGGGGTGAATAAGGTGGACCTCGGGCGTCTCGGCGCGGATGTCGCCTACACGCTCGACGCGGGCGAACGGGGAACGATCGAGGACGAGACCTTTTCCGCGGATGCGATGACCGTCACGTTCCACGGCATTTCGGCCCACCCTGGGTATGCGAAGGACAAGCTGGTCAATGCGATCAAAGTGGCCGCGCATTTCGTGGATTCGCTGCCGAGGGACGAGTGGTCGCCCGAAACGACCGAGGGACGCTATGGCTTTGTTCATCCCGTGCGGGTTTCGGGCATCGCGGAGCGCGCCACGGTCGAGTTCATCATCCGCGATTTCGTCACCCCGCGCCTCGCGGCTTACGAAGAACATTTGCGCGAAAAGGTTGCGGCCACGCTGGCCGCCTATCCCGGCGCCACCGCGGATGTCACGGTCACCGAACAATACCGCAACATGAAGGAGATACTCGACCAGCATCCGGAGATCACGCAATATGCCTCAGAGGCGATCGAACGCGCGGGCATGGAGGTCAGAAAAAGCAGCGCGCGCGGCGGGACGGACGGGTCGCGGCTATCCTTTATGGGTCTGCCCTGTCCCAACCTTTTCACGGGTGAGATGGCCTTTCACGGCAAACACGAATATGTCAGCGTCCAGGACATGCAAAAATCCGTGGAGACGATCGTTCACCTCGCGTGCATCTGGGAGGAGAGGAGTTAGCCCGCCGCGTTCAACTGTTTCGCGATATGCCGGATGATCAGCCCGGCGTGGACCCTCGAATTTTCGATGAACCAGGAATGCGTATTCATGCCCCCGCAGATCACGCCGGCGAGAAAAAGGTTCGGGACGTTGGTCTCCATGGTTTCGGGGTCGTAAAAAGGTTGCAGGCGCGGGTCGTCCGATAAACGGATGCCTGCGCGGCGCAGGAAATCGAAATCGGGCCGGTAGCCGGTCAGCGCGATGACGTAATCGTTCGCCAGGGTCACGGTCCCTTCGGGGGTACGGATGTCCACTTCATCCGGCCGGATCGCCGTCAGCGCGGACTGCGTATAGGCTTTGATGCTGCCTTCTTTGATCCGATTTTCGATGTCTGGTTTCACCCAGTATTTGACCCGCGGTCCGATGCCTTCGCCGCGGATGACCATGGTCACTTCCGCGCCCTTGCGCCACGTCTCCAGCGCTGCATCGACGGCGGAATTGCTGGCGCCTACCACGACGACTTTCTGCATGGCGTAGAAATGCGGTTCCCTGTAATAGTGGGTCACCTTCGGCAGGTGTTCGCCCGGCACGTCGAGCAGGACCGGGATGTCGTAGAAACCCGTCGCAAGGATCACATACGTGGCGGTATACACGCCCCGGTCACTGACCACTTCGAAGGCGTCGTTCACCCGGCGCAGCTCGCGCACCCCTTCCTGCAGATGGATCCGCAACCGGTGGCTGACCGCAACGCGGCGGTAATATTCGAGCGCTTCGGCGCGGTTGGGCTTCACATGATTGCTGACAAAGGGTACCCCGCCGATCTCTATCCGCTCGGAAGTGGAGAAAAACGTCATATTCACCGGGTAGCGATACAGCGAGTTGACGAGACAACCTCTTTCCAGTATCAGGTAGTCGATACCCGCGGTTTGCGCCTCCAGCGCGCAGGCAATGCCGATGGGTCCGCCGCCGATGATGATAAGGATGTGATTGGTTTGCATTTATTGATTTTTGAACCGCCGGAAGACACAAATTTATGTACATTCACGCATAAATTCTTTCAGGTTATGGATTCATCGAATCTGTTTCTCATTGTTATAGTGGTCATACTGCTGGCCATTGTTTTCAGTTGCTGGGTGACGGTCAACCAGGGCTATATCGATGTGATCACGATGTTCGGCAAGTACAAACGCATCATGCGGCCGGGGCTGAATTTCAAGATGCCCTTTCTCGAACAGGTGTACAAGCGGATCTCGATCCAGAACCGTTCGGTGGAGCTCGAGTTCCAGGCCGTCACGGCCGACCAGGCGAATGTCTATTTCAAGAGCATGCTCCTCTACGCGGTGCAAAACGCGAATGAGGACACGATCCAGAAGGTGGCGTTCAAGTTCATCAGCGACCGCGACCTGATGCAGGCGCTGACGCGGACCATCGAAGGCAGTATCCGCTCGTTCGTCGCCACCAAACGCCAGGCAGAGATCCTCGGGCTGCGCAAGGAGATCGTGGAATTCGTCAAGGACCAGATCGACCATTCGCTCGAGGATTGGGGCTATCACCTGATGGACCTGCAGATCAACGATATCACCTTCGATAAGGCCATCATGGACTCGATGAGCAGGGTGGTGGCCAGCAACAACCTGAAAGCCGCAGCCGAGAACGAGGGCCAGGCCTTGTTGATCACCAAGACGAAAGCGGCCGAAGCCGAGGGCAATGCCATCAAGATCTCCGCCGAGGCGGAAAAAGAAGCGGCCCGTCTCCGCGGCCAGGGTGTGGCCCTCTTCCGTCAGGAAGTGGCGCACGGTATGAGCGAGGCCGCCGAAGAAATGAAACGCGCCAATCTCGACACGAACGTCATCCTGTTCAGCATGTGGACGGAGGCCATCAAGAATTTCGCCGAAGTGGGCAAGGGTAACGTCATCTTCCTCGATGGCAGCGGCGAGGGCATGGAAAAGACCATGAACCAGATACAGGCGCTGATCCTGAGCCAGCAGTCGGCAGCCAAATAAACGGGAGCGGTCCAATTTTTGCAACAGCCCATCCCGGTACCAGGCTGCCAGACGGTCCGCGTTGCGTCCTGGGATTTTAGCATTTCGTTAAAAAATACAATGGCCCGGCGGCCGTTATAGGCCTAAATCTTTACATTTACTACATGAATCTATTTTTTCTGCAGGTGATCATCGACTCCGCACAGATCAAGGACAGCCTCGCAAGGGCGGCCCAGGTGGCGGCCCAGCAAAAAGAGAATTTATGGGATATCCTGCTGAAAGGGGGACCGTTGATGGTCCCCCTGGCTATTATCCTGGTGATCGCCATCTTCGTTTTCTTCGAACGCTATATCGCGATCCGGAAGGCGTCGAAAATGGACGACAACTTCATGAGCATTATCCGCGATCACATCGTCAACGGGAATATCCAGGCCGCCCGCAGTCTTTCCAAAAATACCGATACGGCGGTGGCGCGGATGATCGATAAGGGCATCCAGCGGGTGGGTAAGCCCATAGAGGCCATCGAGCGGAGTATGGAAAACGTGGGCAAACTGGAGTTGTACAAGATGGAAAAGAATATGTCGATCCTGCAAATGGTGGGCTACGTGGGTCCGCTGTTCGGGTTCCTCGGGACCATCGCCGGCATGTTCCAGCTGTTCTACGACATTGCCTCGACCGGTGAGTACAGCATTTCGAATATCGCGGCGGGCATCTATGTGAAAATGATCTCGTCGGCATCCGGCCTGATCATCGGGATCATCGGGTACCTGGCCTACCGGTATCTCAGCGCGCAGATCGACAGGGCCACCAACAAGATGGAGGCGGCCAGCGCCGACTTCATCGATATCCTGCAGGAGCCGACGAAATAGTGCTGACCCGGGGGCCGACCGGGCAGCCTGAAGCCAACAGATAAACATGAATCTAAGAAGACGTATAAAAGAAGATGCGGAAGTCCATACCGGACCGTTGAACGATATCCTGTTCATCCTGCTGCTGTTCTTCCTAATCGTGTCCACGCTGGCGAACCCAAACGTGGTCAAACTGTCCCAGCCCAAGTCGAAAAGCGACACCAAGGCCAAACAGACCGTGGTCGTCTCGATCGATGCCAACAAACAATTCTATGTCGGTACGACGCGCGTTACGTTAGATCAGCTGAAAGCCAAATTGCAGCCTTTCCTCGCAAAAGAGACCGAACAACCTTCGATCGTGATCAACGCGGACAAGACAGTTCCCATAGACGATGTCGTGGCCGTGATGCGCGTGGCGCGCGAGCTTGGCGCACGGACCGTCCTTGCAGTGGATAAAAACGGTGTAAAGTAACTGTTGCGCGGCAGGCCCGCGTTCCTACCAAATCGCTTTGATCATCCGTTCCTTTCCCTGAAGATCCTTTCGGACGACGACACCGGTGGCGCCCATCGTCTGGAACAGACGGGAAACGGCCGGGCCGCTTTGTTCATGGATCTCGGCGAAAAGGGCCCCTCCTTTTTCGAGACGGCTGCGCGCAAAGGCTCCCAGCGCCCGGTAAAAGCACAGCGGGTCCTCGTCCGGCACGAACAGCGCCAGCGACGGTTCGGACCCGGTGACATGCGGATCCATCGTCTCCTTTTCCCGCAACGGCACATACGGAGGGTTGCTCACCAGCCAGCGGACCCGCGGCAGCCCGGCCCACGACCCCTCCTCCAGGAAATCAAGCTGATGAAAAGACACCCGCGCGTCGAGCGCCTCCGCATTTCGCCGCGCGACCCCGAGCGCACCGCCGCTCACATCCACGGCGTGGACGGCGACCGAAGGCAACTTTTTTGCGAGCGTGACCGCGATGCAGCCGCTGCCCGTTCCGACGTCGAGCAAAACGCCGCCTGTGATGGCCGGACTTCCCGCTGTCGTCGAACCCTCCGATTCACCTGCGATGGCCGGACTTCCCGAAGCCGCCGTAACGTCCCGAACTACCCAGTCGACCAATTCTTCGGTCTCGGGCCGCGGTATCAATACGTGCTCGTCGACGAAAAAGCGCATCCCGGCAAACCAGCTCTCACCAAGCACGTATTGCACGGGACGATGAGACAACAGCTGATCGCTGTACCGCCTGAATTTTTCCGACGCTTCGGCGGACAACGGCTCGGTCTTTAGCAGCATCCTTTCCAGCCGGCGCAGACCGCTGAGCGCTTCCAACACCCAATCGGTGATCAGAGCCGCCTCGCGTTGACCATACAACGGGACCAGCGATTCGCTCAGTTGTTTTTGCGCCTGTGACCAATCCATAAGTAAAAATAGCCCCATTTGCATTATTTTTACGCCTTGCATTCTCCGGAAACATATATGCGCCGATGTCTGCAGCTGGCCCGGCTCGGCGCAGGTCACGTCGCTCCCAACCCGATGGTCGGCGCGGTCCTCGTTTTCGAAGACCGGGTCATCGGCGAAGGCTACCACCGGCGGTACGGCGGCCCGCATGCCGAACCGGAATGCATCGCATCGGTTGCGGAGCCGGACAAGACGCTCATCGGGCGATCCACGCTGTACGTTTCGCTTGAACCCTGTGCTCATCATGGAAAGACCCCTCCGTGCGCAGACCTGATTGTCCGGATGGGGATATCACGCGTCGTCATCGGCTGCCGCGACCCTTTTCCCGAGGTCAATGGGAAAGGCATCGAACGGCTGCGTGCGGCCGGCGTCGAAGTGCAGACGGGCATCCTGGAAGACGAATGCGTCCGGCTGAACAAACGGTTCTTCACCTTCCACCTGGAGGACCGGCCGTTTATCGTCCTGAAATGGGCGCAGACGGCGCGCGGGTTCATAGCGCATTCCCGGGCCGGCGCCGAACGACTGCGGATATCCAACGAGATCACTGACCGGCTTGTGCATAAATGGCGGTCCGAAGAGGCTTCCATCCTGGTAGGGCCGCGGACAGCGGTACTGGACGATCCTGCCCTGACGGTCCGGCTTTGGAAAGGCCCCG
>DASZYU010000093.1:0-26707 GCA_035545215.1 Puia sp.
ATCTGCGGGATATAATGTTCCATCCTCACGAATTCCACATACCGGTTCTTGATCTTGCGCGCCCTGAACCAAACGAACATGACCGTGAACAGCGCGCCGCCCACGATCAGTGTGACGAAACCTCCATGCGGGAATTTCTCCAGGTTGGCCGTCAGGAAGCTGATCTCGATGGTGAGATATACCGCGAGATACAAATAGATCAGCACCGATCGGGTCCGACGCGAGATCAGGTAATTCGAGAACAGGATGGAAGTAGCCAGCATGCACAGGGTGATGGCCAGGCCATAGGCCGCTTCCATATGCGCCGAGCTCCTGAAATAAAATACGATTCCCGTACAACCGATGAACAGCATGAAATTGATGGCCGGAATATAGGACTGGCCGCGTTCTTCGGTCGGATAGCTGATCCGCAGCTTGGGCCAGAGGTTCAGCCGCATGCTCTCGCTGATCAGCGTATAGGACCCGGTGATCAGGGCCTGGCTTGCAATGATGGCGGCCGCCGTGGCAATGATGATCCCCGGTATCAGGAACCAGGACGGCATGATGTTGAAAAACGGGTTATTGACGCTGGTATCGAAGATCCTGCCTTCGTATTGTTTCAGCAGATAGGCGCCCTGGCCGAGGTAGTTGAGGATCAGACAGGCTTTTACGTAGATCCAGGAGTTGCGGATATTGCCGCGGCCGCAGTGCCCGAGATCGGAATACAGCGCCTCCGCACCGGTGGTGCAAAGGAAAACCGCCCCGAGGATCCAGAATCCCTTGCGATACGTGGTCAGCAGTTCGATGGCATAATGCGGGCTCAGGGCCTGGAAAATATGCAGGTCGTCGACCAGGTGCGCAGATCCGAGCACAGCCATCATCGTGAACCAGATGAACATGATCGGCCCGAACAGTTTCCCGATCGATTCGGTACCGAATTGCTGGAGGAAGAAGAGGACGACCAGGATACCGATGACGATATAGACGATCGTCGATTGATCGATGAAGTGGAAAGCAGGCATCTGCCGGAGACCTTCGATGGCCGAGGTCACGGATATCGGAGGCGTGATCATGCCGTCCGCGAGCAGCGCGGCGCCGCCCAGCATGGCGGGGATCACGAGCCACCGCTTCTGCCGACGGACGAGCGCATACAGCGAGAAAATGCCTCCTTCTCCCTTATTATCAGCCTTTAAGGTCAACCAAACGTATTTGACGGTGGTCTGGAGGGTTAGCGTCCAGATGATACAGGACAGAGAACCCAGGATCAGCTTCTCTTCAATGATCCTGCCGGGAATGATGGCGTTTAGTACGTAGAGCGGAGAGGTCCCGATATCGCCATAAATGATGCCTAATGCTATGACTAAGTTAGCGAAGCTAACTTTGTTGATCTGTTTGCTCACAATGGCGCCAAAATTACATCTATTATTCGAGTGCGAAAATGGGTTTTTGACAACCTAACCCTGATTTCTGAGCTCCCTGTCGGAACATTCCCGAAACCCGGCTGACATCGGCTGGCAGGCCGGTCGGGGCCTGCGCCCGCACATGGCAATCCCCAACCCCCGCGGGCCGCGCTTTCTCGACGGGGCAACCCCCGCCGCAAATCCTGCGTAGCATGAAGGTAGGACCGCCCGTAAAGGGGAGCCGCGTCTACCCGAAACTTTTTCCTATCTTACGCATTCCCGGGCTGCCGAAGGCTGACCCCCAGCAACCGCTTCCGGGGCCGTGAGCAGCCCGGAGCGGTGAATCCATCAGACTTTAGCGCTTTGCGGAAGATGCGCTAATTTTCTGGCAGTACATCTTCCGCACATTAAAATAGACATACGCGTATACGATGAGCAGAATCCTGTCCTGTCTGTTGCTGCTACTTAGCCTTTCGACCCTGACCCTGGTTCCCGCACGGGCGAAGTCCCAGGTTCAGCAGATCACCTATTCGGAGCCCGAGCGCGAGGACGGAAGGCGGACCAATTTCGAGATCATCGGAAAGATCAGTGGTAACTATCTGGTATTCAAGAACAACAGTTCGAACAGTGCCATCAGCATCTATGACAGCGATATGAAGCTCGAACAACGCGTTCCCCTGAGCTTCATGCCCGACAGGTATATCAATGTCGACTTTGTCTCCTACCCGGACTATTTCTATCTCATTTACGAATACCAGCGCAGGAATATCGTCCACTGCATGGCGGTCAAAATGAACGGTCTGGCCCAGAAGATCGGCGATCCGGTCGAGTTGGATACGACCCAGGTGGGGTTCGCTACTAACAATAAGATATATACGACGATCCTCAGCGAGGATAAACAGCGGATCATGGTCTTTAAGATCAATAGCCGGAATCCCCGAAATTTCATGTTCACGACGTTTCTGTTTGATCCGCAACTGAAGGTCCTCGACCGCCACCGGATCTTTCTTCCCATGGATGAAAGGAACGACCTGTTCACCGATTTCCAGCTCGACAACGATGGCGAGCTGGTGTTTGGACGGTATATGCGCAGCGGCAGCAACGACTACATCACCAGGGTCGCGCTGGTGACGAAAGGCCCGACCTCCGACAGCTTTTCGGTAAAGGACATCGGGTCGGGTGACCGCATCCTCGATGAGATCAAAATAAAGGTCGACAACCATAACAAGCGGTTCATCCTGTCCGGGTTTTATTACAAACAGCGACGCGGCAACATCGAAGGATTGTATACCGTCATCTGGGACAAGGCCACCGACAGCAAAGCGGAAGAAAATACCACGGTCTTCAGCGACGAGCTTCGGGGACAGGCGAAAAGTCCGGACGACAACATCCGGATGGCGTTCAACGACTACTTTATCAAACATATTATTACGAAACGCGATGGCGGCTACCTGCTGGTGACCGAAGCGCTATACACGACGTCCCGGGGCAATATGTTCAACCGGTGGGACTACATGTATAATCCCGCTTTTGGCCCGGGTGGTTTCTATTCACCTTATTATTATAGTCCTTATTATAATCCGTGGACGCGGAATTATGGCAACTATGCAACCCGTTTCCACGCGGAGAATATCATGGTGCTTTCCTTCGACCAGGCGAGCAACCTGCAATGGAGCAGCGTTATTCCCAAGAGCCAGTTCGATGATGAGACGGAAAACCTGATCTCGCACGAGCTCGTCAATACGGGCGGCGAATTGCACTTCCTGTTCAACCTCTATGAGCGCCGCAACATGCTGTTGAATGACCAGAGCATCTCCCCCGAAGGGCGCGTCACGCGCTATCCCACCTTGCGCAACCTCGATCGCGGTTATGATTTTATGCCCAGGTATGGCAAACAGGTGAGCAGCTATGAATCGATCATTCCATGTCTTTATAGAAATTATCTTTGCTTTGCAAAAGTTGACTTCTAAATAAAGACTCCCCGCCCAGTGATCGGCATTTTTAAACAGAAGACCCCCGCTAACGCCCTCCTGCTGGTCGTTTATGCGCTGATATTAAAGTTTTCTCTATTCCTCCATCCCGTGGTGCCGGCCTTGCACCCCGAGGACAATTATTTGTACCGGGTGATCCTGCATGTGCTGGGTGGCGTTTTCCGTACGAACACCGTGCTGTGGTCGGTACTCACCTTTTTGCTCGTTATCACGCAAGCCACGCTTTTCGACAGCGTTTTCAACCACTACAAGGTCTTGCCCAAACCCAATTTCCTGCCCGGCATGTCCTATATCCTCATCACTTCGCTGCTGCCCGACTGGGACCATTTTTCCGCTCCGCTCCTGATCAACACGATCATGATCTGGGTTTGGTACCGGATGATGGACCTGTACAACAGCCAGCGCCCGGGCGCCACGATCTTTAACATCGGCATCTGGACGGGCATCGTGTCGCTGCTGTATATTCCGGCCGTCGCCTTTATCCTGCTCGTGCTTGGCGCGCTGGTGACCATGCGGCCCTTTCGGATCCGTGAATGGCTGGTCGGCCTTTTGGGTTTCACCTGTCCCTATTATTTCCTGTTCCTCGTTCTGACGCTTTCGGGTCATTGGAAATGGGCCGACGTCGCTCCCTCGATCGTTTTCAATGTTCCGGCATTGCCATCCTCCGTCTGGACGGCCATGGGCGCCGCCTGGCTGGTCATTCCTTTTGTCATCGGAGGCTTCTTCATCCAGAAGAATCTGAGCAAATTCCTGATCCAGATCCGCAAAAGCTGGAGCCTGCTGCTTTTGTTCCTCATGGTGGCCGTCGTCATTATCCTGATCAATCGCGTCAACTCCTATGAGAACTGGATCATCATGGCTGTGCCGCTGGCCGCCTTCCATGCCGCTGCGTATTATTACCCTGTCAAGAGCCTGGGTCCCAATGTTTTGCACTGGCTGATCGTCGTTTACATCCTCGTTATGAATTATTATTCTCATTTCCTGTGAGTGCGACTGCCGCATCGCCTTTGCCGCGATTTGCCGGCACTCTCCGATGCTTTGCGCAATGTCCGGCGAAAGACTGCCTGTCCGCCCGCCGACAATCGCTTCCCGGAAATTTCGTAAATTGCGTGCTCAACTAAAGGACCGGAGGTCCATTGGCCGAAGGCCGGAAATTAGCGCACATAAATCGTCGTCTATGAAATTCGGAGTGGTGGTTTTCCCTGGGTCGAATTGTGACCGTGACATGCAGGACGCGCTGCAGCACGACCTGGGTCAGGAAGTGGTCATGCTTTGGCACAAGGATACCGCCCTGGACGGTTTCGGTCCGGAAGACTGCATCGTGTTGCCCGGCGGGTTTTCGTACGGCGATTACCTCCGGTGCGGGGCCATCGCCCGGTTCAGTCCGATCATGCAGGCCGTCACCCGTTTTGCCGGCGAAGGCGGCAAGGTGTTCGGCGTCTGCAACGGCTTTCAGATCCTCTGCGAATCGCATCTGCTGCCCGGCGCACTCCTGCGCAATGCGAACCAGCAATTCATTTCCAGGAATGTTTTCCTCCGCGGGGAAGGCGACAGGGGCAAGGCGCTCAAGATCCCTATCGCACACGGCGAAGGCCGGTATTACGCAGATGCAAATACCCTCGACGAGCTCGAAGCAAACGGCCAGGTGATCTATCGCTACTGCGATGAAGACGGACGCATTGTGGATGCGGCCAACCCCAACGGCAGCCTCAGGAATATCGCCGGTATTTGCAATAAGACGCGTAACGTATTCGGAATGATGCCGCATCCCGAGCGCGCTTGCTCCGCGGCATTGGGTAATGTCGATGGGAAGGCGATCCTTCAAACACTGTTCATCGATGCCGGAACCAGACCGGTCAGCCGCAAAGCCGGGCTGGTCAATATTTAGTCTTTTTGTAACAATCGAAACCTGAACTTTACGTCCATATGAATAAAGCATTCCTTCTCGTCGCCTCGCTTTTGACCGGCGGCATCGTCATGGCCCAATCCAGCAAACAGGTCAGCTGGGTTTATTCGGCCAAAAAGATCGGTGACAAGACCTATGAAGTCCACATGACGGCAACGATCGGAGGCGATTTCCACCTGTATGCGCAGGACGCCGGCGGCGAGGGCCCGATCCCGACTTCATTCACGTTTACCAAAAGCCCGCTGTTCAGCCTGGAAGGCGGTGTAAAAGAAAAAGGCCAGCTGGTAAAAAAATTCGAGAGCGCCTGGAACCACGATGTGAGATACTATGAAAGGACCGTAGACTTTGTCCAGGTCGTCAAATTAAAAAGCAACGTGAAGACCTCGCTGGCCGGAAAAGTGGATTTCATGGTATGCAACGATCACGAATGTCTTCCCCCTGCGGATGTCGACATAAAAGTGAACATCGGTGGGTAGACGATTACTTCATCTTTGCAGCCCCCCGTTACTGACCATAGCCGTTATCCTGGCAGTATCATCGGTTTCCTTCGCCCAGACCGATACTGCTCAAAAACCCGTCACCTGGGAATTTTCGTCGCGTCCCGGGCCGCAGGGTCGCGCGGTGATCGTGCTTCAGGCGCATATCGCCGATGGGTGGAAGTTGTATTCCACCACGATGCCCGATAGTCTGGTCAACTCGAGGGTAAAGTTGGACAGCGGGGCCCAAACCGCCATCACGGGTATCGACGAAACAGGACGTTTGCAAACCGTGACAGACACCATCCTGCAAGCCACCACCCGCTATTTCACCGGCGACGTCCGGTGGATCGTTCATCTCCGCCCCGTTGAGGGCAAATCCCCGGCCGATCTGAAAGGGACCATCGCCTACATGGCCGAATTCGGAAAGGACTCGATCGTCACCTTCGAACAGCCGTTTCGATACGGGTACGCCTTGGATGGCAACCTCGTAGCCAAATCCACCGGGCTGCGGTCTTCCGCCGGCCGGCTCAGGCTCACCGGCATCGATCTGGCCAATCCCGTTCACAAGTGCGGCGGTACCGGTACGGAGAATTCGAGGTCGAAAGGCATGCTGTCGATATTCGTTCTCGGTTTTCTCGGGGGATTGCTGGGTCTGATCATGCCGTGCACGTTCCCCATGATCCCGCTGACCGTCGGGTTTTTTACCAAACAGGCAGGCTCGCGTTCGAAAGGCGTCGCCAATGCCTTTCTCTACGGTTTTTTCATTTTCCTCATCTATGTCCTGATCAGCGTTCCCTTCTATTTTCTGAAAGCCAACAATGCCAACATCCTCAATACCATCTCAACCAATGTCTGGCTCAATATCGGCTTTGCGGTGATATTCCTTGTCTTTGCGCTTTCTTTTTTCGGGCTTTTCGAGATCACCTTGCCGAGCAGCATCTCGAATAGCGTGGACTCGCGGTCCGATATGCGCTCCCTGGGAGGCATTTTCTTCATGGCGCTGACGCTTGCCATCGTTTCATTTTCCTGTACCGGTCCGATCCTCGGCTCGTTGCTGGTGGGCGCACTCAGTCAGACCGGCGGCGCCGCTCAGCTCACCGTGGCGATGGCAGGTTTCGGACTTGCATTGGGCCTTCCGTTTGCACTCTTTGCCTTATTCCCCAACTGGCTGGCGACACTGCCGCGTTCGGGCAACTGGATGAATACGGTAAAGAAAGTGTTTGCCTTCATCGAGTTGGCGCTCATGCTCAAATTTCTTTCCAATGCCGACCTGGTCACCCACTGGGGTCTCTTGAAAAGAGAAACCTTTTTTGGTCTATGGATCGCCATCGGACTCGCCCTCGTGCTCTACCTGTTCGGCATACTCAAATTCCATCACGATCCCCCTCCGGAACGGCTGAGCAAAGCGAGGATCGTCATTGGTCTGCTTTTCCTTGCCTTCGTCATTTACCTTTCACCCGGACTTACCAATACCCGTTTTGCAAACCGGTCGCTGGTCAGTGGGTTCCCCCCGCCGCTTTCATACAGTTTGTATAGCACCGGTCCGACCAGGGGTGTCGAAGCCGACGTCGTCAACGATTACGACAAGGCGCTGCAGCTCGCCAGGCAGGAACACAAACCGATCCTCATCGATTTCACCGGCTGGGCCTGTGTCAACTGCCGGAAGATGGAAGAGAATGTCTGGCCGCAGCAGGAAGTGAAAGGCCTGATCAAAGGCGATTACATCCTCGTTTCGCTGTACGTCGACGATCGCAAACAGCTGCCCGATGATCAGCAGTTCCTATTTACCACCGGTGACGGCAGCAAAAAGGAGATCCGCACCGTCGGCGACAAGTTCGCCACGCTGCAATCTGAAAACTTTGGCAATGCCTCGCAACCATTCTACGTACTGATCAGCCCGGACGAAAGATTGCTGACCTATCCGGTGGGCTATACTCCGGACGCCAGGACCTACGCCCAATGGCTCCAGTGCGGACTCGACGCCTTTAAGGGGCTGTCCCATTCGACCACAAAAAATTGAGCTGGACGCAACGGACGGCTTCGGCCGTTTGTCGAGCTGGCCAAAGATCGCCCCCGGGGACGAGCTACGTCCGACGGCACAAAAATAAAACGGCCCGCCGAAGCGGGCCGCTTGAATTAGGCGTCATTCTGTCCCGGCCTTCCGGCAAGACTAAGGGCAAGTGCTTAACACCAGATGGAGGGCCAGAATGACAAGAGCTGCAATCGCCGGCGGTGCCTGGACCGCTGACAATGAAAAGGTCCCTGCCTGTTACAGCAGGAACCTTTCAAATCTTTTTTTAATGGATCTTTTCACACAATGAAGTTAGCGGTTCTGTCCGTTCCCCGTTCTTAAAGGTAGTTAAAGATTATAAAAAAAGTCCGTCCATCGTATTGTTCGTACCTGCGAATGGACTCCCATCTTTACGATCCGTTTTCGAGTAAAAATCTTTACAAAGCAATCTTTTTTTCGGTCATCATTTTGCGCAGATTGATCAGGCCATAGCGCATGCGACCCAGGGCAGTATTGATGCTGCAATTGGTCAATGCGGCAATTTCCTTGAAGGAAAGATCTGCGTAGTGGCGGAGGATGATCACCTCGCGCTGGTCTTCCGGAAGGAGGTCCAGCATCTGGCGAACCTTGTCGTGGCTTTGGCGTTTCATCATTTTGGTGTCGGCGCCTTCTTCGGTGAAATGGATCACTTCGAAGATGTCCCGGTCATCGCTCGTCTTGATGGCAGGGGTCCTCTTGACCTTGCGGAAGTGATCGACACAGAGGTTGTGCGCAATACGCATCGCCCAGGGAAGGAATTTACCTTCTTCCGTGTAACGGCCGCCGCGGATGGTGTCGATGATCTTGATTAAAACGTCTTGGAAAATGTCCTCGGCAAGGTATTTGTCCTTGACGAGGAAAAGGATGGAGGTGTACAGCTTATCCTTATGACGAACGATCAATGCCTCTAGTGCATGTAAGTCGCCGTCCCTGAATTGATGGATAAGTTCGTGGTCAGTTTTTTTGCGTAGCAACGTCATAAACTTCTACGGTTTTAAAAGGTGATAGGATATATTTTGGATTTTAAAGATGGCTTGGTTTTTCTGTGTAGAAGCTAACTCAATAGGCAACGCTTTTTAACAATGATTCAATGTTATGCACATTCCGGTACTCACTGTGTACAAATAATGCTTGTACTAGAGTTTAAAGATATACATTTTTTGGAATAAACAGCATTTTGGGAATTTTTTTGTTTTCAATTTCTCCAAACTCCCCAAAAACAATAGGGTTATTATTTATTTGTCCGATTGCGGTTCCATTTTTCGGAAAACAGGTAGCCGCGATCTTTCCTAATTTTTTTGGGAAATTTTCGTCTTTTTTGGTGTACGTTTGTTATAATATAGAGAACGCCGGAAGCGTTCCGGCCGAAGGCCCATTATTGGCGATCTGATCTTGCGGCGTTTGGTTTGAAACAAATATATGTATGGGTACTTCGGGTAAGGTAAAACAGGGTGCAAAACAGCAATTGATCAAATCGGGGACGACCGGTGAAACGGCCGGGCAAAAAACACCGGGCGCCAGGGTATCGGGGTCGGATGCTATCTTTATTAAAGGAGCCCGCGTCCACAATCTGAAAAATATCGACGTAGCGATCCCCCGCAACCGGCTGGTGGTCGTCACCGGCGTATCCGGCTCGGGAAAGTCGTCGCTGACCATCGATACGCTTTTCGCCGAAGGACAACGCCGGTATGCCGAAAGTCTCAGCGCCTATGCCCGCCAGTTCATGGCCCGCATGGACAAGCCGGACGTAGACTATATTAAAGGACTCTGCCCGGCCATCGCCATCGAGCAAAAGGTCATTACCCGGACGCCGCGGTCGACGGTGGGTTCAATGACCGAGATCTATGATTACCTGCGCTTATTTTTTGCAAGGGTGGGGAAGACCTATTCTCCCATCTCCGGCCGCGTCGTAAAAAAGGACGACGTCACGGATGTCGTCACCGCGATATCGGCGATGACCCCCGGCGATAAAGTATTGCTCCTGACTGCATTCCGGCAACACAGGAACCGGGACACGCGCGAAGAGCTGAATATCCTCCTTCAAAAGGGTTTCTCCCGGCTTTACGCTGGCGGGGAAACGCTCCGGATCGGGGATTTACTGGAGATGGAAGACGCCGCGCTCAAAAAGAAATTGCCGGCGCCCGGTCCGAAAACGCCACCCGCATTTATCCTGGTGGACCGCCTCGTGGTCAAAGCGTTCGACGAAGACGACCGCCACCGGATCGCCGATTCCGTCGGCACCGCTTTTTACGAAGGAGAGGGCGTCATGCGGCTGGAGATCAATGGCGACAAAACGCTCGACTTCTCCAACCGTTTTGAATTGGACGGCATTACGTTCGAGGAACCCGTTCCCAATCTTTTTTCCTTTAATAATCCGTTCGGGGCCTGTCCCACCTGCGAAGGTTTTAGCCAGGTCCTGGGTATCGATCCCGATCTCGTTATACCCGACCGGCGGCTTTCGCTTTATGAAGGCGCGGTAGCGCCCTGGAAAGGCGAGAAGCTCGTCTGGTGGAAAGACCAGTTCATCAAGGCGGCCAAGAAATTCGACTTCCCCATCCACAAGCCGATCATCGATCTGACCAGGCAACAATACGATCTGCTCTGGGAAGGCAATGAACACGCCCACGGCATCAACGAATTTTTCGCCGAAGTGGAACGCAATCTGTACAAAGTACAGTACCGCGTCCTCCTCTCCCGCTATCGTGGCCGCACCGCCTGCCCGGATTGCAAAGGCTACCGCCTGCGCAAAGAAGCGCTGTATGTGAAGGTCGGCGGCAGGCATATCGGCGAACTGTGCGAGGAGCCGGTTAGCCGGCTGGTACAGTGGTTCGATGCGCTGGAACTGGAGGCGCATGAACGCACGATCGCCAAACGCATTCTCATCGAAATCCGGCATAGGCTGGGGACGCTCATGGATGTCGGCCTGGGATATCTTACACTCAACCGTCTTGCCAATACGCTCAGCGGCGGCGAAAGCCAGCGGATCCAACTCACCCGCAGCCTGGGCAGCAACCTGACCAATTCGCTCTATATCCTCGACGAACCGTCGATCGGTCTTCACTCGCGGGATACGCAGCGGCTGATCCGCGTACTCAAAGAACTGCGCGATCTCGGCAACACGGTGGTCGTCGTCGAGCACGACGAAATGATGATGCGCGAAGCGGACTTTATCATTGACATGGGACCCCTGGCCAGCCATCTCGGCGGCGAAGTGGTGGCGGCGGGGAATTATCAGGCGCTGATCGAAGACGAAGACAGTCTGACGGGAAAATACCTGAAAGGCGAGCTCGCCATCACGCCGCCCGCCAGCGTCCGCAAATGGAAACAATCGCTGAAAGTGGAGGGCGCCAGACAAAACAACCTGAAGGACCTGACGGTGGAGATCCCGCTGGGTGTGCTATGCGTGGTCAGCGGCGTCAGCGGCAGCGGCAAAACGACACTCGTCAAACAGGTCCTTTATCCAGCCTTGCAGAAGCTAAAGGGCGAGCCCGGGGAAAAGGTCGGCCTGCACAAGGCCATTACGGGCGACATCGATTCCATATCGCAGGTGGAAATGGTCGACCAGAATCCCATCGGCAAATCTTCGCGCAGCAATCCGGTCACCTATATCAAGGCTTATGACGAGATACGTGATCTGTTCGCGCGTCAGCCCCTGAGCAAGATGCGCGGCTTCCAGCTCAGGCATTTTTCCTTCAACGTCGACGGCGGACGGTGCGACGCCTGCAAGGGCGAAGGTGAACAGGTGGTGGAAATGCAATTCCTGGCGGATGTCCACCTCACGTGCGACACCTGTCATGGAAGACGGTTCAAAGAGGAGATCCTGGAGGTCACCTACCGGGAGAAAAATATTTACCAGATCCTGGAAATGAGCGTCGATGAAGCGCTGAATTTCTTCAGGGACGAAAAGGACATCCTTCAGAAGATCAAACCGCTCAGCGATGTCGGGCTTGGGTATGTCAGGCTGGGACAATCCTCCGATACGCTTTCCGGCGGCGAGGCGCAACGCGTCAAATTGGCTTCTTTCCTTGGTAAAGGCCGCGCCCAGGGTCATATCCTGTTCATTTTCGACGAGCCGACCACCGGCCTGCACTTCCACGATATCCGCAAACTGCTGGCTTCGTTCAATGCGCTGATCGAACAGGGTCATTCCATCCTGGTCATCGAACACAACACCGATGTCATCCGGTCCGCCGACTGGGTCATCGACCTTGGTCCGGAGGCAGGTGACGCCGGGGGCAATCTCGTCTACGCCGGAACCCCGGCCGGTCTCAAAAAAATAAAGGCCAGTCATACTGGCCTCTACCTTTAAAAAAAACCGGGCGACGCCCGGCTTTTTGTCATTTCCATCCTCCGCCGAGGCTTCTGTACAATTCCACTTCTGCACTCAATTGTCCTTTCTTTATAGCGGCCAGTTCCAATTCGCTCTGTAATACGTTGCTCTGCGCCGTGATGACCTCCAGGTAACTGGCCATCCCGTTGCGGAAAAGCTGGTTCGCATTGACGATCGCCTGCCGTAACGTATCGACCCGCGAGGCGGTGACGGCTTGCTGCTCCTTCAATTTGGCGATCCTCGCCAGCGCATCCGAGACCTCGCCGACAGCGACAAGCACCGACTGCCGGAACCGGACGACCGATCGTTCCCGGTCCACTTTTGCCAGCTCGTATTGCGTTTTCAGCTGACGGCGCTGAAATAAGGGCTGCGTGACCCCGCCGGCCACGAGGCCGAACAACGACCCGGGAATGTTGAACCAATTGCTGGCGGTGAACGTGTTCAAGCCGCCCTGCGCGGTGATCATGAGGGTGGGATAGAGTTGGGCTTTCGCGATGCCGGCATTGGCATTGGCGACGGTCAGTTCCAGCTCCGAGCTTCGCACGTCCGGGCGATGCCGTACCAACGCCGCGGGTACACCCGCGTAGAGACTGTCGCGCAATACGATATCTTCCAGCTTCCGGCCTCTTGCGATCGTGCCCGGCAGCGTGCCGGTCAAAACGCTTAACGCGTCCTCCTGCAACAGGATGCTTTGTTCCAGCTGGGGGATAAGCCCGGCTGCCGTCAGTTCCTGTGCCTTCGCCTGTTGTACGCCCAGCGCCGTTACGTCTCCGGCGTCGTATTGCAACCGGATGATCCGCAGCGTGCTGTCGTTCAACGCCAGGTTGGCGCGGGCAATGCCCAGCTGTGCATCCAGCATCAACAGGTTGTAATACCCGTTTGCGACGTCTGCGACGATACTCGTCTGCAGGGCCTTTCGGGCTTCCTCCGTTTGCAGGTATTGCGCCAGCGATCTCGACTGCTGGTTGCGGATCTTACCCCAGATGTCCGCCTCCCAGGAGACGCCGATATTCGCGTTGAAATCGTCGATATGATCGGTGCCGAGAAAACTTTTCGCCGAAAGGCCGTTGAGACTGTTGTCCGACGGGCGGTTGTAGGTTCCCGTTATCTGCAACGCGACGTCCGGCAGATAGCCCAGCTTCGATTGCCGCAGCACCAGCCGCGAGGACCGGATGTTCTGCAACGCCGCCTGCATATCGTAGTTACGGACGATTGCGCTATCGATCAGGCGCTGCAGCTCGCCGTCGGCGAACCAGGATTTCCACGGGATTTCGCCGACGCCTGTCGTACTGTCCGCTGAGCCCGCCGCCGTTGCCGCGTCCCCGTTCACGCCCGCGCCGGACTCCCCATTCACGCCCGCGCCCGGCTTCGCCTTTGCATCAGCGCCGGACCCCCCATTCACGCCCGCGCCCGGCTTCGCCTTTGCATCAGCGCCGAGCCCTCCATTCACGCCCGCGTTCCGGTAACCCGATGGCAATTCCGGTGCCGGCGTCGCCGCATCCCCCGATACTTTACAGGATCCCAAACCCAGCATGACCGCTAAAGCAAGCGCGCTCAGCGCCGCTGTCCCGGGCTTAAGCCTGGGCGCCTTGACGCCGACGAGCCGCTCCTGGAGGTATTGGAAAATGATGAAGAGTACGGGTACTACGAAGACGCCCAATATGACGCCGGTGAGCATTCCACCGACCGCGCCTGTCCCGATCGACCGGTTCCCCAATGCCGACGCACCCGTTGCGCGCATCAGCGGCAACAGACCGGCGATGAAGGCGAACGAGGTCATGAGTATGGGCCTGAGCCGCAAACGCGCGGCCTCCAGCGACGCCGCCCAGAGCTCCTGGCCCGCCCTGCGACGCTGCACCGCATATTCTACGATCAGGATTGCATTCTTGGCCAGCAGACCGACCAGCATGATCAGGCTCACCTGCACATAGATGTTGTTGTCGATGCCGAACAATTTCAGGAAAGCGAAAACGCCAAAGACGCCCACCGGAATGGACAACACTACAGCCAGCGGCAGGATATAGCTTTCGTATTGTGCCGCCAGCAGGAAATAGACGAACACCAGGCTCAGGATGAAAGTAAAGAGCATCTGCGATCCGGAACTTTTCTCTTCCCTCGTCATCCCCGTCCACTCGATGTCGAAGCCTCTCGGCAACACCTGTGCCGCGGTTTCCTGGATCGCCCTGATCGCATCCCCGGTGCTGTAACCCGGTTTGGGAACCCCATTGATGGTGACGGCATTGTACAGGTTGTTGCGCGTGACGGTCTCCGGTCCATAGACCCGTTTCAGCGAGATCAGCTCCTTCACCGGCACCAGCTGGCCCTGTCCGTTCTTCACGTAGATGCCGTCCAGCGAGGCTTCGTTGGTGCGGTAGGGCACGTCCGCCTGCGCCATGACCCGGTAATATTTCCCGAACCGGTTGAAATCGTCGACAAACGCGCTGCCATAATAGATCTGCATCGTCTGCATCAGGTCGCTGATGGAAACGTCCAGCTGTTTGGCTTTATCATTGTCCACGACCATCTGGTACTGCGGGTTGCCGGAAGCAAAGGTGGTGAAGGCGTAAGCGATCTCCTTGCGCTGCATCAACGCCCCGATCAGCTGCCACGCCGTCGCACCCAGCTTGTCGACCGAACCGTTGGTCTGATCCTGCAACATGAATTCGAAACCCGCCACATTTCCAAAACCCTGGATCGTGGGAAAGGTGAAAAAGAACGCCTTCGCATCTTTCACCTGCATGGCCACCTTCTGCGTCATCGAAGCCGTGATCGCCCCGATGTCTTTGATCGGTCCGCGTTGATCCACCGGTTTCATGCGCACGAAACCCGCCCCATACGGCGAGGCATTCGCGTTCGAAATGAAATTGAGCCCTTCGATATTGTAACGCCGGTCCGTGATCGGGTCGTTCTTGATGATGCTGTCGATCTCGGCCATCGCGCGATGCGTTTGTTCGAGCGAGCTGCCGGGAGGCGTGTTCACCGCATACAACAGGAACCCCTGGTCTTCCGTCGGGATGAAGCCGCTCGGCGTACTTTCCATCATCAGGTAGGAAACGATCGCCAGCGCCGCGAGCCCGGCGATGGTGATCCACTTGCGCCGGAAAAGAAAACGAAGGCTGCCGATGTATTTTTCGGTCATTGCCTTGAAGCCGGCGTTGAATGCCGCAAAGAAACGCGATCCGAACCGCTTCCTATGACCTTCCGCATGATTGTTCTTCAGGAAAAGCGCAGACAAGGCAGGGCTCAGCATCAACGCATTGACCGCCGAGATCAGGATAGCGATCGCCAGCGTGAAAGCAAACTGCCGATAGAACACCCCCGCAGGCCCCTTCAGGAAACCCACCGGTATGAAGACGGCCGCCATCACCAGCGTGATCGATACGATGGCGCCCGAGATCTCGCTCATGGCGGCGAGCGTCGCCGGTCGCGCGGCCATTCCCGTGTTTTCCATTTTCGCATGTACCGCTTCAACCACCACGATCGCATCGTCCACGACGATACCGATAGCGAGCACCAGCGCAAACAGCGTCAGCAGGTTGATCGTAAACCCGAACAGCTGCAGGAAGAAGAAAGTGCCCACGATGGCCACCGGAACGGCGATGGCAGGGATCAGTGTCGACCGCAGGTCTTGCAGGAAGAGGAAAACGACGATGAATACCAGGATGAATGCTTCGATCAGCGTTTCCTTCACCTGGTTGATCGACGCATCCAGGAACTCCTTGGAGTTGTACATGATCGACGTCTTTATTCCCCTGGGCAGCTGCGTGTTGAATTTGTCCACGAGCTGTTTGGCCTGCGTCAGGATCTCGTTGGCATTCGAACCCGCGACCTGGAAGACCGCGCAGCCTGAGGTGGGATGTCCGTTCAGCGTGCTGTTCGAGCCGTAGCTGTAGCTGCCGAATTCCACCCGCGCTACATCCTTCAGCCGGACGACCGAACCGTCGCTGTTGGACTTGATGACGATATTGTCGTAGTCCTGCGTGCTGTTGAGCTTACCCTTATACTTCAATACATATTCAAACACCTCTTTGCTGTTTTGGCCCAAACGTCCCGGAGCGGCTTCCAGGCTCTGATCCTTGATGGCGGATGTCACCTCCATGGGCGACAGACCATAGGCTGCCAGCCGGTCCGGCTTGAGCCAGATACGCATGGAATAGTCCTTCGCGCCGAAGACCTGCGCATCGCCGACTCCGGGGATACGCTGCAACCGGGGGATCAGGTTGATCTTGATATAATTTTGTAAAAAGGTCTCATCATACGTGCTGTCCTCCGAATAAACGGCAATGAACATGATGATGCTGTTCTGCTGTTTCTGCGTGGAAATACCCGCCTGTATCACTTCCTGCGGGATCTGGCTCGTCGCCTTCGCCACCCTGTTCTGGACATTGACGGATGCGATATCCGGGTTGGTCCCCTGTTTGAAATAGACCGTCAGCGTCATGCTGCCGTCGTTGCTCGAGTTGGAGGTCATATACGTCATGTTCTCGACCCCATTGATCGATTCTTCCAGCGGCGTAGCGACCGAGCGGGCCACTACTTCCGCATTTGCGCCGGGATAATTGGCCGACACTACGACGCTCGGGGGAGCGATATCCGGAAACAGCGTCACGGGCAGCGTCATCACGGACAGCACCCCCAACAGCAGCAATATGATGGACACGACGGTCGATAACACCGGTCGCTCGATGAATTTCTTAAGCATAGTAATATGGTTGTTGATTTCTTTAAAGCGGCATCAACCGAAACAGGCTGTCTGCTGATAATAATTGCGGATGAATGACCGCGCCGTCCTGCAGGCGGTCCATGCCCGCGTACACGATCCGGTCGCCGGGTCGCACACCCTTGTCCACAAGGTACCATCCCGTCGTTTTCCCGACGATGTGCAGCGGCTGACTGGACACCTTGTTGCTGTCGCCGACGGTAAAGACGAATACCTTGTCCTGCAACTCATACGTGGCGGTCTGGGGGACCGGCATGATCGCGGAGGTCGACTGCGGGATGCGCACCTTGCCCGTGCTGCCCGTCCGCAACAGACCTTCGGCGTTCGGGAAAACGGCGCGGAAACTGACGGTACCCATTGTCTTGTCGAACTGGCCTTCCATCAGTTGGACCCGGCCTTTGGAAGGATAGATAGTGTTATCCGCCAGTTGCAGCTGCACCGGTGGCATCCCCCCGATCTTTTCCTGGATGGTCCCGCCCTTCGCCCGTTGCGTCCAGGCGAGGAAATCGTACTCACTCATCGAAAAATAGGCGTACACTTCTTTGATGTCGGACAAAACGGTCAGCGGTTGAGGCTCTCCCTTGCCGACCAGGGAACCGGTCTTGAACGGGATCCTTCCGATATAACCGTCTACCGGGGCCCTCAGCAAGGTGTAGCCCAGATTGATACCGGCATTGTTGCCGGCTGCTTCCGCCTGGGCGACCTGCGCCCTGGCCTGTTCATAGGCTGCCTGCGCCGAGCGCAATTGCACATCGGAGATGACCTTGTTATCGACCAGCGGCTGCAGACGGTGCACTTCAATGGCGGCTTTTTCCATATTGGCTTTTGCTGCCTGGATATCGGCCTCGGTGTTGCGCAACTGGGCGTCATAAGGACGGTCGTTGATCTTGAATAGGGGTTGGCCAGCTTTCACGAACGATCCCTCTTCGACATAGATCTTTTCCAGGTAGCCGCTGACCTGCGGCCGGATCTCGACATTGGTCTTTCCTTCCAGTGTAGCGGTATATTCGAGATAGGTCGTGACATCCGAAGTTTGAACCGGGAAGACGGGTAGCGAAGGCGGGGGCGGCGCGGCCTGAGTCCCCTGGGCCTGGTTACAGCTGCTAAAATAAACGGCGGCTGCTGCGATTAAAAGCGAAAAAACAACATACTTTCTCATAACCTGATTAAATTGTTTAATGGTGTTAACTTAGACGCGTTATTTCATAGGAATGACGCACAGACGACGTCAATCTGGACAAGCAATGTGATCTTTTTTCTGGTACAGCAGGGGGGTAGCCAGGCTACTGCTGACGCGTAAGCGACCGGGTGATACCGGTGATCGCGTCTTTGAGTATCTGGCGGTTGATCTCATCCGACGTTCCTTTTCGGACGATGTTGATCGAGATCAGCCCGTGAATGATCGACCAGTACGTATAGTATTTGGTACAGACCCGATCGTCCTCCGGATCGCCGATGCCCATCATATCCGCGATTGGGCGGGCGGCTATATCATAGGGTGTGGTGCCGGTAGGTAAGATTTCATCCATCATACAGCAGTTGACCTCTACGCCGAACATCAATTGGTAATACTCCTTTTCCTGGAAGGCAAAATTCCAGTAAGCGAGCCAAAGGGCTTCGATCTGCGCCGCGAGGTCCTGGTGCTTATCGCGGGCTTCCTTCATCCGTTCGGCCAGCATGACGAACCCCTTCCTGGTCAACTCATGCAGGATCGCCTCTTTATTGGCGTAGTATTCATAGATGATCGGCGCGGTGTATTCGATCCTGTCAGCGATCTTGCGCATACTCAGCGCCTGCCATCCCTCGTCTTTCACGATGTCGTAGGCCGCATCCAGGATGTTCACCTTGGTCTGCTCCTTTAATCGATGAATTCTCTCCTTACTTCCCATGCAACGGCCCGGGTTTTACTACCGTAAATCATTTAACGCTGTAAAATTAGGGAAAGTTCCGATTCCGCCAAGAAAATTTTTTAAACATCGCCCGCCCGAGCGCCGCCGGGAAACCTGCTGCGCCCGCGCGATCACTCGGTTCGCAGGCTGTCGACCGGGTTGGCCAAAGCTGCCCGGATCGCCTGAAAGCTAATCGTTAGCATCGCTATCAGCATAGCCGTTAAACCCGCGGCAACGAAGATCCACCATGCCGAAAAGATATTCACCCGGAAGGCGAATCCTTCGAGCCACCCCTTCATCAACCAGATCGAAACGGGCGTGGCAACCAGGAAAGCGATCCCAACCAGGAGCAGGAAATCTCTTGACAACAGCCGCACGATCCCGCCGACACTCGCTCCGAGCACCTTCCGGACGCCGATCTCCTTGGTCCGTTGCAGCGTGCTGTAGGAAGCCAGCCCAAGCAGTCCCAGACAGGAGATGAAGATAGCGAGGATCGAAAAGTAAAGAAAGAGCCGGCCAAAGCGGTCTTCCGCGCGATACTGTTTGTCGAATTGCTCATCGACGAAGAAATAGCTGAAGGGTTGGTTCGGAAGGATGGTATGCCAGGCTTTTTCAATCCCGGCGATCGTCCGCTTCAGATCCGTCGTAGCCACTTTTACCGAGAGGATGTTGCAGCCGTCCGGCTCGATGCGCAGGCTCAGCGGCCTTATCTCCTCCTGCAGGCCCGCGTAGTGGAAATCTTTGACGACGCCGATGATCTTGCCCTTCCGGCCCCACTGGTCAAAACTCCTGCCGACCGCGTCCTGTGGGCGGCGGTAACCCAGCATCCGCACTGCCCTTTCGTTCAGGATCATGGATTGCGTGGTGTCGGCTCCGTAGTCCCGGGAGAACGTGCGGCCGGCCACCACTTTGATCTGGTATTGTGGGATAAAATCGAAATCGACAAAGAAAAGATCGGGGGCGCAGATCTGCATCTCCCCTTTTTGATTCTCGATGATCGAATAGGCGTTCATCCAGCCGGACCCGGGTGTACTGGAGGACATGGCGGCGGAAACCACGCCGGGCAGGGTCCTGATCTCCTGCTTCAACGCTGCGCGGTGGTCGTCCCCGTGCGTGTCCAGCACCAGCTCCTGCTCCTTGCTGAACCCAAGCTGCTGTTGACGCATATAGCTCAATTGGTAGCCTACGAGCAGGGTGGCCGCGATGAGCCCGATGGAAATGGTGAATTGCGAGATCACCAGGCCTTTCCGCAATAACAAGCCACGCGCGCCGGTGGCGAAACGACCTTTCAATACGACAATCGGCTGGAACGCGGAAAGCACCAGCGCCGGATAGATGCCCGCCAGCAGCCCGATACCCAGCGAGATCAGCAGCAGCGTCGCGATATAGCCGGGGTGATGGAAAATCCCGGTACTGATGGTCTTTCCAGCCAGGAAATTGAAGCTGGGCAACAGTGCCGCACATACGCCGACCGACAGGACGAATGCGATCACGCACAGGATCACCGATTCGCCGAGGAATTGCCCCGTGAGTTGTTGTCTTTCTGCGCCGATCACCTTGCGTATCCCTACCTCCCTTGCCCTTTCCGTCGACCGCGCCGTCGTCAGGTTCACGAAATTGATTCCTGCAATCAGCAGGATGAAGATGCCGACTATGCTGAACACATAGATATTCGTGAGGCTGCCCCTGGCATTGCCGGGTGTCGATTTCAGGTAGTAGTCCTTCAGCGGCTCGAGGATATAGGTATAGGACTGGTTGTTGTCCTTCATCATCTTGCCGATATGGTTCTGTAGGAAGGCGGGGAATTTGTTTTGCAACGCGCGTGCATCGGCGTGCGGTTTCAGCAGGAAGAAGGCAAGGACCCCGAACCCGCCCCAGTTCTTGTCCCGCGACGAATCCTGCGGGCCGTTGTACATCGACATCAGCATGTCCGTCTTCAGCTCGGTATTCTCCGGCATATCCTTCATGATACCCGTGACCGTCGCCGGTTGGCCATCGTTAAACACGAGGAGGTGCTGTCCCATCGGATCGGCCGAGCCGAAATATTTCTTTGCGGCAGTCTCCGACAGCACGACGGTCAGCGGTCCGCGCAAAGCCGTGGCGGGGTCGCCTTTCAGCAATGGGAAATCGAAGATCTCGAAGAAAGTCGAGTCTGCAAAAGCCATATTGTCCTCCTGGATCTTGACGTCGCCGCGCCGGACCAGGATGTTGCCATTGCTGAACCGCACCTGTTTTTCGATCTCGGGGAAATCCCTTTTGGCCGCTACTGGCATTCCGGGCGCCGCAACGCCGAAATGCAGCACCTCCGTCGGATTGTTGATATCGCATACGACGTTATAGATCCGGTCGGCTTTCGAATGGAAATGGTCATAGCTGAGTTCGAACCTGACATACAGGAAGATAAGGAAACAGGCCGACATTCCGATCGTCAGGCCAAGGATGTTGAGCAATGAAAAGCCCTTTTGCCGCCAAAGGTTCCGGAATGCGACGCGCAAATAATTTCGCAACATATGGATGGTATTTGGATAATTACTCTACCCGCAAACTCACGACTGGGTTGGCCGTCGCGGCGCGCACCGCCTGAAAAGCGACCGTGAGGACCGCTACCAAAAGTGCCAGGACCGCCGCGGTCGCGAAGATCCACCAGTAGATGGGTATCCGGTACGCAAATCCCTGCAGCCATTCATGCAGGAAATAAAAGGCCGCCGGACCCGCAAGCAGGAAAGCGATCGCCACCAATATCAAAAAATCTTTCGACAACAGTACCACGATGCTGCGGACGGACGCGCCGACGATCTTCCGCACTCCGATCTCTTTCGTCCGCTGGACCGTGCTGTAGGAAGCCAGACCCATGAGCCCGAGACAACTGATCAGGATCGCGAGGAACGCGAAATAGAGGAATAGCCGGCCAAACCGGTCTTCCGCCCTGTATTGTTTGTCGAAGTGTTCGTCGAGGAAGAAATAGCTGAAAGGTTTGTCCGGGAGAAGTTGCTTCCAGAGTTTCTCGATCGCCGCAACGGTGGTTGGGATGTTATGCCCTTCCACATTGACGATAAGCAGGTCGCAGCCTTGCGGCTCGATTCGCATGCTCAGCGGCTTGATCACTTCCTGGAGCCCATGGAAATGGAAGTCTTTTACAACTCCGACGATGGTTCCTTTTCTGCCCCACTGATCGAATTGTCTTCCCACTGCCTGATCGGGAGAGGTATACCCGAATTCGCGGACCGCAGCTTCATTGAGGATCATCGAGTGCGTCGTGTCGGTCATGAATTCCCGCGAGAAAGGCCTGCCCGCAACCATTTTCATCTTCAATACGGGGATATAATCGAAATCCACGAAGTAAAGGTCCAGGTTGGCGACCTGCATGTCTCCTCTCCTGTTTTGGATCTGCGAATAGGCGCCGGGATTGCCGGTCCCGGGGACGCTACTCGACATAGCGGTGGCCAGCACGCCGGGCACCCGCAAGACTTCCTGTTTCAAGGTCAGCCTGGCTGAATCGCCCCGGGTGTCAAACACCAATTTCTGCGTTTGGTTGAAACCGAGGTCCTGGCTCCGCATGTAATTCAATTGTTGCCATACCACGAGCGTACCGATGATCAGCGCCGTTGCAATCGTAAACTGGACGACTACCAGCGACTTTCGCAGAAAGATACCCCTGGTGCCGGTGGCGAATCGTCCCTTCAGGACGCTCACAGGTTGGAAGGAAGACAACACCAGCGCCGGGTAGAAACCGGCTGCGATCCCGATCAGGATGGCGATCCCGAGCAGGATGAGGAGGTCGACCGGGTGCGCGAAAATGCCGCGACTGACAACCTTGCCCGCCAGTTGGTTGAAGGGATGGATCAGCAGTGCGGTCAGCAGGACGGCCAGCAGGAAAGAGATGAGGCAGAGGATCACGCTCTCTCCGATGAACTGCCGCGCCAGTTGCGGTTTCAGCGCGCCGATCACCTTGCGGATGCCTACTTCCTTGGCGCGCTCGGCGGATCGGGCGGTCGTGAGGTTGATGAAATTGATACACGCGATGATGAGGATGAAGGCGCCGATGATCGAGAAGATATAGACATTGGTGATGTGACCCGTTTTCGAATCGTCCCGGTCGCTGCGCAGATAGATATCCCTTAGCCGCTCGAGCAGGAGGGTAGGGATCATGTGGTTCTCGTGCATCTCCTTGCCGTTCATCTTTTCCAGCCAGGCGGGGAACTTGCGCTGGAGGAGCGACGCACTGGCGCCCGGTTTCAGCAGTACATAGGCCTGCGGACCGTAATTGCCCCATTGGTCGTCGGGCGAGGGTCCGCCGCCGTTGTTCCGCGTGACCGTGCTGATGGAGACGAGCATGCTCGCCTTGATCTGCGAGTTGTCGGGTATATCTTTCAGGACGCCCGTGACGGTGGCGTGCATCTTACCCCGGGTCAGCAAAAGCGGCTTGCCCATCGGGTCGGCGTTGCCAAAGAATTTCTTTGCGGTGGTTTCGGTCAGCACTACGCTGTTCGGTTCCTTCAGCGCGGTGGCCCGGTTGCCTTTCAACAGGGGAAAATCGAAGACTTGCAGGAAATTCGAATCCACCATCGCCACGTCCTCCTGCAGGAAATGCTCGTCTCCCTGGGTGACCAGCCAGTTGTCGCCCTGCGAGACCCTTACGGCCGCCTCGACCTCCGGCAACTGTCCTGCGAGATGCGGCGCGACAGCCCAGGAAGGCTGATTCAGGGGCAGCATCTCGGTCGGCGTCTGGAGATTGCAGATGATGCGGTAGATGCGGTCACCCTTGCTATGCATGGTGTCATAGCTGAGTTCGAACCGGACATAGAGAAAGATGAGGAAAAAGGCGACCATCCCGACGGTCAGCCCGACAATATTAAGCAGCGAAAAACCCCAATGCTTCGAGAGATTGCGGAAGGCAGTGCGGAGATAGTTTCGGAACATAAAGGAGGGGAATTATTCCTTTAATGTACCAAAAACCGGCGGGATGTTGCATTCCTAGCGGAGCCTGTCCGCGCTTTTAACCAATTTTTCGTCTTTCCGGATGCCTCTTGCCGCCAGGATGAGGAAAACCGGGATCAACAGGGTAAAGGCCGACGAAAGGCTCATCCCGCCTTCCTGGAAATCGGTCATGGCCCTCCAGTACAGGAAGATATTCAACAACGAGAGGACGATCAGCACTATGGTGATCCAGAACTGCCTCGTCCTGTTCTTATAATTGAAGATATTCCACAACGCTCCCACGATGAGGACGAGCGTGAGGACCGTGATCAGCAGGCTTCCGCTGCGGCCATTGACATAGTGTGGCCAGGCGGTAAGATACCGTAGTTCGTGACCATACTGTCCGACCACGACATTTCCGTGATAAAAGGAATAATTGAAGGTAAGGGCCGCACAGATCGCGGCCAATAAGGTCCAGAGGGTTTGTTTTCTTTGCAGCATAACCAGGAAGTTTTATACCAGTTCCGGCAATTCCGCGTACAGCGGGAACTGCTTCATGAAGCCGTTAACCTCGCCGCGCAGCGCATGGAGCGCGTCCTCATTCTCGGCGTTGATCAGCGCCCTGTCGATCATTTCCACGACCGTGATCATATCCGTTTCCCTCATGCCGCGCGTTGTCACGGCCGGTACGCCGACCCGGATGCCGGACGTGATGAAGGCGCTTTTGTCGTCGTAAGGCACCATGTTCTTATTGACCGTGATGTCAGCCTTGCCCAGGACATTCTCCGCCTTCTTCCCGCTGATATTCTTATTGCGCAGATCGATCAGCAGCAAATGGTTGTCCGTCCCGCCGCTGACGATATGATAGCCTTTGTTGAGAAAAGCCCCGGCCATTGCCTGCGCGTTGGAGACGATCTGCCGCGCATAGTCGGTGAAATCGTTCGACAGGATCTCGCCGAATGCGACGGCCTTGGCTGCGATCACATGCTCCAGCGGACCGCCTTGCGTGCCGGGGAAAACAGCCATGTCGATGAGATTGCTCATCGGGCGGATATTGCCTTTCACATCCTTTAAACCGAATGGATTGTCGAAATCTTTTTTCATGAGGATCAGACCTCCGCGCGGACCGCGCAGCGTTTTGTGCGTGGTGGAAGTCACAAAATGACAATGCTCGAAAGGACTCTTGAGAAGACCCTTGGCGATGAGACCGGCCGGATGCGCCATATCGCACATAACGAAGGCGCCGACGGAGTCGGCTATGGAGCGGATACGCGCGTAGTCCCAATCGCGGCTGTAGGCGCTGGCGCCGCAGATGATGAGCCTGGGTTTTTCTTTTTTGGCCACCGCTTCCATCATTCCGTAATCGACGAGGCCGTCCCCGCGTCCCACGCCATACGACACCGGGCGATACAACTTTCCGGAAAAATTGACGGGCGAACCGTGTGTTAAATGACCTCCCATGCTCAGGTCGAGACCGAGGATCGTGTCCCCCGGTTGGAGGATCGACAGCATCAACGCCGCGTTGGCCTGCGCGCCGCTGTGCGGCTGTACATTGGCGTAATCGCAATTGAAGATTTTTTTCAGTCGGTCGATTGCCAGTTGTTCCACCTGGTCGACGATCTCGCAACCGCCATAATATCTTCTGCCGGGATATCCTTCGGCATATTTATTCGTGAGTACCGTGCCCATGGCTTGCATCACCGCCAGGGAAGTGAAATTCTCCGAAGCGATCAGTTCGATGCCATGCCGTTGACGTTCCAGCTCTTTCTCGATGAGGTCAAAAACTAAAGTGTCCTTTTGCATGGCGTAAAGGTAGGCCAAAAAGAATAATTTCCGCCAAGCGGGCGGAGTCCGCCGAATTTCTTTATTTTACACGCGCAACCGGACGGTGTCCGGAGGACCTGAAGACAACCAACATGAAAGCGATCATTCCTGTAGCAGGCGCTGGTACAAAATTACGTCCGCATACTTATACGCAACCAAAGGCTTTGATCCCACTGGCGGGTAAGACGATCCTCTCCATCATAGTCGACCAGTTGACGGAAGCCGGGATCACCGAGTTCATTTTTATCGTTGGCTACCTGGGCGAGAAGATCCAGGACTTCGTGAAACAAAAATACCCGCACCTGACCGCGCATTTTGTTTATCAGAACGAACGCCAGGGTATCGGTCACGCGGTCTTGCTGACGAGACACATCGTCGGCGACGACGAATTGTTCATCGTGCTTGGCGACACGATCTGTGAATACGATGTCAAGGACGTCCTCAATCAGTCCACTTCGATGCTCGGCGTTAAACGCGTCGACGACCCCCGCAATTTCGGCGTGGCGGAGATGGGCGACGATGGGTTCATCGAGCGGGTGGTTGAAAAACCGCAGATCCCAAAATCAAATATGGCCCTCGTAGGCATCTACCGGATCCGGGAGAGCGGCGTGCTGTTCAATTGCCTGGAAGCCAATATTCAGAACCATGTCACGTCTTACGGGGAGTATAGCCTCACCGACGCCATCGAATGCATGATCCGCAGCGGCGGCAAATTTCGCGCCTTCAAGGTGTCCAACTGGTTCGACTGCGGCAAGAAGGAGACCCTGCTCGAATCGAATGCCAAGCTGCTCAAGAAATTCGGCGGCAACATTGCGCCCGAACACCAGTTCGAGAACACCATAATCATCCAGCCGGTGAGCATTGCGCCCGGGTGCGACATCCGCAACTCGATCGTCGGCCCCAACGTCGCCATCGGAGAAAAAACACGTGTCAATTATTCCATTCTGAAGGATTCGATCATCGGCTCGTTCGCCGACCTCTATGATATTGTACTGACCCACTCGCTGATCGGCAGCGACACCGAGGTCAAAGGCGAGTCCCGCAGCCTCAACATCGGCGACAACACCGAGATCGATCTGGGCGAGTCCTGACCGGCCGGCGACGTCCCTGCCCTCCGGCCTCCGGTGCGTGTGCACGAGGCGCCCTCGGTCCATACCCCACCTCGATGCATCCTGACCGCCCGATCCATGCCGGCCCATCCCCGATCCATGCCGGCCCCCGC